>RXJV01000093.1 GCA_003963075.1 Burkholderiales bacterium
GCTGGTGGCCGGCTCGCTGTACGCGCTGTTCGCCGGCGTCTACTACTGGGGCCCGAAGTGGACCGGCGTGATGTATTCCGAGACCCGCGGCAAGATCCATTTCTGGGGCTCGTTGATCTTCTTCAACATCACCTTCTTCCCGATGCACTTCCTCGGCCTGGCCGGCATGCCGCGTCGCTATGCCGACTACCCGATGCAGTTCGCCGACTTCAATGCCATCGCGTCGATCGGCGCCTTCGGCTTCGGCCTGATGCAGGTCTATTTCTTCCTGTTCGTCGTCGTCCCGATGATGCGCGGCCAGGGCGAAAAGGCGCCGCAGAAGCCGTGGGAAGCCGCTGAGGGCCTGGAGTGGGAAGTGCCGTCGCCGGCGCCGTTCCACACCTTCGAGGAGCCGCCCAAGCTGAATGCCGCGGCCACCAAGATCATCGGCTGAGGCAGGTCCAATGACGCCCGAGCAGCGCAAGGCCAACCGCCGTCTGGCCCTGATCCTGTTGACGGTGGCACTGGCCTTCGGCGTCGGCTTCGTCGTCAAGATGACGATGCTCGGCCACTGAGGCGGACGCCACCATGCCGTTCCGGTCGCTTGCCGCTGCCCTGCACCGCGACAACCGCCAGCTGTTCGCCAAGCTGGCCGTCGTGGCGGCGCTGATGTTCGGCTTCGGCTATGCGATGGTTCCGCTCTACAAGGCCATCTGCAATGCGCTCGGCATCAACGTGCTGTCGCTGTCCGAAAAGCAGACCGCGCTTGCCGAGAAGGGCGTGGCCAACGGCAACGGCCAGATCGACTTCAGCCGCGAGATCACGGTCGAGTTCGACGCGAACGCCCGCGGCCCCTGGGATTTCAAGCCCGCGGTGCGGCATCTCACCGTGCATCCGGGTGAACTCACCCAGGTCATGTACGAGTTCAAGAATGTGCAGGACCGCATCATGGCCGCGCAGGCCATCCCGAGCTACGCGCCGATGCAGGCCGGCGCGCATTTCAACAAGCTCGAATGCTTCTGCTTCAACGAATACACGCTGAAGCCGGGCGAGAGCAAGCAGTGGCCGGTCGTCTTCGTGATCGACCCCAAGCTGCCTAAGGACGTGAAGACCATCACCCTGTCCTACACCTTCTTCGAGGTGGCCGGCAAGGGCGGGGTCAAGCTCGGCGAGGCAGCCCAGGCCCGGGGGGCTGCACTGTGAGTGCGCCCGGCCAGGATCTGAAGGACGCCGTGGGCCGCAAGGCCTCGCTGGGCCAGACGATCTCGGCCGTGGCCTGGAGTTTTTTCGGCGTGCGGCGGGGCCGCGATCATGAGCGCGACATGGCCAGGCTCAACCCTGTGCATGTGGTGATTGCGGGCGTGCTCGGCGCGGCCTTGTTGGTGTTGATGCTGGTGCTGCTGGTCCGCTGGGTCGTCGGCAGCGGCGTGGCCGCGGGCTGAGGCCGGCGGCGGATCGGTTGGAATGAGCGAGAACTAGGAGAACGACATGTCGGCAGTGACCACTTCGGGCAAGGCCCCGTACTACTTCGTCCCGGCGCCCTCGCGGCACCCGGTGATGGCCGCCATCGGCCTGTTCTTCGTCATCCTCGGCGCCGGCCAGTGGGTCAACGGCCACGAGTGGGGCATGTACTCGCTGTTCGGCGGTCTGGCACTGTGGGCCTTCGTGCTGCAGCAGTGGTTCCGCGAGGCCATCAGCGAGAGCGAGGGCGGCCTGTACAGCGACCGCATCGACATCTCCTTCCGCTGGAGCATGGGCTGGTTCATCTTCTCCGAGGTGATGTTCTTCGCGGCCTTCTTCGGCGCCCTCTACTGGGCCCGCGTGTTCTCGGTGCCGTCGCTGGGCAGCCTGGACAACGCGCTGCTGTGGCCGGATTTCAAGGCCATCTGGCCCAGCGTCGCACCCGGCTTCACCGGCGCACCGGCCGGCACGGTCGAGGCCTTCAGCACCATGGGCCCCTGGCCGATCCCGACGCTGAACACCGCGCTGCTGCTGACCTCGGGCATCACGCTGACCATCGCCCACCACGCCCTGATCGCCGGCCAGCGTACCAAGACGATCTTCTGGATGTGGATCACCGTGGCCCTGGGCGCCACCTTCCTCGGCTTCCAGGCCTATGAATACCACCATGCTTACACCGAGCTCAACCTCAAGCTCAGCTCCGGTGTCTACGGCTCCACCTTCTTCCTGCTGACCGGCTTCCACGGCTTCCACGTCTGCGTCGGCGCGCTGATGCTGCTGTTCATCACGCTGCGCCTGATGAAGGGCCACTTCACGCCGGAGCGCCACTTCGGCTTCGAGGGCGCGGCCTGGTACTGGCACTTCGTCGACGTGGTGTGGCTGGGCCTCTACGTCATCGTCTACTGGCTCTGAGCCAGGGCCCTGGGCAACCCCGCTTGAGCGCCGCAGCCGCGGCGCTTTTTACTTGCGGCCGTGTCAGGCCTTCAGTGGCAAGCCGGTCGGGTGGATCCAGCCCAGCTTCCAGCACAGCAGGATGACCAGAAACAACGCCACCGACACGCCGACCCGCACCGCCAGTGCGCGGGCCATGTTGGGGCTCTTCTTGTCGCCGCCCTTGCGCAGCATGAAGAAGCCGGCTGACGCCAGTGCGCCAAGGATGCCGATGAAGGCGATCAGGATCACAAAGCTCATGCGCTGGCATTATCCGCGCCGCGCATCGCCATGCTGACCGCTCGGGCCGCAGGGGCTCTGGCAGCTGCCGTGCTCGGCGCAGGCCTCACCGCGCGGTTGGGCGTCTGGCAGCTCGACCGTGCCGAGCAGAAGCTCGCGCTGCAGGCCGCCGTCGACGCCGAAGCCGGCCGCCCGGCCCTTGCCAACGGCGAGCTTGGATCCGGCAATCCGCTGCATCGCCGCGTGCAGCTGCGCGGACATTGGGTCGCCGAGCGCAGCGTCTGGCTTGACAACCGCCCGATGGACGGGCAGGCCGGCTTTTTCGTCGTGACGCCGTTGCGCCTGACCGGCCGCAGCGAGGCCATCCTCGTGCAGCGGGGCTGGGTCCCGCGCGACCCGCGCGACCGCACCCGGCTGCCGCCGTTGCCGGCGCCGGCTGGCGAGGTCGAGGTGCAAGGTCGGCTGGCGGCCTCGCCCTCACGGCTTTTCGAGCTTGGCCCCGGCGCGGCCGGGCCGATCCGGCAGAATCTCGACCCGGCGGCGTATGCCGTCGAAACCGGCCTTGCGCTGCTGCCGCTGACCGTCGTGCAGACCGCGCCCACCGGCCCCGACGACACGCTGCTGCGCCATTGGCCGGCGCCCGACCTTGGTCTTCAAAAGCATTACGGCTACGCCTTTCAATGGTTCGCGCTCTGCGCGCTGATCGCCGGTCTCTATGTCTGGTTCCAACTCCTCCGCCCGCGGCTCCGCAAGCCCTGAACCCCTGAGCTTCGCGGTCCACAGCCTGCCGGACCCGCGCATCGCGACGCAGCAACGCGCCGGCCGCCTGAAGATGCTGCTGGTGCTGGCCCTGTGTGCCGCGCCGGTCATCGCGTCCTATTTCACCTTCTACGTGGTGCAGCCACGCGGCCAGGCCTATGGCGAGCTGATCACACCGGCGGTCGAGATGCCCGCCGACCTGCCGCTGAGCGATCTGAACGGCCAGGCCGTCGCGCCGGCCTCACTGCGTGGCCAGTGGCTGCTGATCGCGGTGCAGCCGGGGGGCTGTGGCTCCGATTGCGAGCGCCAGCTCTATGTGCAGCGCCAGCTGCGCGAGATGCTGGGCAAGGAGCGTGAGCGTGTCGACAAGCTCTGGCTGATTCCGGACGCCGCCCAGCCGCGCGCCGAACTGCTGGCCGCGTTGTCGCAAAAGGGGGCCGAGGTCACCGTGCTGCGCGTGCCCCAGGAGCGCCTGCAGGCCTGGCTGCAGCCCGCCAGCGGCCAGGCCCTGGGCGCGCATTTCTACATCGTCGACCCGCTCGGCCGCTGGATGCTGCGTGCGCCGGGTGAGCCGGATCCCAAGAAGCTCAAGGCCGACCTCGACAAGCTGCTGCGCGCCAGCGCGAGCTGGGACAAGCCGGGTCGATGAGCATGAACGAGCTGCTGCTTCCCCTCGGACAGGTGGCCGCGATCGGTGGCGCGGTCGCCCTCGGCCCGCTGATCTGGTGGCGCCAGCGCTCGCGCGACAGCAGCTCGGCGGGCCGGCTGCGCGCGCTGACGCTGCTGGCCCTGTTCCTGACCTTCGACCTCATCGTCTTCGGCGCCTTCACGCGCCTGACCGATTCCGGCCTCGGCTGCCCGGACTGGCCCGGCTGCTACAGCGCCGCCAGCCCGGTCGGTGCCCATGCCCACATCGAGGCCGCCCAGACCGCCATGCCGACCGGCCCGGTCACCCATGCCAAGGCCTGGATCGAGATGCTGCACCGCTACCTCGCCAGCGGCGTGGGCCTGCTGATCCTGCTGCTGTGCGTGCTGAGCTGGCGCCACCACCGCGCGCCTGTCCAGCGGGCCGGCGAGGCCGCGCCGTCGCCCTGGTGGCCGACGCTGACCCTGGCCTGGGTCTGCGTGCAAGGCGCATTCGGCGCGCTGACGGTCACGATGAAGCTGTTTCCCGCCATCGTCACGCTCCATCTGCTGTTCGGCATGGGCCTGCTGATGCTGCTGGCCTGGCAGCGCGAGGCCTATGCACCGCGGGTGCTGGCGGCGCCGTCGGGGCTGCGTGCGGCGGTCGCCGCCGTGCTGCTGCTCGTGCTGGCCCAGGTCGCGCTGGGCGGCTGGGTCAGCACCAATTACGCGGTGCTGGCCTGCGACGAGTTCCCGACCTGCCACGGCGGCCAGTGGTGGCCGCAGCTGGACTTCGCCCAGGGCTTCAGCCTCTGGCGCGAACTCGGCCAGCGCGCTGACGGCGGCTACCTCGGCTTCGAGGCGCTGGCCGCCATCCACATGGCCCACCGCCTCGGTGCCCTGGTCGTCTTCACGGCCGTCATCGCGCTGGCGATCGTGTTGCGCCCTCATGCGGCCCCCTGGTCACGCTGGCTGCTGGCTGCCGCGGGCTGGCAACTGGCCTCCGGCCTGTCCAATGTCGTGCTGGACTGGCCCATCGTCGCGGCCCTGGCCCATACCGCAGGCGCTGCCGCGCTGCTGGGCCTGCTCACCATCTTGCTCGCGCGCACCGGGCGCGCACATCCCTGACCATGGCTTCCTCGTCCACCGCCAGTGCCCTGGTGCACAGCCCGCGCTGGCAGCAGTACTACCAGCTGACCAAGCCGCGCGTCGTCCAGCTCATCGTGTTCTGCGCCGCCATCGGCATGGCCCTGGCCGTGCCCGGCCTGCCCACGCTGGCCCAGTCGCTGACGATGCTGGCCGCCATCGCCGGCATCTGGCTGGTGGCCGGCGCCGCCGCCGCCTTCAACTGCCTGATCGAAGACGGCATCGATGCCCGCATGAAGCGCACCGCCTGGCGCGCCACCGCCAAGGGCGAGCTCAGCCGCCCGCAGACCCTGGCGTTCTCGGCGCTGCTGTGCGGTATCGGCATGGCCATCCTCGGGGTCTATGTCAACGTGCTGACGATGTGGCTGACCTTCGCCACCTTCGTCGGCTATGCGGTGATCTACACCGTCATCCTGAAGCCGATGACACCGCAGAACATCGTCATCGGCGGCGCCTCGGGCGCGATGCCGCCGGTGCTGGGCTGGGCCGCGCTGCGCGGCGACCTCGGGCCCGAGCCCTGGCTGCTGTGCCTGATCATCTTCCTGTGGACGCCGCCGCACTTCTGGGCCCTAGCCCTCTACCGCGCCGAAGACTACGCCCGCGCCGGCCTGCCGATGCTGCCGGTCACCCATGGCAACGACTACACGCGGCTGCAGATCCTGCTCTACACCTGGGTGCTATTCGCGGCCACGCTGCTGCCCTTCCTGGCACGCATGAGCGGCTGGTTCTATCTGGCCAGCGCCGTCGCGTTGGGCCTGGCCTTCTGCGGCTATGCCTTCCGCCTCTGGCTGTCGTACTCGGAGATGCTCGCGCGGCGGACCTTCTGGTTCTCCATCTGGCATCTGTCGCTGCTGTTTGCAGCCCTGCTGATTGACCATTACCTCGCATGAACACCCGCCGCATTGCCCTTGCCGCCGTCATGGCACTGACCGTGGCCGCTCTCGCCGGTTGCCAGAAGGCCGGCCCCGACAGGCCGGCCTTCAAGGGGGTCGACCTCACCGGTGCCGAATACGCCCGCACCCTCAACCTCAGCGACCAGGACGGCCGCGCCCGCTCGCTGGCGGACTTCAAGGGCAAGGTGCTGGTGGTTTTCTTCGGCTACACCCAGTGCCCCGACGTCTGCCCGACGACGATGGCCGAGGTGGCCGAGGTCAAGAAATCCCTCGGCGCGGACGGCGACAAGGTGCAGGGCATCTTCGTCACCGTCGACCCCGAGCGCGACACCGCGCAGTTGCTCAAGGCCTACCTCGCGAGCTTCGACCCCAGCTTCGTCGGCCTGCGCGGCAGCGCCGAGCAGACCCAGGCCGCGGCCAAGGAGTTCAAGGTCTTCTACGCCAAGGTGCCGGGCAAGACGCCCGAGAGCTACACAATGGACCACACGGCCGCGAGCTTCATCTTCGACACCGAGGGCCGCGTGCGCGTCTACGCCCGCTACGGCGCCGGTGCCCAGCCGCTGGCGGACGACATCAAGCTGCTGCTCGCCGAAGCCGGCAAGCGCTGACGGCGCCCGGCCGCGCCGCTTCCTACAATCGGCGCGCCGTCCCGACTTCGCTGAGCGCGCCATGCCTGTCAACTTCACCGCCCCCGACCCCGCCTCCCTGTTGCCCGTGCCCGGTGTGCGCCTGGGCGTGACCATGGCCGGCGTGCGCAAGGCCAATCGGCGCGACCTCAGCGTCATCGCGCTGGACGAGGGCGCGGCCGTCGCCGGCGTGTTCACGACCAACCGCTTCTGCGCCGCGCCGGTGCAGGTCTGCCGCGAGCACCTCGCCGCCGGCTCGGCCATCCGCGCGCTGCTGATCAACACCGGCAATGCCAATGCCGGCACCGGTGCCGACGGCCTGGCCCGTGCGCGCCAGACCTGCCAGGCCCTGGCCGAGCGTCTCGGTTGCCGGCCCGAGCAGGTGCTGCCGTTTTCCACCGGCGTCATCATGGAAACGCTGCCGGTCGACCGCATCGTCGCCGGCCTGCCCGCCGCGCTGGAGGCGCTGAAGGCCGACCACTGGGCCGAGGCCGCCGCCGGCATCATGACGACGGACACGGTCCCGAAGGCCGCGTCGCGCCGCATCGAGATCGCCGGCGTGCCGGTCACGCTGACCGGCATCTCCAAGGGCGCCGGCATGATCCGCCCCAACATGGCGACGATGCTGGGCTTCATCGCCACCGATGCGCATATCGCGCCGGCGCTGCTTCAGCCGCTCGTGAAGGAAGCCGCCGATGCCTCCTTCAACCGCATCACCATCGACGGCGACACCTCGACCAACGACTGCTTCATGCTGATCGCGAGCCGCCAGGCCCGCCATGCCGAGATCACCGCGCTCGACAGTGCCGAGGCGCAGGCCCTGCGCAGCGCCTTGATTTCGCTGGCCCAGGAACTGGCCCAGGCCATCGTGCGGGATGGCGAGGGCGCCACCAAGTTCATCACGATCACGGTCGAAGGTGGCCGCGACGAGGCCGAGTCCAAGCTCGCGGCCTACGCGATCGCCCACTCGCCGCTGGTCAAGACGGCCTTCTTCGCCAGCGACCCCAACCTGGGCCGCATCCTGGCGGCGGTCGGCTATGCCGGCATTGCGGACCTGGATCAGGGCCTGATCGAACTCCACCTCGACGATGTGCATGTCGTCAGCCGCGGTGGCCGCCGGCCCGAGTACCGCGAGGAGGATGGCCAGCGGGTGATGAAGCAGAGCGAAATCACGATCCGCGTCGGCCTGAATCGCGGTCCGGCCCGCACGACCGTGTGGACCTGCGACCTCAGCCACGACTACGTCAGCATCAACGCCGACTACCGCAGCTGACGGACCGCCGTCCCGGGCGGCACCATCCCGGCAAAACCCGATGTGACGATCGGCGCCCCCCGCGGTTGCCGATGACAATCCGCGCCTCACGAAACCCGGACCCCATTGATGAAGCTCACCCTGTCCGCACTCGCCCTTGCCGCCCTGTTCGCCACCAGCGCCCAGGGCCAATCGATCAGCTACCCCGTCACCCGCAAGGTCGACCAGGTCGACGCCTATCACGACACCGCGGTGGCCGACCCCTACCGCTGGCTGGAGGACGACAACAGCGCCGACACCAAGGCCTGGGTCGTGCAGCAGAACGAGGTCACCGACAAATTCCTCGCCGCCATGCCGCAGCGCCTGCCGGTGCGCAAGCTCTACACCGAGCTCTATGACTTCGAAAAGTTCGGCATCCCCTTCCGCGAGGGCAAGCGCTATTTCTGGACCCACAACAGCGGCTTGCAGCCCCAGAGCGTGCTCTACACGGCCACCTCGCTGAAGGACGCGCCGCAGGTGGCGCTCGACCCCAACACGCTGAGCAAGGACGGCACGGTGGCCTTGAGCGGCGTCGCGCCCTCGCGTGACGGCAAGCTGCTGGCCTATGGCGTGGCCGGCGCCGGCTCCGACTGGCAGACCTGGAGGGTGCGCGATCTCGCCACCGGCCAGGACCTGCCGGACACCATCGAATGGGTCAAGTTCAGCAGCGCCGCCTGGACCGCCGATGGCAAGGGCTTCTTCTACGCCCGCTTCGATGCCCCCAAGGAGGGCGAGGCGCTCAAGGGCTCCAACTACTTCCAGAAGCTCTACTACCACCGCCTGGGCACTCCGCAGGCCGAGGACGTCCTCGTCGCCGAGAACCGCGATGACAAGGAATGGCGCTTCGGCACCGAGGTGTCCGACGATGGCCGCTTGCTGCTGATCAGCGTCGTGAAAAGCGGCAGCAAGAACGGCCTGATGGTGCTGCCGCTGCCGCAGGGCGCGTTTGCCGGCGGCAAGCCGCAGCCGGTCACGCTGCAGTTCGACGCGCAGTACCGCCCGGTCGCGGTGCTGGGTGACAAGATCATCGTCAAGACCGACCGGGACGCGCCCCGCGGTCGCCTGGTGGCCATCGACCTGAAGAACCCGGCCCCGGCCGCGTGGAAGACCCTGGTCGCCGAAGGCCCTGATGCGATGACCGGCGCCTCGGCCGTTGGCGGCCGCTTCCTGCTGAGCTATCTGCATGACGCCGCGACCTTGGTGCGCGTGCATGCCGCCGACGGCAAGCGCCTGGGCGAGGTCAAGCTGCCGGGCATCGGCACGGCCGGCGGCTTCGGTGGCCGCTGGGACGACAAGGACACCTTCTTCAGCTACACCAGCCTGACCGCGCCGACCGAGATCCACCGCTACGACATCAGGACCGGCAAGGTCGAGCTGTTCAAGGCGCCCAAGACCGCCTTCAACACCGACGAGTTCGAAACCCGCCGCGAGTTCGTCACCAGCAAGGACGGCACGCGCTTCCCGATCTTCATCGCCGCCAAGAAGGGTCTCAAGCTTGACGGCCGCAACCCCACGCTGCTCTACGGCTACGGCGGCTTCAACATCTCCACCACCCCCACCTACGGCGTCACCGCGGCGACCTGGCTCAAGATGGGCGGCGTCTATGTCATCGCGTCCATCCGTGGCGGCGGTGAATACGGCTCCGCCTGGCACGATGCCGGCACCCAGCTGAAGAAGCAGAACGTCTTCGACGACTTCATCGCCGCCGGCGAATGGCTGGTCAAGAACAACATCGCCAGCCCGGCCACGCTGGCCATCAACGGCGGCAGCAATGGCGGCCTGCTGGTGGGCGCGGTCACCAACCAGCGCCCGGAGCTGTTCGCTGCGGCGGTGCCGCAGGTGGGCGTGATGGACATGCTGCGCTACCAGAACTTCACGATCGGCTGGGCCTGGGCCACCGACTACGGCACCAGCGACAACGCCGAGATGTTCAAGGCCCTGTACGCCTACTCGCCGCTGCACAACATCAGGAGCGGCGTGAAATACCCGGCCGTGCTCATCACCACCGGCGACCACGACGACCGCGTCGTGCCGGCGCACAGCTTCAAATACGCCGCCACGCTGCAGGCCGCCGACACCGGCCCGGCACCCAAGCTGATCCGCATCGAGACCAACGCCGGCCATGGCGCGGGCAAGCCCACCGCCAAGATCATCGAGGAGCGCAGCGACATCCTGGCCTTCATCGCGAACACGATGAAGCTCGAAGTCAAGTGATGGCGGCGCTCGTTTTGCGCGACCTGGGCCTCGGCGATGCCGACGCCCTGATCGCGCTCTACGAGCACCTGAACCCGGGTGACGCGCCGCCCTCGCCCGAGGCGGTGCGCGCCGTGTTCGGCCACCCGGGGCTGCGGCACTTTGGCGGGTTTGTCGATGGCGTGCTGGTGGCGAGCTGCAACCTGGCCGTCATCCCCAACCTCACCCGCGGTGGGCGGGCCTACGGCGTCATCGAGAACGTCGTCACCGATGCCGCCTGCCGCGGCCAGGGCCATGGCCAGGCGCTCATCCGGCATGCCGTCGCGCAGGCCTGGGCGGCGGGCGCGTACAAGGTCGTGCTGACCACCAGCCGCAAGGACCCCGCCGTCTGGGCCTTCTACGAGCGCTGCGGCTTCGACAGCGGCGACAAGCGCGCCTTCGTGATCCGCCGGCCTGTGGGCTGAGGCGTTAGCCGCGGCTCAGAAGTTCACCGCCTTGGTCTTCATGCCGCGCGCCACCAGCGTCGCGTTGATCAGCTGCGCCTGCTCGCGGCTGGCAAAGGGCCAGACCGTCGCGCGCCAGCCTTCCGGGGTCTGGATCACATCGGCCTGCAGCGCCTGCGGGTCGCCATGCACGCCGGCCAGGCCGGCCTTCATCCGCGCCAGCAGGGCCTCGGCCTCGGCCTTGCTGCCCGGCGGCCCCACCAGCGCCACCACCGTCTGCCCCGACTTGGAGGCCATCCGCGCCAACAAGGGGTCGGCGGGCAGCGGGCGGCTCAGGTCCGCCGCGGGCTCGGGCTTGTTGCCGGCCTCGGGGCCGGGCCGCTTGCCTGCGGCCGAGGCCGGGCCGGCCGCCTGGGCGGCGGCGGGCTTGCCGCTGCGCAGCAATGGCGGGCGCTCGATGCCGTCGACCCGCTGCACCAGCCGAGGCCGGATGTCCGGGGCCGCCGAGGCGCCGCCCTCCGGCTCCGGCGCGCTCGCGGGAGGCTGACCGGCCTCGCCCGGCGATGATGCTGGCGATGATGCCGCCATCGCTGCCGGCATGGATGCCGCCGCCGACGCGGCCTCGGCGGCTGCCGCCGTGCTGGCTGCCGCGGCGGGCGCCGCCGCCGAGGCCGGCAGCGGCGCCGAAGCCGGCCGGCCGGAGCCATCGGCGGGCGACGCCTGCGGCGCGGCAGGTGCCCGCGCGTCCGACCAGAGCAGGAGGCCGAGGCCGCCCGCGGCCAGGGACAGCACGCCGGCCGCGGCGCCCAGGCGCAGCGGGTCCCAGATGCGCCGCCCGATGATCTGCGACGGAATGCCCCGCCCGGCCAGCAGGCGGCTGCGACCCGCCTTGGCGTCGATGGCCGCGGTCATCAGGTACAGCTCGAAGGGCCAGCCTTCGTGTTTGCCGGCCTCGGCCTCGTCGATGACGACCACGCGCCAGGGCCGGGTCTCGGGCGCCGCGGGGGGCTCGCTGAACCCATGCTCCAGCGCGAATCGCTCGACCCGGGCCGGGCTCAGGCCGGGCAGGAACTTTTCGTTGAAGGCCCGCCACTGCGTGCGCGGGCGCCGGTTCAGGCGCCGCATCAGGCCCGCCATCCGCTGCATCAGCAGGGCGCCGCGCGACGGCGGCGTGTGCTCGTGGATCGCATCAAACGCGCTGACCACATCGGTCAGCACCGGCTCGACCACGCCGCTGGCCTGCGCCGACGCGCGCACGAAGGGCAGGGCCACCACGCCGATGCTGTGCACCTCGTCCACGCGCACGCGCCGCGCGAGCGGATGACGGTTGTGCCAGTCGACGATCTGTTCGGCGAGACGCTCCATGACTTGTTGATCTTCGTTGAACGGTGCCGCCCCTCGCGGCAGGAACAGCGGCTGGAACTCAGCCCAGTTGCTTCAGCAGCCAGGCATTCAGGTCGGCGATTTCTTCCATGCAGACCGAGTGCGGCATCGGGTAGTCATGCCACTCGACCTCGTGGCCCAGTGCGCGCAGCGCATCGCGGCTGGCCGTGCCGCGGGCCGGCACGACGATGTCGTCCTGCGTGCCGTGCGCCAGGAAGACCGGCAGATCGGCATTGGCCGGCGAACGCTCAGCCGCCGTCGTGCCGGCAAGCGGCAGATAGCCCGACAGGCCCACTGCGCCGGCCAGCCGTTCGGGGTAGCGCAGCGCCGTCATCAACGCCATCGCACAGCCCTGCGAAAAGCCCATCAGCACGACACGCTGTGCCGGCACGCCGCGCTCGCGCTCGCGGTCCACCAGGGCCGCGATGGCCGCCTGCGAGGCCCGCAGGCCAGCCTCGTCCTCGCGCCTGACGAGGTCGGCGCCGAGGATGTCGTACCAGGCCCGCATCACATAGCCGCCGTTGATCGTCACCGGCCGTTCCGGCGCATGCGGGAACACATAGCGCACCGGCCCGATGGTGCGCAGGTCCAGCTCGCCACAGATGGGCACGAAGTCATGCCCGTCGGCGCCCAAACCGTGCAACACGATGATGGCCGTGCGCGGGTTGGGGGCGGTCTCGATCTCATGGGTTGGCAGCATGGGGTTTCCAGTCTTCAAGGCGCAGTTCAAAGCGTTTGTCGCCATGGGCGTCCAGGCCTTCGGCCAGCGGCCGCCAGCCGGCCCGGCGGTAGAAGGCCTCGGCGCGGGAGTCGGGCTGCGTGCCCAGGTCCAGCCGGCGGTGGCCCTGGGCGAACAGCCAGTCCACCATCACATCGTGCAGCAGGCGGCCGTAACCGCGGCCGTGCAGTGCCGGGTCCACGAACATCGCCCAGATGTGGCCGTCGCGCGCGTCGCCGATCGAGAAGCCGGCGATGCGGCCGGGCGCCAGCTCGATCACCCAGCCGCGGCCGTGGTCTTCCAGGTAGGCATGAAGCTCGGCGTCCGTGATGCGGCCGGGCGTGAGGGTGTTTTCGGTGACGGCGTAGCGCACGCGCCAGAGCTCGGGCGTGTCGTCGCGGGTGGCTTGTCGAAGCAGGGACATCGCGTCATTGTCGCGACAGCCGGCACCGCGCAGGCCGAGCATCATGCGCGGCATGGGAAGCCTCTACCTTGTCCGCCACGGCCAGGCCAGCTTTGGCGCGGCCGACTACGACCAGCTCAGCGCCACCGGCCGTGCGCAATGCCGCCACCTCGGCGCCTACTGGCAGGCGCGGGGGCAGCGCTTCGACGCGGTGTTCATCGGCACGCTGCGCCGGCATGCGCAGTCGCTGGCGGCTCTGGTCGAGGGCTATGGCGAGGACCTGCCTGCCACCGCGCTGCCGGGCCTGAACGAGTACGACAGCGAGGCGGTGGTGCGCGCCATCCACCCCGGGCCACTGGCGCCGCCGCGCGATGCCGAGACGGTGAAGCAGCACTTCCGGTTGCTGCGCCAGGGCCTGCTGGCCTGGATGGCCGGCGAAACCGCCCCGGCGGGCATGCCCTCGCATGCCGCGTTCGCAGCCGGCGTGGCCGATGCGCTCGACCGCGTGCGGGCCGTCGGCGTGGGCCGCCAGGTGCTGATCGTCTCCAGCGGCGGCCCGATCGCCACGGCCGTGGCCCAGGTGCTGGCCTGCCCGCCGGAGACCTTCGTCGAGCTCAACCTGCGCATCCGCAACTCGGCCGTCACCGAGTTCGCGTTCAACCCCAAGCGCCACCACCTCGTCAGCTTCAATGTGCTGCCGCACCTGGACACGCAGGACACGCGGGGCTTGATCACGCACGCTTGAGACAATCCGGCTCGATGTTCACGAGCCTGATCACCCCGCCCCCCGCCGCCACCGCGCCCGCGCACGAGCGCTTTCTGCACCTGGTGCGCCTGGCGTTGGCCAGCGGCCAGTTCGGCAAGCTGCTGCTGTCGGGGCCGGTCGCTGACGACCAGGATGTCGAGCGGCTGACCGTGCGGGCCATCGAGCTGCGCGGCGAGCCCTGCTTGAGCTTCCTGTGGCGCCACCGCACCAAGGACATCACCAAGAACCATGCGCCCGAGGCCGGCCTGGCCGAGCTGGCCGCGCTGCTCGGTGCGCGCTTTCGCAATGCCCATCTGCACACGGCCGCCGAGGAGGTGCAGTTCGCGGTCAGCCGCAAGGGCCGCGAAACGCTGCGGGTGACGCGCGTCGAGGCGGCCGCCGAGGCGCCCGCCCCGGCGGCGCACGACAAGGCCAAGCACCGGCCGCTGGAGATGGCCCACCCCGTGTGGGCGGCGCTGGGGCTCACGCATCTCGTCAAGGGCGAACCGGCGCTGGTGCCGGCGATGGCGCGCAAATGGAAGCAGATCAACCGCTTCGTCGAGATCCTGTCGGCCGCGGTCGACGAGGCCGGCTTGACCGGCCCGGTGCGCGTGGCCGACTTCGGCTCGGGCAAGGGCTATCTGACCTTTGCGGTACACGACTGGCTGCAGGCCCAGGGCCTGGCGCCGCGCGTCACCGGCATCGAGCTGCGCGACGACATGGTCAGGCTGTGCAATGCCGTCATCGAGGGTGAGCACTTGAGCGGCATCCGCTTCGACCAGGGCGATGTGCGCACCCAGGCCGTGCAGCCGCTGGACGTGATGATCGCGCTGCACGCCTGCGACATCGCCACCGACCATGCCCTGCACGTGGGCCTGCAGAGCGGCGCGCGCATCATCATGAGCTCGCCCTGCTGCCACAAGGAGCTGCGCCCGCAGATGACGCTGCCGGCGGTGCTGCGGCCCATGCTCCAACACGGCATCCACCTCGGCCAGGAGGCCGAGATGGTGACCGACTCGCTGCGCGCCCTGCTGCTGGAGAGCCAGGGCTACCGCACCCAGGTGTTCGAGTTCATCGCGCTGGAGCACACCAGCAAGAACAAGATGATCCTGGCGGTGAAGACGCAAGGCCCCGCCGCCGAGGCCCTGGCCGCGCGCCGGCCCGAGCTGCTCGCGCAGATCGCCGAGATCAAGCGCTTCTACGGGTTGCGGGAGCAGCGGCTGGAACAGTTGCTGGTCGCGCCAGCAGCCTGAACCGCGGCTCAGGCTGCGTGGCCGCGACGCACGCTCAGCGCTTGCTGCGGCGCTGGGCGGCACCCAGGGCCAGCAGGCCTGTGAGCAGCAGCATCCAGTGGGCCGGTTCAGGCACGAGAGCCGCCTGCTCGACGCCGCTCAGGTGCAGGCTCCAGAAGCCGCCCTTCTGGTCGTTCTTGTTGATGTCGTAGCCCGGCTGGTTCCAGACTGCTAGCGCGATGGGATCGGCGTTGTCGTACGCGAAGCCCTGGGCCAGCGTCGTGCCGATGGCGTCGTTAGAGCTGGCATCGAGCACGAGGCGGTAGCTGCCGGCCGACAGGGCGGTGAACTGCAGGCCGGCGTCGTAGAAGCCGGCTGCGGCGTCAATGGCGCTGCCGCCATCGTTGTCGGCGTTGACGATGGTGCCGCCGCTGGCAAGGAAGACCTGTGGGTCGAAGTTCAGGCCGGACTGCCAGGAATCGGTCCACAGGCTGACGCTGCTGCCAGCCGCGACGCTGAAGTCGACGATGACGAGGTCCTTCTGATTGACGATGTTGCCGGAGAAGTTGTAGAGCGCAGCCTGGGCGCTGAAGGACAGCGCGGCGAGTGCGAGCGAGACGATGGTCTTGGTCATGATGTTTCCGTGTGCCTTGCAGGTGAGGATCAGGGCGCCAGCGCGGGCGGGTTGGCGCGATTGGGCGTCTGCGCCGAGGCGCGCAGATGGTTCTCGCCGTTGCGGACTTCGAAGGCCGCGGCAAAGGTCTCGATATTGCTCGGGCTCGCGACCGTGTCGACATACCACCACTCGCCAACGACGCGATCGCGGTTCACATCCATCAGCAGGTAGCCGCGCTTGGTCAGCTGCAGGTATTTGAAGTGCGGGTTGTAGAACTGCAGGCCCGCGGTCACCGAGGGCAGCTGTTCAGGCTTGACCAGGATCTCGAAGCCGGGCGAGGTCACCGACGTGCCGACAAACTCGACCGCCAGCGAACCCTCGCCGGTGGTCTTGTTGTAGCCGCCGGCAGCCACCACCGGGTTGTAGGGATTCGGGTGCAGGTCGGCGGCCCAGCTGCTGTGGATATCGCCGGTCAGCACGACGACGTTGTTGACCTGCGGGTTGTTCGCGTCGCCCTTGATGCCGGCGAAGATGCGGTTGCGTGCGGGCTCATAGCCGTCCCACTGATCGCTGTTGAGGAAGAACAGGCCCGGGTCGGCCGGATTCGCGCTGGGCGCCTTGAGCTGGGCAAACATGACGCCCTGGCCGAGCAGCTTCCATTGGGCCTGCGAGGTGCGCAGGCGGTTGATCAGCCAGGCCTCTTCGGCGTCGCCCAGCATTGTGCGGCTGGTGTCGCCATAGCCGGGATCGTTGGTCGAGAAGCCGGGGCCGAAGACCGTGGTGTGGACCGACGTCGTGATCTGCTCCGAGCGGGCGTTGACGCGCTCTTCCAGCATCAGCAGGTCGGCCAGGTCACCGTAGGCGAAGCCGCGGTGGTTGTCACGCCGGTTGTTCACGTCGACCGGGCGCACCGGCATCCACTCGTAATAGGCCTGCAGGGCCGCGGTGACGCGGGCGTTCCAGTCGCCTTCGGTGGCCGGCTGGTGGTTCTCGGCGCCGTCCTTCCAGCTGTTGTTGGCGGTTTCGTGGTCGTCCCAGATCGCGACCAGCGGATGCTGGCGGTGCATGGCCTGGGAGTCGGCGTCACGCTTGTACTGGGCATGGCGCTGGCGGTAGTCGGCCAGCGAGATGAGCTCGGTGGCCGGCTCGGGCGTGCGCGCGATGCCGTACTGGCCGGCGCCGTATTCGTAGATGTAGTCGCCCAGGTGCATGACCAGGTCGAGGTCGGCCCGCGCCGCGATGCGCCCGTAGGCATTGAAATAGCCGTAGGCGTGGTTGGAGCAGCTGACGACCGCGAAGCGCAGGCTGGCCACATTCGTGGTCGGCAGCGTCTTGGTGCGGCCGACCGGGCTGGTCACGCCCTCGGCGCTGAACTGGTAGTAGTAGGTCGTGCCGGGCTGCAGGCCGGCGGCGTCGACCTTGACCGTGTAGTCGCGGCCGGGGTTGGTCTTGGTGCTGCCGCGCTGCACGACTTGGGAGAGCGCCGGGTCGGTGGCGACCACATAGGTCACGGCCACGGCCGGCTTGGCGCTTGCCGGCGTCACACGCGTCCACAGGATGACGCGGTCGGCGAGTGGGTCGCCACTGGCCACGCCGTGCTGAAAGACGGTGTTCACCGCCGCTTCGGCCGCGAGCGGCAACAGGCCGGGTGCGGCCACCAGGGCGGCGGCGCCGGCACTGGAGCGCTTGAAGAAGTCGCGGCGGCTGCTGCCGGGCCGCGCGGGCTGGACTTTGGAAGGACGACCCATGCTGCACCTCGTGTGTCAGGCTGCGGCACCGGCCGCAACTCAGGCGCCCAGCATCGGTGGCGGCGGTGAAACGATGGCGATATGGGAGGGGGTCCGAACGGATCATGCGGCGGGCGCCGCACAACCGGCTGCATGCCGCGCGCAGCAAAACCGCAAAAAGATGACCCCGGCCGGCGCAGGCCGGTCGGGGCGCAAGAGCGCTTCACGCCGCCCGGGACACCCCCGAGGGGGCATGGGGCTGCGGCGTGGATCACAGCGCAGGCGGCCGATCGCGGGCGACACCGAGGGCGGTGACGCGGTCGAGGCCGACACATGGTTTCTCATGGTCGCGGGCGGATCGCGTTACCGCCTCGCCAGGGGCCGCAGCGTTGCCGGGGGCCGTGCACTGGTGACGGGATGGATCATCGTTGCAGCGCGACGCGAACAATGCCGCGATCAGCCGGCGCACGTCCGACCTTTTCGGCGCAGTCATGCCCGTGGCAGTTGCTCATGGCACTGCTTCGCGATCAAACGCTGCGGTCCGTCGCGTTTGTGTCATGGCCCTGACCAGTGTCGAGCACGCGTCAGCGCTTCGTGATTAGCTGGGACACCGGATACCCGCTCATCGTTCCCACGGCGCCATACCCGGCGATGCTGGTGGCCGTCATGCAGACGGCGCCCATCATGCCGCCAGGGGCGCAGTCGGCGTAGGCCAGCTTGGCAATCTGGGCCGCGGTCAGTGGTGTGAATGGGTTGTCTGGCACAAAGATCAGGATCGAGGAGTTCTGGATGCTGGTGGCATAGCGCGCGGGAAAGCCGGCATACACGCCCCCCACGCCAATGCCCGCTGCCGGCGACCAGCCATCACCACCGGCGGCCGTGGAGAAGGTGCTGGTGGTGTTCTTCGCAAAACTCGCGACGAAGCGACCCCCGAGCGTGCTGTCGCGCCAGGTCTGGAGCTGGTAGGTCAGCGGAACCTGCGTCATGTCGAAGAACGGCGCACTGCCGATGGCGTTGCCACTCATGGACTCGGTCAGGCGACCGGTGAGGCCAGTGATGGCCCCGGTGGTCGAGTTGAGCACGAAGGAGCCGGTGAAGATCGAGTCCCGAGGCTGGGTGTCGGGCTCGTAGAAGCGGGTCATGACATCGAACGTCGTCAGCACCTCGACGGGCGCCGAAGTGCTGCCGGTGCCGACCGCATTGCTGGCGGCGAGCGCGAATGTGTAGCCGGCGCAGGTACTGGGGCAGCTCACGGTGACTGGCAGTGCGGTCCCCTGGGCCGTGATGCCCGCCGGGCTGGAGGTGACGGTGTACCGTGTGATGGCGCTGCCACCGCTGCTCACGGCGGTGGCCGTTACGAGCACCTGGCTGATGCCGTTGCCCAGGCTGGCCGTGACCCCAGTGGGTGCGGCGGGCGCCGACATACCGGGCGGAAGTTGAACCGCCAGGGTCAAGGTGACCTGTGGTGCCGCGTTGTAGCTGCCGTTTCCGGCCTGGTTGGCCGAGATCACGCAGTCTCCCAAAGCGCTTGCGGTCACCAGACCGCTGCCGGTGGCGACGCTGCAGACGGACGGGCTCAGGCTGGCCAGGTTCACGGGCAGGCCGGACGTGGCCGTTGCATTCACGGTGGCGCTGCTGCCCAGGGTCAGCACCGGCGCAGCGCCGAAGCTGATCGTCTGGTTGGGATCGGGGGCGATGGCAATCGACTGCGTCACGGTTGCCGCCGCCGCCCACGTGGCATTGCCCGGTTGGCTGGCCGCGATGGTGCAGGTGCCGGGCGACAGGCCCGTTACCACCCCTGTGCTGCCGCCCACCGAGCAGTTGGTGCTGAGGCTGCTGAACGTGACCGGCAGGCCCGAGCTGGCGGTGGCACGCACGGTGCCGGTGCTGCCGACGCGCACCGCCGGGGCCGCGCCGAAACTGATGGACTGTAGGGCTGCCGTGACGGTCAAGCTCTGGGACAACTGTGGGGCTGCAGCCCAGAGCGAGTCTCCTGGTTGGTCGGCGGCGATGCGGCAGATGCCTGGCACAGATGCCGTGACCACACCGGTTGCGGAGGCCACGCTGCAAATCGAAGGCGTCAGGGTGCTGTAGACGACCGGCAGGCCCGAGCTTGCTGAGGCCCGGACCGTGGCGCTGCCACCCGCAGCGAGCAGGGGGGCTGCGGCGAAGCTCAGGCCTTGCGGCATGCCGCCCACCGAGAGGCTCACGGTGACCTGGGCGGCGGGCGCCCAGGTGCCGTCGCCGGATTGACGGGCCGCGAGGGTGCAGGTGCCCGCCATCAGCCCGGTCACGAGCCCGCTGCTGCTGCCGACGCTGCAGATGGCCGTGCTCAAGCTCGCGTATGTCGCGGGGAGGCCGGAGGTCGCTGTGGCTCGCACCGTGGTCTGGCCGTTGACGACGACGTCGTTCGGCGGGGCGAACGACAGGGTTTGAGGCGCGACCGTGTTGCTCAAGGTCTGCACCGCCTGGGGAGCCGCCGCCCAGGTGGTGGTGCCGGGCTGGCTCGCCGCGATGGTGCAGGCGCTCACGGTCAGGCTGGTGACCAGCCCGGTGGTGGTATCGACGGTGCAGGCTGCCGGCGTCAGCGTACTGTAGGAGACGGCCAGGCCGGAGCTCGCCGTTGCGTGCACGGTGGCCGTGCCGCCCATGGCGAGGGCCGGGGCGGCAGCAAAGCTGACGCTCTGGGCCTGGCCAGCCACGGCGAGGGTCAGCGTGGCCTGCGGCGCGGCAGCCCAGCTGCCATTGCCTGCTTGGGTGGCCACCAGCGTGCAATTGCCGATCAGCAGCCCCGTGACTCTGCCTGCTGGCGTCGTGGTGCATGTCTGTGGCGAGGCGCTGGCGAAGCTGACCGGCAACCCGGAGCTGGCCGTGGCCAGGGCCGTGGACGCACCGTTCACGACCAAGGTGGGCCTGGCGCCGAAGCTGAGGGTCTGCGCCATGCCGGCCACGGGCAGGCTCAGCACGACCGGCGCTGCGGCGCTCCAGGTGCCATCACCCGCCTGGCTGGCCTGCAGCAGGCATTGGCCCGCGCTGAGCGGGGTGATGCCGCCGCGGGTGGCATCCACGGAACAGATGACCGGCGTCAACGAGGTGATGGTGGCCGGCAGTCCAGAGCTGGTGGTGGCCCGCGCGAGGGCCGGGCTGCCCACGGTCAGCGTGGCGGGCGTGGCGTTCAGCGTGATGGCCTGGGTGGCGCGGCTGACCGTCGTGGACTGCTGGGCTTGCGGCGCTGCCGCCCAGAGGGTGGCACCGGCCTGGTCGGCAGCCACGGTGCAGGTACCCGCTGCCAGCGCCAGCACCGCACCCGAAGGTGAGACGCTGCAGACCTCGGGCGTCAGGCTGCTCCAGCGAAGTGCCAGGCCGGAACTGGCGCTGCCGGTCGCCGCGGTGCTGGTACCCACCAACAGCGGCGCGAGTGCGGCCACGGTGATTTTCTGGGCCGCACCCCTGATGGTCACTGTCTGAACCACCGGTGCGGCCGGGCTCCACTGGCTGTTGCCGGGCTGCTCGGCGGCTACGGCGCAGGTGCCGGCGGCCATGGCCACGACCACGCCACGGTCTGGGTCCACGCTGCACAGCTCCGGCGTCTGGCTCGAATAGCGCACGGCCTGGCCCGAGCTCGCGGCGGCCGCGGCTGCGACCGTGTCGCCCACGACGAGCGCGGGCAGGGTATCGAACGCCAGGCTTTGGGTGCGGCCCGACACGTGGATGACCGGGGTGGCTTGGGGTGCGGGAGCAAAGCGGTCGTTGCCCCCCTGGAAAGCGCTGATGCTGCAGTCACCAATGCTCACGCCCTGCACCAGCCCGGTCGCAGCATCCAGGGTGCAAACGGCGGGCGTCAGGCTGCTGAGGCCCACGGACAGGCCGGACGACGCCGTGGCCGACACCGTGGCCGTGCTGCCAACCTGCAGCGTGGGCGCGTCGCCGAGGCGGATGCTTTGCGCGTCGTCGCGCACGCGCGGGCCGCTATCGCCGGCGGCACCGCCGCCGCAGGCGGTCAGCACTAGGGCGCCGGCAAGGGCGGAGCCCACGGCGCGGAGCAGGGGAGTCAGAACCATAGGCTCACCGAGGTGTTGAAGGAGCGGCCGGCGCCGGGCACCACAGTGCCCCAGGGGATGCCGGCCGAAGTCATCGAGCGGCCCTGCCCGAGGTAGGCCCCGCCGAGCGGCGAGGCGTAAAGGCGGTTGAACAGGTTGTCGATGGCGAAATCGATCCGGGCGTGAGGCCACTCGTAGCTGGTGCGCAGGTGCGCAAGCGCGTAGCCAGGCGTCGTCATCTCATTGCGCACATGCGAGACGCGCTGCTTGGCCGCCACGGCCTGAAGTTCCAGCACGCCGGTCCAGCCGCCACGCTGATGCGTCACCGACAGCTTGAGCTGGTCTGGCATCAAGTTGTAGAGGCCGTCGCCTGTGGCGAGGTTGTGCCCCCGCAGCACCGCCATCTGGAACGCCGCATCCCAGGTGCCGCTGTCGCCGCGAGCCAGCCGCTTGCTGCCTGACAGGTCAAGCCCGCGCAGGCGTGCCGGCGCGTTGGCGTACTGCAGCAGCACGAATCCGTTGGTCGTATTGACATTGGCGGCGCTGCACTGCCCGAAGTCACACCGTTTGGCGTCCATGAAGTCACGCACGTGGGTGGCGTAGGCCGCGAGCTTGAGCAGCCAGTCCTCGCCAGTCTCGTCCTGCCAGCTCGCATTGAGGGCGAGCGTGTGGGCAATCTCCGGTCGCAGCCCCGGCTGACCGACATAGCCATTGCCGTCACCGACGAAGTTGTTCATCAAGGCGGCCATCGGCTGCCTCGACCACGGGTAGCGCTGGTAGAGATTGGGCGCGTGGCCCTTGCGCGCGAGGCCGATCTCGTAGGTCTGGCCGGCATCGGGGTGGTAGCGCGCGGTGATCACCAGGTCCAGCAGGGTGTCGCTGCGACGGTGCCGTGCAGCGTTGAACGCGGCAGCCTCATTGCCCCAGATCGCGCCCAGGCCGTTGTCATAGCCTTGCACGGTGGCCGCATCGGTCACGACCTGATCGGCGCGCAGGCCGGCGAGCGTGGTCCAGTCGCTGCGCCAGTGGCCTTCCCACTCGGCAAACGTGCCCGAACGCAGGCGGCGTCCGTCGTCGATGTTCCAGAAGGCATTCGGCCCCATGGAGCCGCCCACGGGAGGCCACCAGTCGTACAGCACATACGTCTGGCGTTCGATGCCCACGCGCAGCAGATCGGCGTCGCGCAGGTCGATGTCGGCTTCGGCCTGCAGGCCGCGGGTGGTCGCCTCGGTGAGCATGGGCATGCCGTAGCCGTAAAAGTAGCGGTCAGGGCCCATGTCCATCGCATGGTTCACGTTCTGTTGCCACCACCGCGCCTTCAGCTGCCCCCAGTCGAACTGCCCCGTGTAGCGCAGGTTGGTCTGGCGGCTGCGGTTGTCCGTCATGTCCATGCGTTGGTTCGGGAAACCTTCGAAACCGATGTGCTGGCGGCCGAGCGTGAGTTGCACGAGATGACCGGCGTTGCGCCACGCGGCGCGCAATTCCTCGTTGCGTCCCCGGTAGCTGCTTGAGGCGACCTCGTCGCCCGGGATGACGCGCCCAGTCTCCGAGCCCGGCACGGCGGGCTTGAAGGCCGCTGCCGCCCGGTAGTTCTGCTGGCGGGACGAAGCTGCCGTGAAGCTCAGGCTCAGCTGTTCAGTGGCCAGGCCGGCCGACGCGCTCATGCCATGTGCGTGGCCGTTTCTGCGCCAGAAGCTGGTGAGCCGGGCGTGGGTCAGCGGTGGTTCGTCGAAGCCGGCGAAGCGCGGCGGGGTGGCCTCGACCTGCACCGTGCCGCCGATGCTGTCGCCGCCGACGCTGACCGGGCTGATGCCGGCATAGACGGTCACGCGAGCCACGTTGGACGGGTCGATGTATGAGAGCCCCGGGTTCATGTGGTTGGGGCAGGCTGCCACCAGGTCCATCCCATCGACCTGGGTGCGCAGCCGGTCGTCGGCCAGGCCGTGGATGGCGGGCAGGCTAGAGACGCCGCCCGCCCCGTAGAGGCTGACGCCGGGCAGGTCCTGCAGCAACCGCGCGGTATCTCCGGTGGCCGAGCGGTTGCGCGCGAGCTGGCCGGCGCTGCTGCGCGAGGTGAAGAGGCCGTCCTCGCGTGCCGTGCCGGTGATGACCTGACGGGGCAGCGGCTGCGCCACCGGCGCGCTGGCGGCGCCCGGCGGGGCCTCGGGCCCGGCCTGGGCCCATGCAGGTGCAGCAGCCATGACCAGGAACCCGGCCAGCAGTTGGCACAGAGGACGGCACATCACGTCAGGCCCTGCGCGAGCGGCGGCGGGCCACGCTGCCTATCAGGCCCAGACCAGCCAGCATCAGCGCATAACTGCCAGGTTCCGGCACGGCTGCCGCAATGGTCTGCGAGAGGGGGTAGCCATCCATCGTGCCGGTGGCGCCGTAGCCCGCCAGCGACGTGCCCGTCATGCAGACGGCACCCATCATCCCGCCCGGGGCACAGTCGGCGTAGGCCAGCTTGCTGATCTGGGCCTGGCTGAGCAGGGCCGTCGGCGTGTCAGGCACGAAGATCAGGGCGTAGGCATTGCCCGGGTTGCTCGAGGCCTTGGGAAAGCCGGCATAGATGCCGCCCACGTTCACACCAGTCTGCGGCGACCAGTTGTCCGCAGGGCCGCCGCATAGCGCGGTCGAGCAGAAGGTGGCCGTCGTGCTGTTCTTGAACACGGCGGCGAAGGTGCCACCCAACGTTGCGTCGTACCAGCTCTGCAGCTGGTAGTTCAGAGGCAGCCAGGTCATGGTCCCGGCTGAGGTGCCGGTCATGGACTCGCTCAACAGGCCTTTCAGGCCGGTGACGGTGTGGGTGTCCTCGTCGTAGGTGAAGCTGCCCTGGAAGATCGAGTTCTTGGGCTGGGTCTGGGGTTCGAGCCAGGTCGTGGTGATGGTGTAGTCGGTCTCATGGGCCTGGGCGGCGCCCAGCGTTGCCAGCAGCAAGGCGGCAAGTGCAAAAGATTTCATGGGGTTCTCCTGTAGGGATCAAAGGGCCGAGTCACGGCGGCGGCGCAGGGCGAGCAGGCCGGCGCCCGCAGCCATCAGCAGCCAGGTCTGGGGTTCGGGCACGGCAGAGACCGCCGACACGCCGAGCGTCAGCGCGTAGGCCTTGGTCGAATCGGCCAGGCTCTTGCCGGCCAGGTTGTTGCCACCGACAAAGACCGTGTAGTCGCCGGCTCCGAGGGTGAACGTGCCCGACACGGTGCCGTTGGCCGTGTTGCTGGCGGCAGAACCGCGGTAGATGAAGTTGCTCAGCGCCGACGCTGTGCCAGCCGGGTCGCCGTCGCCGCCGACCGACCAGTTGCCCAGCGCGTTCCAGCTGCCGTTGGTGGCCAGGTAGTTGTAGCCGGCGCCGGCAGTGGCCTGCGCGAAGCTGCTGCGCCAGGCCTCGGAGGCGACCGCGAAGTCATGGTCGGCACTGGTCTGCGGCGCCTTGAACGGCGAGAGTGCAGCCAGCCCCTGGTACACCGAGAACGCCGGCGTCAGGCCGCTGCTGTTGCGGGCCGACTCGGTGATGGTGACCGTCATCGCGTTGTCCAGGTGGAAGCGGAAGGCCTTGCCCTTGTGGCTGTCGCCCAGGTAAAGGTCGTCCGTGCCAGTGCCGCTGACGAAGGCCGCCTCGTCGGTACGGGGGGTCGTGGCCAGGGCGCTGTTGAACACGAGGTTCAGGTCCGACGCATCGGCCCAGCCGTAGTTGCTCGTGACCGATTGCGTGGCAATCGAGGCGAAGCTGCCGTTCGCGAGCGTGCCGAAATCGCGGCCGCTGTAGCTGATGTGGGCCAAGCTGCTGGCCGAAGCGGCCAGCAGGGTGCTGAGGGCAACGGCCTTCTGAAGGGAGGATTGGGTCATGGAATGTCCTGTGTTGGTCGGGTGAAGTTGCGGCGGGCGCAACCATGGGGATCTGCTGGCCGCCGGTGAGGCGAGCGGTTGGGCGCGGCTCTCAACTCCGCGGCGGTGCCCGAGGCTGAGCTCGTGGCCATGGCGCTGCAGGCGTGGGGCGACGGTCACGCCGCAGCGGCGCCGTGGTCGCGTGCGTCTGTCCCACGGACGCGCCTGGCGCTGCGGGCATGGGCAGCACAGGGAGGTGCAGCGTGCAATATGCACAGTGCTCGAAGGCGCGGGTCAGTTCGGCGTCTTCCCGCGGATCCGACTGGGCGCCGATTGGCGTCTGCGCGCTTGTTGAGAAGCACAGGTCGGCCCAGCGCATCCCGCGGCTCAAGCTGACAGCATGCGAAATCGCAGGCGCCAGCGCCGCCGCCACGAAGGCCGCGACGGCGAGCCAGACCGTGAGCCCGACGTGGCGACGGTTCATGGCCAGCGCCTGCAGGCCGGGCACTGCAGCGTGGTTGTCGGTGGCGTCATCGGGCGTCGGCGGGCAGCAGCCGGACTGGGGCACGCACGTCCAGCGTTTCCGTCTTGCTGCCATCGCGTTCGATGGTCAGCGTGACGGCAAGCGTGTCGCCGGCTTTCAGCGGCTGCTTCAGGCCGGTCAGCATCAGGTGGTAGCCCCCAGGGCTGAGCTTGACGCTCTGGCCCGCTGGCAACGGCAGGGCCGGCACGGCACGCATGCGCATCACGCCGTTGTCCATGCGCATTTCATGAATTTCCACGCTGTTTGCCACCGGCGACGTGCCGCCGACCAGGCGCGCATCCGTGGGCGATCTGAGTTCGACGAACAAGCCCGTGGCCTGCTGGCCAGGAACGGTGGCGCGCACCCAGGGGTCGCGGGCGGTGGTTTGCGCCTGCAGGCTCCCAGCAGCGAGCCCCAGGGTCACCGCGAGCATGACGAGGCGCCGGCTCATGGTTGTTCCCCCTCGGGCCGAGGCGATGCGGCGGCCAGCCTCTGGGGTTGGGGGGGCGCCGTCGTTGCAGCGGTTGGGACGGGATCGGGCTGAGCGGCGAAGTGCTGGCCGACCCACAGCGACGTCTCGAAGATGGCCAGCACGGCCAGCAGATGTGCAGCCAGGAACCAGCGCAAGCGGTTGGCCTGGGCGATGTCTTGGGGGCGGGCTGCGCTCATGCCGCCTCCCCGTGGATTGGGCTGCGGACCTGCAGTTCATCGCGGCGGGCGCGCTGGCAGTTGCAGGCCGGCACAGAGACCCGGACCGCGTTGGCCGCAGGTGCGGCGTGGGGCGATGCGGGGCGGAGTTGGCCCGTGGCCATGAGGTAGCCGGTCCAGGCGGTCCACAGCACCATGGCGGCAGCGGTGGCAAGGTTGAGGTGAAAGGCCAGCACCATCAGGCGGGCCAGGAGATCGCGGGTGTTCATGTCAAGTCCTGATCGGGCCACGCGTTCAGGGCGTGGCTGGCGAGGTCGCAGAAGCGCACGGGCTGAGACCGTGCGGCGGAGCGGATCAGGCGGTTTGAGGCGGGGCGCGCGGCGCGCCCGGTGCGGGCAGCGGGCGCAATGCGGCGCTGCAGACGCGTGCCGCGGTGGTGTGAAGGGAGGGGGCGGGCTGCGTGCGCGGTGGCTGCAGCACAGGCGGCGGGGCCATGCCCTGGGCGGTCAGTACGCAGGCCCAACAGGCGGCGTGGCTGCCCGCTGATTCAGGGGCTGCGGGCTTGTCGGCGTTCGTGTCGGCTGCACTGCTCAGCCGTCGTGAGCCGTTGCTGCTGCAGATGTCGGCCACGCCGGCGCCCAGGCCGGCCAGGGCCATGCGGGCCGAGGTGTAGGCTGCCGTTCCCTGCACGCACAGCATGCACAGCACCAGCAACGCCAGCAGCAGGGGCTGGCGCTTGCGGAGGCGGGCGAGGGCGGCGTTCATGGTCGGCGGCGTGGAGACTCTAATCAGCGCTGGCGTTACGAGATTTGATGTGGCGCAGGGCACCACCAACGGCACGCCGATCCGACGCGGCAGCGTGCGCTGCGACCCGGAAGCTGTGCGCGCGGAGGGCAGACGAGCGGGATGCCGGCGCCTTCATGCGGGCCTCGTCGCTTGCCGCCGCAGCGGCTTGCGGCGCACTGCAGCCAGCCTGCCGCGCCGCTTGCGCAGCCAGATCACCGTGCCGGTGACGGCCAGCAGCAGCGGCAGCAGGCCTGCTGCGGCAATCAGCACCCGGCCGGCGAGACCGAGCACCTGGCCGTTGTGCAGCGGCAGCAGCCAGTCGAAGACGGTGTCACCGGGCAGGTTGCGCTCGAAGCGGCGGTCAACGAGCAGCGCGCCGCTCTGGCGATCCACCCAGACCTCGGAGCGGCCCTCGGCAGCACCCACGCGGCCGGGCTCGCCCAGGCTGACGCGCCAGTGCGGGCCGGAGGCGCCTGGCAGCCACAGGCAGAGCAGCCGCGCACCGGGCGCATGCCGGAGCGCTGTGGCCACCGCCGCATCGCCATCGAGGTGCGGTGGCGCCAAGGGCTCGCTCCAACGCGGTCGCGGGCTCATCGTCGCGCCGCTGGCGTTGAGCACGCTGCGGGCCTCACCCGGAAAGGTCATGGCCGCCCCGGTGAGGCCGAGCATCGCCAGCAGCAGGCTGGCGTAGAAGCCCGCGCTGCGGTGCAGGTCGAAGTGCAGCCTCAGGCCGCGCGCGCCGGGCTTGATGCGCAGGGCCTGGCGCAGGCCCGCGCGGCTGCGCGGCCACCAGAGCACCAGGCCGGTGATGGCACTGGCCAGCAGGAACAGGCCCGACAGCCCCACCAGCACGCGGCCACGCTCGCCCAGCAGCAATTGCATGTGCAGCGTGTAGACGGCATTGCCCAGGTTGCGGCGGCCGAAGTCGGCCGTCGGAACGGCCTCGCGCTGGCCCAGCACGCGGGCGCTGGCCGGATCGACCAGCAGCTCCCACATGCGCGAGTCGTCGCTGGCGCTGGGTGTCAGCCAGACGTGGTGAACATCCTGCGGGCCGCTGGCCGGGAACACCGAATGCACAAAGCGATGTGGCTCGGCGGCTTGCGCGGCGGCCAGCACCTCGGCCAGCGGCCGGGCCGGGCCGGCGCTTTGCGGTGTGGCCCAGTCCGGATTGAGCATGCGGTCGATCTCCGGGCCGAAGGCGAGATAGCTGCCGGACAGGCCCACCAGCACCCACACCGTGGCCAGCACAAGGCCGGTCCAGCGGTGCAGCCACAGCCAGGCGGTGCGCAGCTTGATGCCCATGCTCAGAAGGCCGTGCCGGCCGACAGGGTCCAGCGCCGGGGCGACTCGATCAGCACCGCATAGCCCTCCAGGCTGTTGAGGATCTTGCGGTTGCCGAGGTTGTCGACATTCAGCGCCAGCCGCCAGCCGGAGAGCCTGGTGGCCAGCAGCGCATCCAGCCGGGTGTAGGCCGGGAGCTTGAAATAGGCCAGGCCGGGCTGGGCCGCCTCGCGCGTGCCCACATGCACGGCGCCCAGGCCCAGGTCCCAGCCGGGCGCCGGGTTCCACAGCGCCCAGGCGTTGCCAGACCGGCGTGCCACGCCGACCAGCTGCTGGTTGAGCTGGGCCGGGTCGGTGTCGCGGGTGACCTTGGCGTCCATGCTGCTGGCGTTGGCGGTGAGCTTGAGCGTCGGGCTCAGCCGGCCGGCAAGGCTGAACTCGGCGCCCCGGCTGCGCTGCTCGCCGTTGGTGATGCTCAGCGTGGGGTTGGCCGGGTCACCGGTCAGCACATTGCGTTTGCGGATCTCGAACAGCGCGGCCGTGGCCTCCAGGCCAGGCAGCAGCGTGGCCTTGACGCCGACCTCGTGCTGGCTGCCACGCTCGGCCTTGAACAGGCTGCCGCCCTGGGCCCGGCCGCCCAGGTTGGGCGAGAAGGACTGGCTGAAGCTGTAATAGACCGAGGTGCCGGGGTTGAGCAGGTAGAGCGCGCCGAGCCGGGCGGTGGTGGCGTTCTCGGTCTGGCTGTCGCTGGCACTGCCGGCGCTGGCCGGCAGCGCGCGGCTGCTGGAGCGCACGCGCTCCTGGCGCAGGCCGGCCAGCAGGCGCCAGTCGCCCAGGGTGATCTGGTCTTGCAGGTAGAGGGCCACCGTGCGCCCTGCGCGCTCGGTGCCGCTGGCGTCGCCGATGGCATAGGGCGGCGTCGAGCCGGGCTGGAAGCGGCGCGGGTCGACGCTGTCCAGGCTGTTGTAGACGCCGCTGTAGCTGAAGACCGAGCGCTGCAGTTCCAGGCCGGCCAGCCACTGGTGGCTGACGCCGCCCGCGGCCCAGCGCCCGCTGAGCTCGGTCTGGCTGGCATCGTTCGTCGGGTTGTCGCGCACCTGGGCATAGGCCACGCGGCCCATCGCGCCGAGGCTGTTGCCATCGGCCAGCGGGTTGGCCGAGAAGGCCGGGCTGACGGACACCATGCCGCGCTTGGCCCAGCTGGTCAGCAGGGCCTGGCGGAACACCAGGCCAGCGCCGAGCTGCTGCTGCAGCTCCAGCCGGTGGCTGATATTGGTGTTGTTCAGCCAGGTCCAGGGCTCGCTGAGCGTCGTGCTGAACGGCAGGTCGGCCACGCCCGGCACCGCCAGCAGGCCGTTGGACCAGCCACGCCGTTCGGTGCGCTGGAATTCGCCCTCGTAGGTGAGGCGGGTGTCGGGGCCGGCCTGCCAGCGCAGCACCGGCGCGACCAGCGCGTTGCGGTTTTTCTCCAGGTCGATCCAGGTGCGGCCCTGGTCCGCGGCGAGGTTCAGCCGACCGGCCCAGGCGCCGCTGCTGCGGTTGGCGTCGACGGTGACGCGGCCGCTGTCGAAGCGGTCCCAGCTCAGGTCCAGCCGGGTGAAGTCCCGCGCTTCGGGCTGCTTGGTGACGGTGTTGACCGCGCCGCCCGGCTGGGCCGCGCCGTAGAGCACCGAGGCCGGGCCCTTGACGAACTCGACGCGCTCGACATTGGCCAGGTCGCGCGGCGTGTAGACCTCGGCGATGCGAAAGCCATTGCGGTAGTTGACCCCGGCGTTCGAGAAGCCGCGGATGTTGAAGTACTGCGACGTGCTGCTGCCATAGCCGACGATGGGCTGCACGCCGGCCACCAGGTCGGCCAGCGCGTTGGGGTGGCGCAGCGCGCGGTCGCGCAGCAGCTCGGCATCCACGCTCTGGACGCTGACCGGCGTCTCCTTCAGCGGCGCCGCCAGGCGGGTCGCGGAGCTGGCCTCGGTGGCGAGGTAGTTGCGTTCCGCGTTGCCGCTGACTTCGACGCGCTCCAGCGCTGTCGGGGCGGTCTGCGCAAAGGCCAGGCCGGCGGCCAGGGCGCAGGGGGAGAGGATGAGGTGGCGCATCATTGAGCAAGCCTTGAGCGGTTGAAGTGTCGGAACGGCGTGGTTTGGTTGGCGCTGCGAGCGCCGGGTGCCGGGCATCGCGTCAGTAGGCGTAGTGCAGCCCCGCCGACAGGCTGCGGCGGGGTTCGATCTGCAGCCCGTTGACGCGTTGGTAGACCGGCAGTTGCACAAAGGCATAGGCCTTGAGCCGATCGCTCAGCGTGGCGGTCACGCCGGGGCTCAGATAGGCGAGGGTCGAGCCCGAATTCGCCACGTCGGCATTGGCGCCAGACTCGCGGCGTTCGCTGCGCAGGTTGAGCTGCAGCTGCGGCACCACCGGGCCGCTGCCCACATAGCGCAGGCCCAGGCTCAGGTTGAGGCCGGATCCGGGTTTGAAATCGTCCTTGCGGTTGAGCGGCAGCTGCAGCAAGGCCTGGGCGAAGTAGTCGATGTTGCGGGCCAGGCTGCCGAAGCGGTAGGCGCCAAGCAGCAGGTCGGTGGAGCCGGTGCCGGGCTGCAGGCCCCGGTCCAGCGCCTGGCCGGCCTGGGGGCCGGTCGCGAAGTTCACGCTGCTGCGGCCGGTGGGCAGCTTGAGCCCGAACTGCAGGCCCCAGCTGCGGTCGGCCGCGAGGCCCAGGTAGCGGGCCAGCAGGCGCACATCGCCCAGGCTGGACGAGCGCGACGTGGACAGCTCGGTATCGCCCGCGGCCACCGTGCCATGGCTGCGCAGCACATAGGGCAGCTGCAGCGCGAGACCCCAGTCGGGCGAGATGCCGTAGTCCAGCGTGAGCGTGGTGAGGTGGTTGGCGGTGTTGCGCTGGATTTCCTGCTCGGCCGGGAAGCTGATGCTGCCCCGGTCCACGCGGCGGGTGCCGCTGCGCAGCTCGTCCTGGTTGAAGTAATCGTGCCGCAGGTCGAGGCTCAGGCCGGTGGCCGATGACAGGCCCTGGCTGACCCAGTCGGAGCTGAGCGTGCAGCCGCAGCTGGAGCAGGCCCAGGCGGCGGGCAGGGAGGTTGCGAGCAGCGCGGCGAGGGTGGTGCGTGTGAAGGCATGCATGGAGGTCTCCTTCTTCGGGTTCAGTGGGCGTGTTCGGCGGCCGGGCGTGCCGGCACGACCTTGAGCCGGGCCGCCGGCGCGGCCACGGCCTTGCCGGCGGCGGGCACCTCGGCCCAGTTCCACTCGCCCTTCACGCAGACCTGGCGCACCTTGAACCACAGCTCGCCGGGCTCGGCGATGACGGTCGCGCGCACGCTGAACTCGTCGTACCAGGCGTCCTGCAGGAAGTCGGCCTCGGAGTTGGCCGTCCAGCGCACCTCGGCGAGTTCGTCGGCGATGGTCTTGCCATGGCTCTCATAGGGCTTGGCGAGCGGGGCGCGGGTGGTGGTCAGCGTCCAGCCCGCCTTGGGCACGGGCTTGGCGCCGCGCAGGCCTTCGGGCAGGGTCAGGATGATCTGCCGGGTGGCCGAGCCGTCGCAGCCGTGGCCAACGCGCAGCACGGCCTTGTAGGGCTTGCCGGTTTCGGCTTCGGGGGTCTCCAGCGTGATGTGGGCCTGGGCGGCGCTGGCCGCGGCCAGCAGCAGGGCGAGGGATTGCTTCATGGTGGATGCCTTTACAAGTCGAACTTCAGCTCGGCCGAGTAGCTGCGCTGCGGGTAGTTGTGGAAGTTCCAGTAGCGGTAGTTGTTCAGGTTGTCGATGCCGAAGGCGGCGCTCCATTGCTTGTCGATCTTCCACAGCACGCGCAGGTCGGCGGTGGCGTACTTGCTGACGCCCATGTAGGCAAAGCCGTTCACGTCGGCGTTGTTCAGCGTGCGGTACTGGCGGCCGCTGTAGCGCGCGGCGAGGCTGGCGCTCCACTGCTCGTTGAAGCGGTAGGCGGCCAGGGCCGTCGCGCGCCAGCGCGGGATGTTGGGCTGCCATTTGCCGAGGGTGTCGCCCGGCGTCACGACAAAGCCGGCATTGGCCTTGATCTTGGAGTCGGTGTAGGTGACGCTGCCCGACAGGTCCAGGCCCTTGAGGCCCCAGTCCGTCGCGGCCAGCGTGGCCTCCAGGCCGGTGGTGCCGATCTTGTCGATGTTCTGCACGCGGCTGATGTTCTTGTTGGCGGTGGCGTCGAAGCTGGTCTGCGAGTACAGCGCATCGCGCGTGGTCTCGGCGAACAGGGTCAGCCGGGACTGCAGTGCGCCCCAGCTCGCCTCGGCGCTGAGCTCGCCGGTCCAGGATTTCTCGGGCTTGAGATTGGGGTCGTTGATGAACTGCGAGTTGGCGGTGGACGTGGCGCCGTAAAGCTCGCTGACCGTGGGCATGCGCACCGCGCGGCCGAGCGAGGCCTTCAGCACCATCTCGGGTGTGGCCTGCCATGACAGCGCGGCCTTGGGCGACAGGAAGTTCTCGCTGCGCGACGGGTAGCTGATGGAGGGCGGCGTGCCGGTGGCCGAGAAATCGGTGCGGCCGTCGCGGGCCTGCCAGCGCTCGGCGCGCAGGCCCAGCACGGCCTTCCAGTCGGCGCTGAGAAGCCAGGCGTCTTGGGCGTAGGCGGCCTGCAGCTGGGTCTTGCCCTGCACGTTGTTGGCCAGCGTGCCGGGAACATCGACGAGGTAGTTGCCGGTGATGTTGGAAGTCAGGTAGGCGAGCTTGTAGCTGTCCTGCTGCAGGCCCAGGTCGACGACATGGGCCGTGCCGGCCGGGCGCCAGATGCCCTTGACGGCCAGCGTGTTCCAGCCGGTGCCGCTGCCGTCGGCCAGCGTGCCGGCGCCGCCGGTGAGGGCGCCAGGCTGCGGGTTGGTGGCGGCGTTCTGGCGCTTGTCGTCCTTGTTGTAGTCGTAGAGGCTGGCGGCGACTTCCCAATCCCATTCGCCGCCGCTGTGGCTCTTGACCGAGACGCCATGCATCGCGTGCTGCAGCTTCTCGCGTGTGACGGCGAAGTCGCCGCCGGTGGGGCCGGCGAACTGCTTGCCGTCGATGAGGATGAACTCCCTCTTCAAGACCGGGTCCAGCGTGCCCTTGTAGACCGGGTTGCCGGACGCGTCACGCAGCCAGCTCACCGAGTTGCCGTCCGAGTCATTGCGCCACAGGCCCAGCACATAGCTGGCGCGCACGCTGGGGCTGATGTCGTAGGCCAGCTTGAGCTTGAGGTGGTCCTGCGTGGTGCTGTACTGCGTGCCGGCGCCGATCAGGTACCAGGGCGCGTTGGCGTTGTTCAGGCCGGCCACGGCGCCGGTGACGGGCGTGCCTACCGTGCCCGTGGTCGCCGTGGAGGCGAGGCGGGTCGCGAACGTCAGCGGTTGGCCTTCGCTGTCGGTGTGGTTGAGGTTGAGCCACCAGCTGAAGGCGCCGTCGCGGCTGCCCACCGAGGCGCTGGCCTGCCAGGCGCGGTACGTGGCTTTGTTGCCGTACAGCTCGGAGGGCTGGGTGCTGGTGCCCAGCTTGGCATGGGCTTCGAACTTCGTCGGCATGCGGGTCTGGTAGTCCACCACAGCGCCGACCGAGTTGCCGGGGTAGGCGGCCGAGAACGGGCCGTACATGACGTCCACGCGCTCGATCTCCTCGGGCGTGACCAGGCCCCAGCGCGGCGGGAAACTCAGTCCGCCCACGCCGTTGCCGAGGTAGTTGGACAGCAGGATGCCGTCCGCGTAAACGGCCGAGCGCGCACTGTTGCCGGTGCCCGAGGCGCGGCTGGACAGGATGGCGTGGTTGTAGTCGCCGATGTAGCGCTTGCGCACCAGCAGGCTGGGCAGGTACTTGAGCGCGTCTTCCGCGTCGGTGGCGTTGATCGTGCGCTCGATGTCCTCGCGGGTGACGGTCTCGCGGGTGGTCGGGATGTTGGTGGGCAGCGAGCTGGGCGCGGCGCCCTGGATGCGCACCAGGTCGAGCTTGCTGCGCGGGGCGGCAGGCGACGAAGCGGGGGCGTTGTTGGCGTCCGCGGCGGCAAGCTGGGCGGTGGCCTGGGTGGTGGCCTGAGCGGTGGCCGGTGTGTCGGCGCAGTCGCAGTCGTCGCAGGCGAGGGCGGGCGTCAGCGCGAGGCTGGACAGGGTGGCGCAGGCGGCAGCGGCCGCGCGCGCAAGGGGCGTCTTGTGCATGAGGAAGCAGATCGGAGTCGGGCCGCGGCCCCGGCGGGGCGGCGGCGTTCGCCGGGCGAGGCCCGGCACGGCAGGGGACTCAGATCGACGCGGGTGGCGCGCGGGCGCTGGCGGGGCGCCAGGCGTGGGCGGTGACCGGGGCGGTCCAGAAGCGCTCGGGTGCTGCGGTGACCAGGTCGGCCCGCAGCGCAAACTCGGGGGCCGGTGGCGGCATCGCGAGGTCGGCCGCGGCCAGATGGCAGGCCGGGCAGTGGCCCTGGGCCAGCAGATCCAGCGCGGCCTCGATGGGCTTGGGCTTGCTGGCCTGATTGGCCGTCGGCGCACGGCAGACATCCTGCCAGGCCGAGAAATCGCCCCGCGCATGGGCCAGCGCCGCACTGATGCCCGGCGCCAGCATGCCCAGCAGCAGCACGGCCAGCCACCACCAGGTTTGGCGGCGGGCTTGAGCGCGGGTCAGTGCGGGCATCTCACGATTCTAGGCGGCGTGGCGCTCGGTCATCATCCGGGCCACGCTGGCTGGATGGCCCGCCACGCACCAAGGGAGAGAACACATGACAGAGTCACTGGACCGCCGCGATCTGTTAGCCTGGGCAGCCCTCGCAGCGCTGGGCGCCGTATCCGAGGTGCGCGCCGACGAGTCCGCCAAGCCCGCGTTGGAGCGGGTGGAGCGTCAGGCGCCGCTGGGCCGGACGCTGGATTCGAAGGAGCCTAGGCTGACCGACTTCGACAACAAGGTGGTGGTGGTCAGCTTCTGGGCGTCGTGGTGCGCACCCTGCCGCGCCGAATTCCCGTACCTGGAGGGTCTGCAAACGGCGGCTGGTGACAAGCTGCAAGTGGTGTCGGTGAACATCGAAGACCGTAAGACCTTCGTTCGCATCTCGCGGGTCCTGGGGGCGGAATTGCGATTGCTCATGACCTACGACGCCGAAGGCGCCTGCGCCAAGGCCTTCAAGGCTCCGGGTTCATTGCCCTACACGGTCGTGCTGCGTCGGGACCGAACCGTGGCCGGCATCAAGACGGGCTGGGGAGGTCAAAGCTTGCAGGAGCTGCTCGACCTGGTCAACGGCGCGCTGGCTTCGCCCACTTGAGCGGCCGGTCCGCCTGAGCGACCTTTAACCCGCCAGAAGTTCCGTCAGCGCCCGCGCCACCACCTGCGTCGCCCGGCGCAGGTCGTCCAGCACCAGTTGCTCGTCGGCCCGCTTGGCATTGCTCTCCAGCACCGTGCGCGGCCCGGCGCCGTAGATGGCGGCCGGGATGCCGTGGGCCGTGTACAGGCGCACATCGGTGTAGAGCGGCGTGCCCGAGGTCGGGATGGGCTCGCCGAACACCGCGCTGGCATGCTTCTGCAGCGCGTCCACCAGTGGCGCGGCGCCGGGCAGGGGCGTCATCGGGTGGGCGAGCAGCAGGCGCTTGATGTCGAGCTTCACGCCGGGGCTTTGCGCGACGGCCTGCTCGATCAGCGCGCGCACCTCGGCCTCCACCTCGGCCGGGTGCTCCTCGGGGATCATGCGGCGGTCGAGCTTGAGCACCGCCTTGCCGGGTACGACGTTGGTGTTGCTGCCGCCGTCGATGCGGCCCACGTTCAGATAAGGGTGGGTGATGCCCGGCACCTTGGAGAGCCGCGTCTTCAGCAGCTCGTTGTGGGCGTAGAGCGCGGTCAGCAGCTTCGTGGTGGCCTGCAGCGCGTCCACGCCCGTCTCCGGGTAGGCCGCGTGCGAGGCCAGGCCGTGCAGCGTGACCTCCAGCTGCAGGCAGCCGTTGTGGGCGGTGACCACCTGGTAGCTGAAGCCGGCGGCCAGCAGGTAGTCCGGCTTCGTGAGCTCCTGCTTCAGCAGCCAGCCCGGGCCCAGCTCGCCGCCGAATTCCTCGTCATAGGTGAAGTGCAGCTCGACCGCGCCTTTGAGCTTGAGCCCCGAGTTCTTGAGCGCCAGCAGCGCGAAGGTGTAGGTCGCGAAGTCGCTCTTGCTGACCGCAGCGGCGCGGCCGTAGAGCTTGCCATCGACGATCTCCGCACCGTAAGGGTCGTGGCTCCAGCCTTCGCCGGGCGGTACCACGTCGCCGTGGGCGTTCAGCGCGATCGTGGGGCCATCTTCGGAGAAACGGTGGCGCACGATCAGGTTGGTGATGGACTGCATGCCGGCCGCCTGCACGTCGGCGGTGGGGACGGTGTGCTTCTCGACGGTGAAGCCCAGCTCGGTCAGCAGCTCGGCGGTGCGGTCGGCATGCGGTGCGTTGTTGCCGGGCGGGGTGTCGGTGGGGATGCGGAGAAGGGCTTGGAGGAAGCGGACTTCGTCGTCGAAGTGAGTGGCGATCCAGGAGTCGGTCGATGGCATGGCGGGAGATTCGAGGCTGAGGCGGTTTTGCGATGGGCGGGTCAGTCGGAGCACCAGTCCCACTCGATGCCCTGGAGCACACCGTTGCCGATGTGGAAAACCAGATGATCCACGCAGATTTCCGCGATCCCACGGTAGACGAGGCGGCGTCCCTCCCGCTTTTCCGGCGGACCGTAGTCACGTAGCAAGGCTTCCACCGGCGTCACGCCAATCTGCAGGCCCAAGGTGGGGAAATTGCCGCGCGTGAGCTTGAGTTCTGTGACTGCCAGGTCCTTGTCCGTGGCGGTGCCCGAGAGGGACAACTCGCCCTGGGCCAATTTGACCGCCCTCGGTTTGGCGTACTTGGCTTCAAGCTGGGTGGCTGGCAATGCGTTGCCAAGCAAGGCGGCGGCATAGCCGTGCCCGAAGGCGTCGAGTGAAACCTTGGCCTCGTGGTGCACACGGGCTTCGGCGGTTTGGGCCGCCACCGGGCCCAGGGACGCGAGCAGCAGGCTCGCGCAAAGAAGGCGATTCATGAGCGTTATCCGTGGAGTTGTTGCAGCAAGGCCGAGAAGGCCTGAACGGCCAACTCCGCATCATCCCCCGTCACCGACTCCAACGGGTTGTGGCTGATGCCCCCATTGCCGCCACGCACGAACAGCATGGCCTGCGGCAGCAGCTCGTGGATCTTCATCGCGTCGTGGCCAGCGCCCGAGGGTAGCCGGTGAATCGGCAGGCCCAGCGTGGTCACGGCCGCCTCCCACCGTGCCTGCCAGGCCGCATCGCTCGGTGCTGCGTCGGCGGCCATCGTGGGTTGCAGCGTGAAGCTCAGGCCACGGCGCTCGCAGATCTCGGCCAGCTTGGCGCGCACGTCGGCGTCCAGTGCGTCGCGGGCTTCGTCCGTTGTCGCGCGCAGGTCCAGGCTGAAGCGGCAGCGGCCGGGGATGACGTTGATGGAGCCCGAGGGCACTTCCAGCACGCCGACCGTGGCGACGACGTCGGGCACGCTGGCGGCGCGCGTTTCAGCGAACAGGATCAGCTCGGCCACCCCTGCGGCCGCATCGCGGCGGTGGCCCATGGGCGTGGTGCCGGCATGGCTGGCCAGGCCGACGATCTCGCCGGTGTAGCGGCGGCTGCCGTTGATGCTGGTGACGATGCCCAGCGGCAGGTCCAGGCTGTCCAGCACCGGGCCCTGCTCGATGTGCACCTCCACAAAGCCGAGGTAGCGCCCCGGGTCGCGCTGCAGCGCACGGATGGCCTCCATCGTGCCGGGCAGGCCGGCGGCCTGCATCGCGTCGCGGAGCGTGATGCCGGCGGCATCGGTCTGGTCCAGCCAGGCAGGGTCGAAGCGTCCGACCAGCGCGCTGGACGCGAGGAAGGTGGCCGGAAAACGCTGGCCCTCTTCCTCGGCAAAGCCCACCACCTCCAGATCAAACGGCAGGCGCCGACCCGCGCGGTGCAGCTCGCGCACCACCAGCATCGGCACCAGGATGCCCAGCCGCCCGTCGAAGCGGCCGGCCCGCCGCACGGTGTCGTAGTGGCTGCCGGTCAGCAGGCGGCGCGGCTCGGCGCCCGTGCCGCGGTAGAGGCCGACCACATTGCCCACCGCGTCGCGGCTCACCTCGTCGAAGCCGCCCTCGCGCATCCAGGCCATCAGCTGCGTGGCCACGGCGGTGTGGGCCGGCGTGCCGTAGGTGCAGGTCAGGAAGGCCTCGTCCTCGCTGTGTGCGGCGAGGGCGGCGGCCCAGTCCCACAGCTGCTGGCCGAGCGCGGGCGTCACGCCGAACTTGTCGTTCAGCCGGATCTCGGCGATGCGGTGGATCTGCCGCAGGCATTCGGCCCGCTCGACGTCCGGGTGGGCGCGCAAGCGGCGCTCGAAGGTCGCGATGATCTCGGCGCGCGTGAAGCCCGTTCCGCGCGGGCCGCGCACCGCCAGGATGAAGGGCCAGCCGAAGCGCGCGTTGTAGTCGGCGTTGAGCCGCTGCAGCGTGGCGAACTCCTCAGGGGTGCAGGCGGTGAGGCCGGCCTTGAGCTGCTCGTTCGTCGACTCGGCCGTCAGCTCACCGGCCACGGCGGCCTTGCCGGCCAGCTCGGGGTGGGCGCGGATCAGGCCCAGCTGTTCGCCCAGGCTGGCCTCGCGCACCACACGGGCGAGCGCCACCTTCAGCGCGGCCAGCGTCAGAAAGGGTCGGGCCGCGGCGGCGCGCTCGGCGATCCACGGAGAGTGTTCATAGGTGCCGTCCAGCAGCGCGACGAAGTCCGTCACTCTGGCGGCATTGAGTTGGTCGAGGGTCATCATTCCCACACGAAGGCGGTCTTGGGGTCGAAGGGATGCACGGCCTTCCAGTGCCGCGCGATGTCCAGCCGCCGGCACACCCACACGCGGTCGTGGGCCTCGATGTGGTCCAGGAACCTCTGCAGCGCGCGCATCCGCCCCGGGCGACCGAGCAGCCGGCAGTGCATGCCGATGCTCATCATCTTCGGGCTGTCGGCGCCCTCGGCGTAAAGCACATCGAAGCTGTCCTTCAGGTACTCGAAGAAGGGCTCGCCATGGCTGAAGCCCTGGGGCAGCGCAAAGCGCATGTCGTTGCAGTCCAGCGTGTAGGGCACGACGAGGTGGGGCGCCAGCTCGCCATTGGTCTTCTTCACCTGCAGCCAGAAGGGCAGGTCGTCGCCGTAGTAGTCGCTGTCGTACTCGAAGCCGCCGAAGTCGGCGACCAGGCGCCGCGTGGCGGGGCTGTCGCGGCCGGTGTACCAGCCCAGGCCGTGCAGTCCGTCGGCAGGGCGGCCGAGGGTGAGGCGCTGCAGGCTGGCCATGGCCTGGGCGATGTGGGCGCGCTCGGTGGCTTCGTCCATGCTCTGGTAGTGGATCCAGCGCCAGCCGTGCGAGGCGATCTCGTGGTTGAGTTCGACGAAGGCCTGGGTCACATCGGGTGCGCGCTCTAGCGCCATGCCGACGCCGAACACGGTGAGCGGCAGGGCGCGCTGCTCGAACTCGCGCAGCAGCCGCCACACGCCCACCCGCGAGCCGTATTCGTAGATGCTCTCCATGCTCAGGTGCCGGGCCGGGTAGCTGGCCGGGTTGAACATCTCGGACAGGAACTGCTCGCTGCCGGCATCGCCATGCAGCACCGAGTTCTCGCCGCCCTCTTCGTAGTTCAGTACGAACTGCACCGCCACGCGGGCGTTGCCGGGCCACTGAGCGTGGGGTGGGTTCTCGCCATAGCCGATCAGGTCGCGGGGGTAGCGGGGGGTGTGCATCCCTACACTGTGCATCAAGGACTGGACTTGCCATGGGAAAACTGACAACACATGTGCTCGACACCGCCCAAGGTTGCGCGGCGGCCGGCATGGCCGTGCGGCTGTACCGTTTCGATGCCGAAGGTCCCAAGTGGCTGCGCAGCCTGGTGTTGAACGCCGATGGGCGCGCTGACGGCCCGGTGTTGGAGGGCGCGGCCTTCACCGCCGGCCGCTACCGGCTGGTGTTCGAGGTGGCTGCCTATTTCCGCGCCCGCGGCGCGGTGCTGCCCGAGCCGGCCTTCCTCGACGAGGTGCCGCTGGACTTCGGCATCGCCGACCCCAGCAGCCACTACCACGTGCCCTTGCTGGCCTCGCCGTGGAGCTATTCCACCTACCGTGGAAGCTGAGCCGCTGATCCTCGTCACCGTCGCCCGCACCGACGGCAGCGCCCCGCGCGAGGTCGGGGCCTGGATGGCGGTCACCGCCGTCGGCCTGACGGGCACCGTGGGCGGCGGTCATCTGGAGTTCGACGCCATCGCGCGCGCTCGGGCGGCCCTGGCGGGCGGCGAGCTGGCCGCTGAGGTGCGCTACCCCCTGGGCCCGAGCCTGGGCCAGTGCTGTGGCGGCGTGGTGTGGCTGCGCTTCGAGCGGGTCGAGGCGGGTGAGGACCTGGCGGAACGGCTACCCCAGCCGCCGCTGCGGTCGCTGGCGGTGTTCGGCGCCGGTCACGTGGGCCAGGCCCTGGCCGCGATGGCCCGCGAGCTGCCGCTGGCCCTGCACTGGGTGGACAGCCGCGAGGGCCAGTTCCCGGCCGGGCCGCTGCCCCGCGGCTGGCGCCAGGAGGCCTGCGACCCGCCCGCGCTAGCCGTGCCCGACCTCGCGCCCGGCGCGGCCGTGCTGGTGATGACCCACAACCATGCCGAGGACTTCGAGATCATCGCCGCCTGCCTGCGGCGCCAGCGCGAGCGGGGCGACCTGGGCTTCATCGGCATGATCGGCAGCCGCAGCAAATGGGCGAGCTTCCGTCAGCGGCTGGAGGCCCGGGGGTTCACGGCCGACGACCTGGCGCGCGTGACCTGCCCGATCGGGGTGCCCGGCGTGGCGGGCAAGCAGCCGGCCGTCATTGCTGTGGCCGTGCTGGCGCAGATCCTGGCGTTGCCACCGGCGTGAGCAACAGGCTGCGGCCCGGCTGGGCCTGCAGCACGGCGTCCTGCGTGGCCTGGCGCTCGTAGTCGGCCCAGGCCTGCTGGATCTCGCCGCGCTCGCGCATGCCGCGCAGGGCCTGTGCCAGCACCGGCACCCAGGCGGTGTGAGCCTCGTGCACACCGTGGTAGAGCGTCGCCTTGGCCAAGGGCGTGGGCACCACACAGACGGCGCCGTGGCGGGTGATGACCGGCACCTCGGTCAGCGCCGCGGAGCTGAGCGTGACGGCGTAGTCCGCGGCGCCGCCCGCCAAGTTGAGCATGGCGTCGCTGATGGTGTTGGCCGGCACGCGCTGGCCCTCGGGCACCAGGGCCTCGGCCGCGACCATGCCGCGCTGCAGGCTCACCCGGCCCCGGGCCAGCTCCTCGCGGCTGATGCTGCGCGGGCAGGGCGGCCGTGCGAAGGCATAGACCTGCAGCTGCAGCAGCGGCACGTCCACCTTGCGCAGATAGGGGCGTTGCTCGAAAAACGCGTCGGCCCGCATCGCCACCGCGTCGAGCCGGCCCGCGCGCAACTCCACATCGGTGCGGGGCAGGGGCCAGGGCAGGAACTCGACCTCCAGCCCGAGTGCGCCGTAGGCCTTGCGCAGCAGCGGCTCGGCCGCGGCGAAGTAGTTGCGCTCGACAGTGGTGGCCATGCGCACCGGTGTCTGCCCGGACGCCGGCAGCGCCAGGCTCGCCAGCAGCAAGGCCGGCCACGGCACCGGCCGCAAGCGGGGGAGGGGGCAGATCATCGGCCAATTCTGCCGTGCGGCCATGGCCCCCCGGTGCTGCCGCGGCGACGGCGGCCTCAGCCTGCCTACACTGCGCACTCGTCGCCGCGGTGTCGGCCCGGTGCTGCCGGGCCTGTGGACGCGACGCTCCCGGCCCCACAGCACCCGCCGTGGTGGGGCGGTCTGACACCTTCACCGCCGATGGACCTCTATCTGCTCGACTGGGCCAACCTGCTGCTGCGCTGGCTGCATGTCATCACCGTGATCGCCTGGATTGGCGCGTCGTTTTACTTCGTCTGGCTCGACAACCACCTCGTCAAGCCCACTGCCGACGACCTCAAGGCCAAGGGCGTGGACGGCGAACTCTGGGCCGTGCATGGCGGCGGCTTCTACAACCCGCAGAAGTACCTGGTGGCGCCGCGCAACCTGCCGGACGACCTGCACTGGTTTTATTGGGAGAGTTACTGGACCTGGATGAGCGGCTTTGCGCTCTTCGTGGTGCTGTACCTGTTCAACGCCAGCCAGATGCTGATCGACCCGCGCGTGTTCGCCTGGGGCGCGCCCTGGCAGGCGGTGGCGGCGGCGTTGGCCTTTCTGGCGGTGGGCTGGGGCGTGTACGACATGGCCTGCCGTGTGCTCGGCCGCACCGCCGACGGCCAGATCGGCCATGACGGCCGTGTGCTCGCGGTGGTGGCGGTCTTCGTGATTGCCGCGAGCTGGGCGGCCTGCCAGCTCTTCGCCGGCCGGGCGGCCTTCCTCATCGTTGGCGCCATGCTGGCGACGATGATGACCGCCAACGTGGCGCACTGGATCATCCCGGGCCAGAAGAAGGTGATCGCGCAGATGCGCGCCGGCCAGAAGCCCGACCCCCTCCATGGCCAGCGCGGCAAGCAGCGCAGCGTGCACAACACCTACTTTGGCCTGCCGGTGCTGGTGGCGATGCTGAGCAACCACTACGGCATGCTTTACCAGCACCCGCAGAACTGGGCGGTGCTGGCGCTGTTGATGGCGGCCGGCGTGGCCATCCGCGTGTTCTTCGTGAAGCGACACAAGGGCGTCAACAGCTGGGGCGCGGTGGTGCTGGCGCTGGCGCTGCTGGCGGGTGTCATCACCTGGCTGGCGCCCAAGCCATCCGCCGGAGCGGACCGTGTGACGATGTTGTCGCATACCGTGATTTCACGGCCGGTCGTTGAGGGGGGCTTGGGAGGCGCGTCGTCGCCGAGCACATCAAACATGCTGGCCTCGGCCCAAAGAATCGTTCAAGAGGCTTTGGAGAATGAAGCCCGCGCGATCATCACGCAGCGCTGCCTGATGTGCCATGCCGGCGAGGCCGCTCAAAAGGGCGTGCGGCTGGACTCGGCCGAGGGCCTGGCCGCGCACCGCGCGCAGATCTACCAGCAGGTCGTCGTGCAGCGCGCCATGCCGCTGAACAATGCGACCGGCCTCACCGACGACGAGCGGGCGCTGATCGGCCGCTGGACGCAACAGCCATGACCCTCGACCCCCGCGCGCTGCTGCGCCAGCTCTACGACGTCGCGGTGGCCCGAGCGCTGCCCGGCCAGGTGCTGGCGTCCCAGCTGCCGCCCCCGCCGAAAGGCCGCACGCTCGTACTGGGTGCGGGCAAGGCCGGCGGCGCCATGGTGCAGGCGCTGGAGGCCGCCTGGCCGGCGGAGGCGCCGATGTCGGGCCTGGTCATCACCCGCTACGGCCACATCCCCGGCGGCTGGCGGCCGCGGCGCATCGAGCTGGTCGAGGCGGCGCACCCGGTGCCGGATGCCGTCGGCCTGGCCGCCAGCGAGCGCCTGCTGGCCCTCACCGCGGGCCTGACCGCGCGCGACCTGGTCATCGGTCTGATCTCCGGCGGCGGCTCGGCGCTGCTGAGCCTGCCCGCGCCCGGCCTGAGCTTGGCCGACAAGCAGGCGGTGAACCGGGCCCTGCTCGCCAGCGGCGCGGCCATCCACGAGATGAACTGCGTGCGCAAGCACCTGTCGGCGATCAAGGGCGGGCGGCTGGCGGCGGCCTGCGCGCCGGCGCGGGTGCTGACGATCGCGATCAGCGACGTTCCCGGCGACGACCCGGCCGTGATCGCCTCCGGCCCCACGGTGGCCGATGCCACGACCTGCGCTGACGCGCTGGCCATCTGCCGCCGCTACCGCATCGAGCTGCCGCCCGCCGCCCGCGCCGGGCTGGAGAGCGGTGACTTCGAGACGCCCAAGCCCGGCGACGAGCGCCTGGCCGGCCATGAGTTCGTGATGCTGGCCACGCCGCGGATGAGCCTGGAGGCGGCGGCCGATGCGGCGCGCGCCCAGGGGCTGGCGGCCCATGTCCTGAGCGATGAGATCGAAGGCGAGTCGCGCATTGTCGGCGGCGTGCATGCGGCGCTGGCGCGCGCCGTGGCCCGGCACGGCGAGCCGTTTGCACGGCCCTGCGTGATCCTGTCCGGCGGCGAGACGACGGTGACCGTCGACGGCAGCCGGCCCGCCGGCCGCGGCGGCCGGGCGACCGAGTTCCTGCTGGGCTGTGCGCTGGCGCTGCAGGGCGAGCCGGGGGTCTACGGGCTGGCGGCCGACACGGATGGCATCGACGGCGTGGGCCCCCATGCCGGCGCGCTGCTCACCCCCACCAGCCTGGCCCGGGCCCGCGCGCTGGGGCTGAACCCGCAGGCCCTGCTGGACGCCCACGACAGCGCCAGCTTCTTCGAGCCGCTGGGCGACCTGCTGGTGCCGGGGCCGACGCACACCAATGTGAATGATTTCCGTGCATTGCTGGTCATTTAGCGCGGCGCGCCGCGATGGCGCAGCGCCTGCCGACGGCCTAGACTGGGCCGCACATCATTTGCCGGAGGCCCGAAATGACCGTTGCCGCAGAGCGCTTTTTCCTCAAGCACCATGCCTTGCCGACGATGCCCGAAGTGGCCTCGCGGCTGCTGAAGAGCTTCGATGACGACAACATCGGGCTGGCCCAGATTGCGGCGCTGATCGAGAAGGATGCGGCGCTCACGGCCAAGGTGCTGCGGCTGGCGAATTCCGCGCACTACAGCCCCTCGCACCAGATCGCGACGGTCATCGACGCCGCGCATGCCCTGGGGCTCGAAATCCTGCGCAATCTGGCCATGGCCGCCTGCCTGACCGGGGCCTTCCCCAAGGTGCCGGGCCTGGACCGGGCACTCTTCTGGCGCCACAGCCTGGCCACGGCCAACTACGCCCGCACCCTGGCGCGGCTGCTGGGCGCTACCGGCAGCACCGCCGACACGGCCTATCTGGCGGGGCTGATGCTGCGCACCGGCCAGCTGCTGATGGCCTTGGAAGAACCCCAGCTGGTGGCCGATGTGGAAGCCCACGCGGCCGAGCCGGGCAGCCGCTTTTCTCTGGAAGAACACCGTTTCGGCTGCACCCATGCCGACGTGACCGCCAGCCTCGCGGCGCACTGGCATTTCCCGGCGCCGCTGATCGCAGCCTTCAAGGACGCCAACGCGCCACTGGAGACACGGCCCTTCTCGCTGATTGCGGCCGTGCTGCATGTGGCCGAGGTGCTGGCCGACGCCGCCGAGCACCATGACGAGCCCGTGCATGCGCTGGAGGTGGCCGTGCCCGAACTGGTGGCCCATCTGCACCTGGACCTCGAACTGCTGGCCGCCAAGGTGGCGGCTCTGGGCGACCCGGCGGCCGAGGTGGAGCAGCTGCTGCGCTGAGCGCGTTGCGAGGGCGGCTCAGGCCCGGCGCCCGCACAATGGGGCGGTGAAGCCGGGAGGATGAGAATGACTGTCAAGTTTTGGCCAGCGCTGGTGCTGGCCGTGTCGCTGGGCCTGACCCAGGCGCAAACGGTGCCGGCCAAGTCGGCCCCCAAGCCCGCAGCGGCCAAGGCCGCGACCAAAACCGCCTCTCCTTATCCCGTCGTGCCGGCTGGCGCGGGCTACCGCTTCGGCCCCGCGCCAACCTGGGTCAAGCCGCTGCCGCCAGCGCCAGCGCCTGCGGCCAAGGCCCGGCCGGCGGCCCATGGCGCCAAGGCGCGCCTGGAGCGGCTGGTGGACGTGCAGGTGCAGCTCGCACCCAAGTCCACCACGGCCACCTATCTGCATCTGCAGCAGGAGGCGTTGGACACCTCCACGCTGCGCGAGGTGTCGGAGCCGCAGATCAGCTTCAACCCGGCCTACCAGCAGCTCGTCATCCATCAGGCCGGCGTCATCCGCGACGGCCAGCGATTGGACCGGCTGAAGGACGCCCGCATCGAGCTGATGCGCCGCGAGCAGCAACTCGAGCGCCAGATGATCGACGGCGTGCGCACGGCACTGCTCGTCATCAGCGATGTGCGCGTGGGCGACATCGTCGACGTGGCCTACACCCTGGAGGGCGAGAACCCGATCTTCGAAGGGCGCTATGCGTCGCTGTTCCAGCTGGCGTCCGACGCGCCCATCGGCCGCTTCCATCTGCGCGTTGAGGCGCCGCAAGATCGCAAACTCAACACCAAGGTCATCGCGGCCGACCTGGTGCCCGAGCGCTTCGACGAGCGCGGCCGTCAGGTCATCCGCGTCGTGCAGGACGACGTGCCCGCCGTGAACAACGAAGCGGCCACGCCGCCATGGTTCAAGGTGTACCCGGCGCTGCATATCAGCGAATACGCCAGCTGGGCAGAGGTCGACCAGTGGGCCCAGGGGCTGTTCGCTGGAGATGCCCCGGCGGCTGGCGTCGCCGAGAAGGCCGCGGAGCTGAAGGCATCCGTGGGTGCGGGCGGCACGCCCGAGCAGCAGGTCGCCGCCGCGCTGCGCTTCGTGCAGGACGAGGTGCGCTACTTCTCGGCATCGCTGGGCGAGAGCTCGCATCGCCCCAAGCCGGCGGCCAAGACCCTGGTCGAACGCCTCGGGGACTGCAAGGACAAGACGCTGCTGCTGAACACACTGCTCGGCGCGATGGGCTTTGACGCCCGGCCCGCGCTGATCTCGTTGGCGCGCAGCCGCGGCATCGGCAACTACCTGCCCTCACACGACCAGTTCGACCATGTGATCAGCCGCGTGAAGATCGGCGACGCGGTCTACCTGCTGGACCCGACGTTGAACGGCCAGGGCTACGCGCTGGAGACGCGGGGCTACTTCCGCTACGGCGCTGCGTTGGTCGTGGGCCAGGGGGAGGGGGGTCCACAGCCGATCGCGCCGCCCGCCTTCGCGAAGGATGCACTGAGCTTCCGCCAGGACTGGAACTTCGCCGACCTGTCCAAGCCCGCGCGCCTGACCACGTCCTTCAAGGCCAACGGCCTGGCCGCAGAGCGCTGGCGCGCCCACCTGGCAATGGCTGGCCTCGAGCGTCTGGCGGAATCCATCGGCGGCAGCTATGCGCGACTGTTGCCCGGCCTGGTCAGCGCCGGCCCACCCGAGGTCGTGGACAACCGCGAGACCAATCAATGGGAACTCAAGCTCAGCTTTGAGCACCCGATGATGGGCCGCTACCGGCGCGGAGCGCTGGAGCTTGAGTTCCCGGCCGTGGAGCTGGTCGATGCGCTGTCGCTACCGCCCGAGGCGCGCCGCCGCTACCCCTTCATGCTGGACCCGACGAATGCGGTGGAGCTGCGCGTCAGCGTCACCGGCCCGCAGCCCGCCGGATCGTCCGTCCCGGCCCCGCAGCAACTGGCCGACAAGCATTTCGCATTCACCAGCCGTGTCGAGATCGACGGCCCCACGGTGCAGTTCATCAGCCGCGTGGAGCGCCGTGCCGACGAGGTGCTGCCGGCCGACATGGACGGCTACCGTGAGCGCGTGGGCCGTGCGAGGCAGATGCTCAACGTGCAGCGCATGCGCATGGGCCTGCTGGACCTCAAGGCGCTGGACAGCAGCTTCGCGGCCGTGAGTACGCGACTGCTCAAGTACCGCAGTGGCGCCAAGCCCGACGCGCTGTGGCAGCTGATGCAGCTCAACGAGTTCATTCGCGTGGTCGACGACCAGCTGCTGCGCGCCGTCGACCCTAAGGGCAGGTTGGCCGCCCGTGTGCTGGCCGAGCGTGCCCAGGTGCAGAACCAGCTGGGTGATTTCGACCAGGGGCTGGCCGATGCCGAGCGCGTGCTGGCCATCACTGCCGAGGGCGAGGAGGCCGCTGCCGCGCTGGAGGCCAAGGGCGTCGCGCTGGTGGGGCTGGCCCGCCCAACCGACGCGCTGGCGGCCTTCAGCCAGCAGGCCCGGCAGGGATCGGGCACTGGCAACTGGCTGGGCACGACGCACTACATGCTGGGCGACTATGCCCGCGCCGAGGCCGTGCTGCGCGACAGCGCCACCAACGCGAGCGGCGAGGCGCGCCAGTTCATGCTGCTGTGGCTCTACCTCGCCGCCGAACGCCAGGGTGGCCGGGGTAAGGCCGCCATCGCCGACGAGCTGGCCTCGGCCGACACCAGCAAATGGGCGGGTGCGCTGCTGCGCTACCTGGGCGGCAGCCTGGACCGCGACGCGCTGCTCAAGCTAGCCAAGGAAAAGCCCGACACCGAACGTCTGCGTCTGGCCGAAGCCTATTTCTTCATCGGCCAGCAGCTCGCGGCCCAGGGCAAGCGCGGCGAGGCCTTGCCCTGGTTCGAGCGCACGCTGGCGACTCAGGCGGTGCCCTATCGGGAGTTCATGCTGGCGCAGTGGGAGCTGAAGCGGGGCACGCCACCGTGAACCGCCTGCTCGCCCGCTGGCGATGCCGGCGCCGCTTCTGACCCAGCGCGCAGCGCGGGTCAGGAGTGCCGGCTGTCCGCGCGCCACGAGCTGAATGGCGAAGCATGGGCTGCAGCATCGACGTTCATACCCACGGACCTGCGCCACTCAGAGAAGCAGCACATGGTCTCAGCCGAAGCCATCAAGCGGCACGGCATGCCCTTAGCCTTCGCGAGATCGATGGGTTGTGCTTCGGCGTTGTGTCAACGAGCCGGCCTGCCACCGGGGCCGCGGACTCAAGGCCTATCGACAGGAAAGTCCGGTCGCAGGTCGCGCAGCATCTCTCGCGTGATGTCGCCCTGCAGTGAGCAGCCGGCGCGCACCAGGCTGGGGTCGTCCTCGTAGGTTTCGATCATGAAGACGCGCTCGACAGTCCCGGGCTTGGGTGGACCGTTCACGCTGGCCTCCTTGACCCAGCCCGCCGCGGCTTTCTCGTGGCGCCAGATTTCGGAGCGCACGAAGTAGGGGGTGTCGCCCTGTGCGTCCCGGCGCAGCCGCTGGCCGTCCCAGATCACGTCCCTGAGCGCGGTCGCGACGTCGGTCAGCTTGCCGCGGACCAGGAAGCCCCAGGACACATCTACACCACCGGGGATGGGCGTCAGCTCGTCCAGGTAGCCGACGATCTCGAGGCCGTGCAGCCGCAGCGGCTGGCCGAACATCAGGCGCTTCTGGCCCTCCTGCGTCAGACTGGGGACGATGAAGCTGGCGGCACCGGCCCGGGGCCTGACCTCGGCCTGAGGGCGCAACGCGTCCCTCTGGGCGGCCAACTGCTGAAAGAAGCCTGCGTCGCAACGCGACAGGCTGGTCATCAAACTGGCCTGCGCGCAGGCTGTGGTGGCAGCGGCCGCGAGGGCGAGGCCGAGGATGAGTCGTTGCATGGAGTCTCCCTGGTTGCGTGCTTGTAGCGCTGGATTGTGGAGGACTGGCCGGTCGGCGGGTCGTGTTGACCATGTGTCGGCGCGCCGCCCTCAGCCTTGCGCCGGCGACGGCTCGCCGAGGGTTCCTGCCTGTCCGGCCGTGCCCCGCCAGTTACCATCGCGGCCCCATGCCGTACCACGCCCTGCCTCTCCATGCCCCTGCCGTATGAACTCCAGGTCGGCTGGCGCTATGTGCGCGCCGGCCGGGGTGGGCGGCGCAACCGCTTCATCAGCTTCATCTCCGGCGTGTCCATGGTGGGCATTGCGCTGGGTGTGATGGCGCTGATCGTCGTGCTGTCGGTGATGAACGGCTTCCAGAAGGAAGTGCGCGACCGCATGCTCAATGTCATCGCCCACGTGGAGCTGCTGGACTACGCCGGCCAGGCCCTGCCGGATTGGCAGGCCACCGCGGCCAAGGCGCGCGCCCGGCCGGAGGTCATCGGCGCGGCGCCCTTCATTGCGACCCAGAGCCTGATCGCCCACGGCGGCGACGACATGCGCGGCGCCGTCATCCGCGGCATCTCGCCGGCCGACGAGGCGCAGGTCACCGGCCTCGGCGCCCAGCTCAAGGACGGCGCCTTCGCCCGGCTGCAGCCCGGGGCCTGGAACATCGTGCTGGGCGCGGAGCTGGCCCGCCAGCTGCACGTGGGCGAGGGCGACAAGGTCACGCTGGTGGCGCCCGGCGGGCAGGTGACGCCGGCGGGCGTCGTGCCCCGGCTGCGTGCCTTCACCGTGGTGGGCACCTTCAGCGCGGGCCATTACGAGTACGACTCGGGCCTGGCGCTGATCCACCTTGAAGACGCGGCCAAGCTGTTCCGCACCGGCGGGCCCACCGGCGTGCAGCTCAAGCTCAGCGATGTGCACGACGCGCGGCGCGTGGCCGGCGAGCTGGCCCGCGGCGTGGGCCCCAACATCCTGGTGCGCGACTGGACCCGCGCCAACGCGACCTGGTTCGATGCGGTGCAGATCGAGAAACGCATGATGGGCATCGTGCTGTCGCTGATCGTCGCGGTGGCAGCCTTCAACCTCGTCTCGACCCTGGTGATGACGGTGACCGACAAGCAGAGCGACATCGCCATCCTGCGCACCCTGGGCGCGAGCCCGCGCTCCATCATGGGTATCTTCATGGTGCAGGGCGCGGTGTCCGGCGTGATCGGCACGCTGGCCGGCGTGGGGCTGGGGCTGCTGGTGGCCTTCAACATCGACGTCATCGTGCCGGCCATCGAGCAGGCACTGCATGCCAGCTTCCTGCCGAGCAGCGTCTACCTGATCAGCCAGATGCCGAGCGATCCGCAGGGCAGCGACATCCTGCCCATCACCCTGGTCTCGCTGCTGCTGGCCTTCCTGGCCACGCTTTACCCCAGCTGGCGCGCCAGCCGCGTGCAGCCGGCGGAGGCCCTGCGCTATGAGTGAGCTTGTGCTTCAGGCCACCGGGCTCACGCGGCGATTCCAGGAAGGGCGGCTTGACGTGACCGTGCTGCGCGGGGTCGACCTGGCGGTGAAGCGCGGCGAAACCCTGGCCATCGTGGGCGCCTCGGGTTCCGGCAAGTCGACGCTGCTGCATCTGCTCGGTGGGCTGGACCTGCCGACCAGCGGCCAGGTGCAGCTGATGGGGCGCGACCTCGGCCTGCTCGGCGAGGCCGAGCGCGGCGACTGGCGCAACCAGCAGCTGGGCTTCGTCTACCAGTTCCATCACCTGCTGCCGGAGTTCAGCGCGCTCGACAACGTGGCCATGCCGCTGCGCATCCGCCGCCAGTCCTCGGCCGCAGCCCGTGCCGCGGCGGCCGAGATGCTGGCCCGCGTGGGGCTGGGCGAGCGGGTGAACCACCGGCCGGCCGAACTCTCCGGCGGCGAGCGCCAGCGCGTCGCCATCGCCCGGGCCCTGGTCACGCGGCCGGCCTGCGTGCTGGCCGACGAGCCCACCGGCAACCTCGACCGCGACACCGCCACCGCGGTGTTCGAGCTGATGCTGGAGCGGGCCCGCGAGCAGGGCACGGCCTTCATCCTCGTCACCCATGACCGCGACCTGGCGGCACGCTGCGACCGGCAGCTGCGCCTCGCCGCCGGTCGGTTTTCTGCCTGAGCCCCTGCCATGACTTCGCGATTTGTCCTGAAGCTCTCCTGCCCCGATCGCGCCGGCATCGTGCATGCCGTCACCGGCGTGCTGCTGCAGCAGGGCGGCAACATCCTCACGTCCCACCAGCACGGCGACCCCGACCATGCGCGCTTCTTCATGCGCATCGAGTTCGAGGCGGCGGCCGAAGAGGCGGCGCTGCAGGCCGCCTTTGCGCCGCTGGCGGCTGAGTTCGTGATGGACTGGGAGCTGGTGGCGCGCAGCCGCAAGACCCGCGTGCTGCTGCTGGTGAGCAAGCTCGGCCACTGTCTGAACGACCTGCTGTTCCGCGTGCAGACCGGGCATCTGAACGTCGAGATCCCGGCCATCGTCAGCAACCACCGCGACTTCTACCAACTGGCGGCCTCGCACAACATTCCCTTCCACCACTTCCCGCTGCTCGGCGCCACCGACGCGCAGAAGGCCGCGCAGGAAGCCAAGATCCGCGAGGTCATGGCCGACAACCAGATCGACCTCGTCGTGCTGGCGCGCTATATGCAGATCCTGTCGCCCGAGCTGTGCCGCGACCTGTCGGGCCGCGCGATCAACATCCACCACAGCTTCCTGCCCAGCTTCAAGGGCGCCAAGCCCTACCACCAGGCCTACGAGCGCGGCGTGAAGCTGATCGGCGCGACCGCCCACTACGTGACCAGCGACCTCGACGAGGGGCCGATCATCGAGCAGGAGGTCGCTCGCATCGACCACAGCTACACGCCCGACCAGCTCGTGGGCATCGGCCGCGACATGGAGTGCGTGGCGCTGGCGCGGGCCATCCAGTGGCATGCCGAGCACCGGGTGCTGCTGAACGGCAACCGGACGATCGTGTTCCGTTGAAGGAGCGGGCAGTGTGGATCGACACCCACTGCCATCTCGACGCGGCCGAGTTCGACGCTGACCGCGACGCGGTCGTCGCGCGGACGCGCGGGGCGGGCGTCACGCAGGTCGTCATCCCGGCAGTCGAGGCCGCGAACTTCGACACCGTGCGGCTGCTGGCCCTCCGCCAAGGCTTCACTTACGCGCTGGGCATCCACCCGCTCTATGTGATGGGCGCCAACGAGGGCGACCTCGACCGTCTCGGCGAGGCGCTGGCCACCCATCACATCGACCCCCGCCTCGTCGCCGTCGGCGAGATCGGCCTGGACTTCTTCGTCCCAGGCTTGGACCCGGCAACGCAGCAGCATTTTTATGTCGAGCAGCTCAAGCTCGCGAAGCGCTTCGGCCTGCCGGTGATCCTGCATGTGCGGCGCAGCGCCGACCCGTTGCTGGCGGGCCTGCGCCGCGTCGGCTTCACGCACGGGGGCATCGCCCATGCCTTCAATGGCAGTGAGCAGCAGGCCCAGGCCTTCCTCGACCTCGGCTTCAAGCTCGGCTTCGGCGGCACGCTGACCTTCGAGCGCTCGCTGCAGATCCGCCGCCTGGCGGCCACGCTGCCGGCGCATGCGCTGGTGCTGGAGACGGATGCGCCGGACATCCCGCCGCAGTGGCTCTACAAGACGGCCGAGCAGCGCGCCGCCGGCGAGACCGCGCGCAATGAACCGGGCGAGCTGCCGCGCATCGCTCAGAGCCTCGCCGAGCTGCGGGGCTGGACGCTCGAACAGACGGCCGAGATCACCTCGGCCAATGCGCGCAGCGCGCTGCCGCGGCTGGCGGCGCTTTAACGGTTGCGCGGCGCCAGCGGTGTTTCGGGCACCGGGTAGCCGGCCGCGCCGAAGGTGGCGACGATGGCCTTGTGGGTGTCGAAGTAGACCTGCCAGTAGTGGTCGGTGTGGCAGTAGGGCCGCACGGCCAGCAGCGGGCCTTCGGGCGTGAACTGCAGGATCTCGATGTCCGGCGCCGGGCTGGCCATTACGTGTGGGATGGCGGCGATGGCGGGCTTGAGGCGGGCGATGGCGTCCAGCGGGTCCACGCTGTGGGCGACCTTGGCGACGCAGTCCACGCGGCGGTGCGGCAGCGTGGAGTAGTTCTGGATGGCGCTGCCGAAGATGGTGTTGTTGCCGACGATGGTGTGGACGTTGTCGGGGCTGGTGATGGTGGTGCCGAACAGGCCGATCTCGGTCACAGTGCCCGTCACGCCGCCGGCCTGGATGAAGTCGCCCACCTTGAAGGGCCTTAGCACCTGCATGAACACGCCAGCGGCAAAGTGGGTGAGGAGACCGCCCCAGGCGGTGCCGATGGCCAGGCCCGCGCCGGCCAGCAGCGCGGCGAAGGAGGTGGTCTTGACGCCGAAGATGTCCAGGATGGCCAGCACCAGGACGATGTTGAGCAGCACGCTCAGGATGGAGCGCAGATAGGCCGAGAGCGTCGAGTCGATGCGCTTGCCGCGTTCGAGCGCGAGGGTGAAGACGCGCAGGGCCAGCCCGATCAGCCAGCGCCCCACCACCCAGGCGGCGATGGCGGCCAGCACCTTGAGGCCGAAGTCCACGCCTTGCGTGCTGAGGAAAGTCCAGATTGCTTCCGTGTTCATGCTTGCTTCCTTTGAACCGTTCGAGTCAGAGATTGCCAAAGTCGAGTGACAGCTCGACGCGATCGCCGAGCTGAAGCCGGCCTGCGCCGGCACTGCGCAGGTAGATGCCGAACCGCACCGGCGCGCCCGGCGCACGCTCGGCACTGAGCCGGGTCAGCGCGTCCAGAGCCTGCGGCTGGGGCTCGGCGCTGCTGGGGTCGACGCTGGGCACGATGCAGCGCACACAGGGGGCGGTACGACGCAGCCTGAGCGGGCCGACGCGCATCTCGGTGATGAGGTCTTCGATGAAGGCGGGCAGTTCGCTGCCGTCTTCGGCACCCAGCACGAGGTTGGGCCGGGCGCGCTCGACCAGTCCGGTCAGCGGTTCGGCCAGCGCGTCGCGCCAGGCCTGCAGCGACCCGTCGCCCACCAGATGCCAGGCGCTGAGCCCGGGCCGGCGACGCGCTTCGTCATCCAGGCGCACCAGGCGCAGCGGCGCACCGGTGGCGGATTGCAGCAGCGCGGCGGCTGCGTCGCCGGCGTCCCAGCCTTGAAAATGGTCGAAGCCCTGGTGTTCGGCATTCCAGGCGCGCAGCGGGATCGGCGGGCCGGCGTCGTGCGGCACCTGGAGTGAGGCTCCATCCGACCGAAGTTCAAGATGACCCTCGGTGAGCCGGGCCTGAACGCGTGCGAGTCGAGGGTGGGCGCCCATCCAGGTCAACTCGCCGGCGGGGTCGGCGACGGCCCAGGCGCGGTCGGCCTCGGGCCAGCCGTGGGCATCGACTTCAAGCACATCGACCGCTTCGCCGGCACAGGCCTTGACCGGGTAGCGCCACAAGTCGGTGATGCGGGCGACCAGATCGGTCGCCAACGGCCTGCTGCCGAGCGCCGACACTTGCGGGGCTTCGAATCCTGGGTCATTTGCGCTCTTGTCCATGTCAGCATCTTCGCCGCGCCCTTTGGTGGCCGCCAATCCCGCAAACCCCGACGTCGGTGGGCGTCTGTTGGGGCTGGCGCCGGTTTTCGATGCCGGCGTGCGGGTGCTGGTGCTGGGCAGCTTCCCCGGCGTGGCGTCGCTTCAGGCGGCCCAGTACTACGCGCATCCGCGCAATGCCTTCTGGCCGGTGATGGCGGAGCTGCTGGGCGAGGCCGGCTTGCCGGCGCGGCCCTATGCGCTGAGGCTGCAGGCCTTGCTGGCCCATGGCGTGGGCCTGTGGGATGCGGTCGCGTCCTGCGTGCGTGTCGGCAGCCTGGACGCGGCCATCGAGTCGGCCGCGCCGAGTGATCTGCCCGACCTGCTGCTGCGCCTGCCCGGCCTGCGCGCGATCGGCTGCAACGGCGCGGTGGCGTTTCGCGAGGCCCGCGCCATCCTCGGCGAGCCGGGGCTGCCGCTGCTGAAGCTGCCATCGACGAGCCCGGCGCACGCCGGCCTCGGCCTCGCCGACAAGATTTCGGCCTGGCGCGCGGCGCTGGGGCCGCATCTCGGCTGACCTAGGATGTCCGGGCCATGACGAAGACAAGAACACCGACCTGGGGCCCGGCGACGCTGAGCGAGTTCGACGGCGTGCGCTTCCTGCACCTGGACTCGATCTGGGTGCAGGGCGCGATGCGCATCCGCAAGCCCGACCAATTGGAGCTCGAGTACATCCAGCGCATGTGCGCCTGGATGCTGTGGCGGGAGCCCGCCACGCTGGGCGAGGGCCACGCGGTGCAGCTGGGCCTGGGTGCGGCGGCGCTGACACGGTTCTGCCACGGCCCGCTGAGGATGAAGACCACGGCGGTTGAGATCAATCCGGAAGTGATCGCTGCCTGCCGGCAATGGTTCCGGCTGCCGGGCAACGATGCACGGCTGACGGTCGTCAACGAGGACGCGGCGCGCTGGGTGGCCAGTGACGCGCATCTGCAGTCAGTCGATGTGCTGAACGTGGACCTTTACGACCATGACGCCGCCTCGCCGGTTCTGGACGATGAGGCGTTTTACGCGGCCTGCCGTGGCGTGCTCGCCGACGGTGGGCTGATGACCGTCAACCTTTTCGGGCGCAGCGCCAGCTTTGCGCGGAGCGCGCTGCGCATCGCCCGGGCTTTCGGGTCCGACCAGGTCTGGAGCCTGGCACCGACCAAGGAGGGCAACACGGTCGTCGTGGCGGCCCGCGGTGTGCAGGTGCCGCATCGCGAGGTGTTGGAGCAGCGCGCGGCTAACATCGAGACACGCTTCAAGCTGCCGGCCCGCAAATGGCTGCGCCTCGTGAGGCCGTTGCCGATGAGCATCCTGCAAGCGCTTTGAGCCCGACACCGATGACCCCGAAGCCCAGACCTGCATCCGCGCCGCCCTCGCCTTCAGCCACGGGCTCGTCCAAGCCGGAGGGCCGGCTGGAGTGGCGGCTGCTGCTGAAGTGGCTGTTGCGCGATGGGCTGATCGACGAGGCCCAGGCGCTGCGCACCGAGCAGAGGCTGGGCGCGGGGGACAGTGCATTGCACCCGCTGGTGCGGCTGGGCCACGCCAGCCTGGTGCAACTGGCCACCGGCAAGCCGCTCGACGTGGACGCGCTGTCGGAGTGGCTGGCGGTGCGCGCGGGCCTGCCTTATCTGCGCATCGATCCACTCAAGGTGGACGTGGGCCGTGTGGCGGATGTGATGTCCATCGGCTATGCCGAGGCCAAGCGCTGCCTGCCGGTGCAGTTCGGCGTGGCCGACGTGACGATCGCCACCGCCGAGCCCTTCGACACCGGCTGGGTGGCGCAGATCGAGTCGCATGTGCGCAAGCCGGTCAAGCTGGTGGTGGCCAACCCGCTGGAGATCGCGCGCTACACGACCGAGTTCTTTACGCTTGCCCGCTCGGTGCGCGCCGCGACGAAGTCGGGTGAGCAAAGCCAGGTGGCGAGCTTTGAGCAGCTCGTCGAACTGGGCAAGAGCAACAAGCAGCTCGACGCCAACGACCAGGGTGTCGTGCAGGTGGTGGACTGGCTGTGGCAGTACGCCTTCGACCAGCGTGCGTCGGATATCCACTTGGAACCGCGCCGCGAGATGGGCGTGATTCGCTTCCGCATCGACGGCGTGCTTCACACGGTCTACCAGTTGCCGCCGACGGTGATGAGCGCGATGACCTCGCGGATCAAGCTGCTGGGCCGGATGGATGTGGTCGAGAAACGGCGCCCACTGGATGGCCGGATCAAGACGCGCAACCCGGCCGGTGACGAGGTCGAGATGCGTTTGTCGACGCTGCCCACGGCCTTTGGCGAAAAGATGGTGATGCGCATCTTCGACCCGGAGACCGCGGTGAAGGACCTGGCTTCGCTCGGCTTCGGGCAGCACGACTCCGACCGCTGGGAGAGCCTGGTCAAGCAGCCCCACGGCATCATCCTGGTGACCGGGCCTACCGGCAGCGGCAAGACGACCACGCTGTACTCGACGCTCAAGCGCCTCGCCACGGACGAGGTCAACGTGACGACCATCGAGGACCCGATCGAGATGATCGAGCCGGCGTTCAACCAGACCCAGGTGCAAAGCGTGCTGGACTTCGGATTCGCCGAGGGCCTGCGCGCGCTGATGCGCCAGGACCCGGACATCATCATGGTCGGCGAGATCCGCGACCTCGAGACGGCCGAGATGGCGATCCAGGCCGCCTTGACCGGCCACCTGGTGTTCAGCACGCTGCACACCAACGACTCGGTCTCGGCGATCACGCGCCTGCAGGATCTGGGCGTGCCGAGCTATCTGATCAGCGCGACCGTCATCGGCGTGCTTGCTCAGCGCTTGGTGCGGACTCTGTGCCCGCATTGCAAGCAGCCCGATCCGACGGTCACGCGCGAAGGCCTCAATGACCTGGTGCGCCACTGGCGCCTAGGCGGTGGCGTCAAGCCCTACAAGCCAGTGGGCTGCCTGGAGTGCCGCAACACGGGGTTCCGTGGCCGTGCCGGCCTTTATGAATTGCTGACGGTGAGCGAAGGGGTCAAGAGCTCGTTGGGCGACCTGGCGGCGCTGCGTCGGCAGGCGGTGCAAGAAGGCCTTCGGCCATTACGCCTGGCTGGCGCTATGAAGGTGGCGGAAGGTGCCACCACGATTGAGGAGGTGCTGCGCAGCACGCCGGCTTGGGAGGGTTGATGGAGGTGTCGAACCCTTCGTGCCGCGCCAGATCAGCTTCGACACGGCACCTGCCGTTGGTTAGCAGATCGCTCGCTTCGGGTGAGGTTGGCAATGTGGCGGATGGCTGTGCTGAGCGGCGGGGGTTCGAGCGCTGACTTGGCGCCCAGGGCGCTCAATCCATGCCTGGTCTGGGTCAAGGCCAATTTCGCGTTTGTTCTCCATAGAGGCTTGCGTGAGTAGAAAATCCTGTGCTACAGTCACAGGCTTCGCTGATCACGGATCTGCCGAGAGGCGGTGATGAGGTTGGCGAAGGAGGCGGAGCTGGTCTGAAAAGTCCGGCGCGGGCTTCAGTCTTCTAGGCTCGTTGGCTGTTTGAGAGTTTTCGAAAAATTTTCAAAAAGCACTTGACGACGCTGCGAAGGCAAGCAAGAATCTCGCCTCTTTGCTGCTGACGAACCGAATGCAACGCATCAGTTTGGAGTGGCAAATGCAAGTCGGCAAGTAATGCGAAAAGAAATTTTCAAAAATACTTGACGACAACAAAAAAAGCAGATTAGAATCTTGCTTCTTTGCTGCTGACAACTAAACGTAGTCAGCAACGCAAACAAAGAGTAAGTGCTCCGAGTTTTGCGATGTTCTTTAAGAATTCACAGCCGATA
>RXJV01000028.1 GCA_003963075.1 Burkholderiales bacterium
CGAGGACAAGTGGGCGCCGCTGTGGGTGGTCGACTTCCCGATGTTCGAGCACGACGAGGAGAACAACCGCTGGGCGGCCGTTCACCACCCGTTCACGGCGCCCAAGGACGGCCATGAAGAGCTGATGAAGACCGACCCCGGCGCCTGCATCGCCAAGGCCTACGACATGGTCCTGAACGGCTGGGAGCTCGGCGGCGGCTCGGTGCGTATCCACCGCGCCGAGGTGCAGGCCAAGGTCTTCGACGCGCTCAATATCGGCGCCGAAGACCAGCGCATCAAGTTCGGCTTCCTGCTGGACGCGCTGCAGTATGGTGCGCCCCCGCACGGCGGCCTGGCCTTCGGCCTGGACCGCATCGTCACGATGATGACCAAGGCCGAGTCGATCCGCGACGTGATCGCCTTCCCCAAGACCCAGCGCGCCCAGTGCCTGCTGACCGGTGCGCCGTCACTGGTCGACGAGAAGCAGCTGCGCGAACTGCACATCCGGCTGCGCAATGCGCAGGCGGCAGCGCAGTAAGCCGCAGCCAGCCGAGCGCCCACTCACGATGAAGCCCCGCCCCGGCGGGGCTTTTTTGTCGGTGGGCGGCTGATTGAGATTCAGCCGCGCGGGGAGGACGCTGCGGTGCTGCGCGATGCGCCGCGCTCAACGCAGCAGGCTCAGAGCGGCTCCATGCCCGCGGCGCGGGTCGCGGCCTGTGTGGCGGGGTCACGCAGGGCCCGAAGAAACGCCGCCGCCGCGTCGACCTGCGCCGAGCCGGCGTGCCGAGCCGCCGAATACGTCGTGTAGCTCTGCAGTTCCGCCGGGATGGGCCCAAGGTAGCGAATCCCCGGGGCATGCCGAAGCTCGCTGATCTGCGGAAAACCGATCTCAGCCCGGCCTGCGGCCAGGGAGTCGGCGATCTGAGCGCCCGACGGCGGCTGTGTCGTTTTGGCCTTCAGCGCCTCGCCGATGCCGAGGTTCGCGAAGACCTCCAGCATGTGACGCCCGCTCGTGCCCGAGGACACGATCACCGACTTGGCCGACAGCAGGCTGGATCGCAGCGCCTCGGGCGTCGACACATCCAGACTCGGGGCCGCCGCCGGGATCGCGACGCCGATGCCGACCCGTGCGAAGTCTGTGCGGCTTGCCGCCACCAGCTTGCCGTCCTGCGTTTGGCGCTCGATGTTCTGCACCGCGTTGATGACCACATCCGCGGCCTCACCCTCGGCGATGCGTCGGGTGATGGCTTCGGTGCCGCTCCACGACACCTTGACCTGTTGCCCGGTTGCCTTCTCGAACACGGCCACGGGCTGGATGACGGGCTCACGGGCCGCGTTTGGAGCCAGCACCTTGAGTTCGGCGGCTGCGGCCACGCAGGCCAAGCCGGCGGACGCGATCAGGCAGACGAAGCGAGCAAACATACGGTCTCCGGCGTGAGTTGTGGCTGCTCTGCGGCGCGAACAGCCACCGAGCGACGGCAGGCGGTTCATGGGCCCTGGATCACTGGATCGAGGCTGCCTCCCTTCGAGGGACTATGCCAACAAAGCCACCGGGACGGCGCCGCTGCATCGTCGAGTTGATGAGGTGGCCTGCCGCCCCCACCGCCGGGTCTTGCCGGTCGGCGAGGCAGCGCCACAGGCCAGAGCAGCCGGCCGGCGCGCCGCCCCCGCCCAGCGGCGGGAAGCCTTGCCCCGCTATGCTTCTCCCCATGCAGCCGGCCCTTCCCTTCAAGATCCCCGAATCGGTCCTCGTCGTCATCCACACGCCCGACCTGCAGGTGCTGCTGATCGAGCGGGCCGACCACCCGGGCTACTGGCAGAGCGTGACCGGCTCGCTGGACCGCCCGGATGAGCCGCCGGCCGAGACGGCGCGCCGTGAGGTGCTGGAGGAGACCGGCTTCGATGTCGACGCGCTCGGCGGCGTGCTGACCGATTGGCAGCTCGCCAATGTCTACGACATCTATCCGCACTGGCGGCACCGCTATGCGCCGGGCGTCACGCGCAACACCGAGCATGTCTTCGGCCTGCTGCTGCCCGCGCCGTTGACGCCGACGCTGGCCCCGCGCGAGCACCTGGCCTGGCAATGGCTGCCCTGGGCCCAGGCGGCCGACCGCTGCTTCTCACCGTCCAATGCCGAGGCGGTGCTGCAGCTGCCGCGCTTTGTCGCGGCGGCCGTGCCGATGCCATGAGGTCCAGCGCGCGGCCCACGCCTCATCCGCCCGGCGCGGTGCTGCGGGTGGCGACCTACAACATCCACAAGGGCGTGCGCGGCCTCGGGCCGGCCAAGCGGCTCGAAATCCACAACCTGCAGATGGGTGTGGCCGCGCTGGACGCCGACCTCGTCTGCCTGCAGGAGGTGAGGCATTTCCACCACCGCGATGCGGCGCAGTTCGACCACACCTGGTTCGGCTGGCCGGACCAGGGGCAGGCCGAGTTCCTTGCCCCCAGCGGCTATGCGGTGGCCTACCGCACGAATGCGGTCACCAAGCATGGTGAGCATGGCAATGCGCTGCTGTCGCGCTTTCCGATCGGCTCCATCGGCCACCATGATGTGTCCGACCACGCCTTCGAGCAGCGCGGGCTGCTGCATGTGCCGGTGCAATGGCAGGGGGTGGAGCTGCATGTGGTGGTGGCCCACCTGGGGCTGATCCATGCCAGCCGCTTGCGCCAGGTGGACCGGCTGGCCCATTTCGTTCGCGACCATGTCCCGCCCGGCGCCCCGGTGCTGGTGGCCGGTGACTTCAACGACTGGAGCGAGCGCCTCGACGTGCCGATGCGCGCCCACGGCCTGCGCCGCGCGGCCCCGCCTCACGGGCGCGTCAGCGTGGCCACCTTCCCGTCGCGGCTGCCGGTGTTCACGCTGGACCGGGTCTATCTGCGCGGGCTGCGCTGCACCGGCGTGCAGGTTCCGCGCGGCGCCACATGGGCGCGCATGTCCGACCACCTGCCGCTGCTGGTGGAGCTGGCGCTGGAATGAGGCTGCTCGACGCCCTGCGGCGCCGCCAGCGGCACCGGGCCGAACCGGGCTTTGTCGGCGCCAACGAGGTCGAGCTGCTGCGCGGTGGCGACGAGCTCTTCCCGCGCATGCATGCCGCGATCGAGCGTGCACACTCCGAGGTCTGGCTGGCCACCTACATCTTTCATCACGACGCGGCGGCGTTGGCGCTGGCCGATGCGCTGCTCGCGGCGGACCGCCGTGGCGTGCGCGTGCGCGTCGTCGTCGACGGCTTCGGCAGCAAGGGCAGCCTGGCCAGGCTGAAAGAGCGCCTGGCCGGCAGTGGCGTGGCGCTGGCGGTGTTCAGGCCCATGGACCGCTGGTGGCGCTGGCTGCAGCCGGGCCAGTTGCGGCGGCTGCACCAGAAGCTCTGCGTCGTCGACCACGAGGTGGCCTTCGTCGGCGGCATCAACCTGATCGACGATCGTCTCGACATCCATCACGGCCTAAGCGAGCAGCCGCGGCTGGACTTCGCGGTGCAGCTGCACGGCCCCCTGGTCGAGCGGGTCGCCGAGGGCCTGCGCTCGATTTGGTCGCGCGCCTGGCTGGGCCGCGATTTCGACGACGCGCTGCAGGACTACATCCCGTGGCGGCGCCGGTTGCAGCGCTGGCTGAGCCAGCTGGGGCGCGGCCCGCAGCGGCTGCCGCTGCGCGCGCCAGCGCTGCAGCCGGTCTGCGCCGCCTTCGTGATGCGCGACAACCTGCGCCGCCGGCGCACCATCGAGCATGCCTATGTCGATGCGATCCGTGGTGCGCGCCGCCGGGTGGACCTGGTCTGCCCCTACTTCTACCCGGGCCAGCGGTTCCGCCGCGCGCTGCAAGACGCGGCACGCCGCGGCGTGCAGGTGCGGCTGCTGCTGCAGGGCAAGGTGGATTACCGACTGGCCGCCTGGGCCGCCGAGGCCCTGTACACCGAGCTGCTGGGCCACGGCGTCGAGGTCTACGAGTACACGCCGGCCTTTCTGCATGCCAAGGTGGCGGTGGTCGACGGCGCCTGGGCTACGGTCGGCAGTTCCAACATCGACCCGCTGTCGCTGCTGGTCAACCTGGAGGCCAATGTCGTCGTGCAGGACAGCGACTTCGCCCGCCGGCTCGCGGACGAGATCGACACCGCGCTGGCGCATTCAGCGCGCGTCGGCGAGCGCGGCGGCACCGGTCTGCGCGCGATGCTGCATCGCGCCGCGGTGGCCTGGTTTGCCTACGTCTTCCTGCGGGTGGCCGGGGCGGCTGGGCGCTATTGACCCGCCAGCCCCACGCATGCCGCGCCTCAGCGCCTGCCCAGGAACTGCAGCACTGCAGCGTTGAATTCCGCCGGGTTGTCCAGCTGCGGGAAGTGGCTCGCGTTCTGGATCAGTACCTTGCTCGCGCCACCGGCTGCGCCGGTGAGGCCACCCACCACCATGTCGGCCAGCGGGGCGGGGAAGAGGCCGTCCTTGGCGCCCCAGACGACGAGGGTTGGCGCCTTGACCTGCGGCAGCAGGTCGTCGAGCGGCTTGTCCGCCGAGCCCTTGTCGGCGAAGCCCGCGAACAGCTTGGCGAGCGTCTCCTTCTCGCCGCTGGCCTTGAAGCCGGCGAGCGCCTTCTCGGCGAACTCACGACCTTGGGCCCAGGGCGATGCCAGCACCGTCTGCAGCAGCTTCTGCATCTCGTCGACCGTCTCGGGCGCGAAGTTGACCGGCGGCGGGCCCGACAGCGTGACCTTCAGCCCGGCCGCGTCCGACAGCACCAGGCGCTCCACCCGGTCCGGGTAGCGGGTGGCAAACGTCACCACCACCCAGGCGCCCAGCGAGTTGCCCACCAGGCTGGCTTTCTTCAGGCCTTGCTGGTCCATCAATGCCTTCAGCGCCTCGGCCTGCAGTGTGATGTTGATGGCCGGGGCGGTCTTGCCCGAGGCGCCGAAGCCGATCATGTCCACCGCATAGGCCGTGCGCGTGGGCGCCAAGGCCTGCACCAGCCCGGTCCAGTCTTCCTTGTGGCCGCCGATGCCGTGCACGATCAGTACCGGTTCGCCCTGGCCGTACTTCATATAGGCCATCGGCTGGCCGGCGACGTCGACGCTGGCAGAGACCGGCGCGGCCGGCGTGGTGGCCTGTGCCGGGAGCGAGATCACGGCGCAGGCACTCAGCGCGACGGCGGCAGCCACGCGCTGGGGCGTCAGGCGATGACGAGACGGGAGAAAGGAGGCGGTCATGGCAGTCCTTGGGGGTGGAAAAGGCGTGAACAAGCCCCGGCGTCCTGAGGCGCCAGCCGGCCAGGAAAGCGGGAGTCAGCCTGGGGGCGCGGGCGTCGCCCGCCAGCGCAGCGACCCGAGCGCCAGCAGCGCGAGCAACGCGCCGATGGGGCCGAGCCCATCAAAGCCCAGGGTGCGCAGAGTCAGCCCGCCGAGTGCGGAGCCGGCCGAGCTGCCCACGTAGATGGCGGCCGCATTGAGCGCGAACAGCACCGGGATGCGCTCCGGCGCGAGCAGGGCCAGCCGGGCCTGCTGCGGCACCATGAAGGACCAGCAGCACACGCTCCAGAACCCCACCAGTGCGCCAAAGGCCCAGAGATTCAGCGGCAGCAGGCTGAGCGCAGGCAGCAGCAGCAACTGCGCGGTGCACAGCAGCAGCAGCGTGCGCTGCGGCCCGATGCGGTCCGTCAACAGGCCACCGACCGAGTTGCCCACCACCGCGCCAACGCCGAACACGCCGAGCATGACCGTGACGCCATCCCGCCCCAGCTGGTAGCGCGCCTCGACGAGCGCCGCGAGGAAGGTGTAGAGCACATACAGCCCGCCGATGAACAGCGCCGTGAACGACACCGCCACCGATTGCGTGAGCGAGGTCAACACCGCCTTGAGCGATGCCAGCGAGGCCACTGCCACCTGCACGCCGCGCGGCAGGCTCAGCGCCAGGGCCGCGGCCGAGACCGCAGCAAGCACCGCCACGAGCCCGAAGGCCAGCCGCCAGCCGTAGGCATAGCCGATCCATGCGCCCAGCGGCACGCCCAGGGCCTGGGCCAGCGTCAGCCCGCCGAACACGACGGCCAGCGCGCGCCCGCGCTGGGCCGCCCCCGCGAGCGCCACGCCGACCGTGGCGGCCACCGGGGTGACGAGGCCCGCGCCCAGCGCCATCACGCAGCGCGCCGCCAGCACCGCCGTCAGCCCGCTGGACAGGGCGGCCGCCAGCGCACCCCCGCCGAACACGGCCATGCCCAGCGTCAGCGCGAGGCGCTGCTCCAGGCCACCCGTCAGCGCCACGAGCAAGGGCGAGCCGATGGCGTAGACGATGGCATAGCTGGTCAGCAGCGAGGCCGCCTGCGCCCGGCTGATGCCCAGGTCCGTGGCGACCGGGCTGAGCAGGCCGATGACCACAAAGGCGCCCATCCCGACCGCGAAGTTGGCTAGGGCCAGCCACATCAGCTGCGGCCTCGCCTGAAGGCTGCCGGAAGCGGCGGGCGTGGTGGCTGGGGCGGAGACGTGGGGCTGAGCCATGGCGGCGCAGTCTAGGCCGATGGCCTGCGGCGCCTGTGCTCCGAAATCCGCGAAACTGATTTAACTTATTGGAACAAGCGAGGGCAGGCATGGACACCTTGAAGGCCTTGCAGGTGGCACAGACGGTGCTGCGCAGCGGCACCTTCTCGAACGCCGCCCGCGTGCTCGGGGTGCGTGCGGCCACGGTCAGCAAGTCGATGGCCGAACTGGAGCGCCAACTGGGCATGCGTCTGTTCGACCGCAGCACGCGCAGCCTTGCGGCCACCGAGGAGTGCCGGGACCTGTTGACCCGGCTGGCACCGGCGCTGCAGCAGATCGAGGATGTGCTGAGCGACCGCGAGGCAGCACCGCACGGCTTGGTCAAGGTGTCGGTCTCGGGCCCGTTTGCGCGAATGACGCTGATGCCCGGCCTGCCGGCCTTCCACGACCGCCATCCCGACATCGTGCTCGACCTGCGGGTCGAGAACCGGCGCGTCGAGCTGATCAATGAGGGCTATGACTGCGCCATCGGCGTGGCACCGCCGCCCGACTCCACCCTGGTCGCGCGCCGGCTGGCGCGCTTGCGGCCGGTGCTGTGCGCGTCCCCGGCCTACCTCCAGCGCTTCGGCACGCCAACCCATCCGCGCGAACTGGCGGCGCACCGCTGCATCGGGCTGCGCTCGGAGCACAGCGGCGTGCTGCGCGAATGGCCGATGCAGTGGGGGGACGAGCGCTACTGCCACCGCCCGGCAGGCGGCGTGCAGACGAGCGACCCGGCCGCCGCCGCCGCCGCGGCCGAAGCCGGCTGCGGGGTGGTCTTCGTCGGCGTGCACCATGTGGTCGATGCCGTGGTCGACGGGCGGCTGGTCTGGCTGATGCCGGCCCTGCAGACCGACAGCTTCGATCTGGTCATCTACTACGCCCGGCGCGAGTTGCTGCCGCCGCGCACGCGGGCCTTCGTCGAGCATGTGCTTGCGACGGTGCCGCAGGCGCCGCTGCTGCAGCGCTGCAGTGTGATGCTGGGCTGATCAGAAAGCAGGCGGGCGGGCCGCGTCCGGGGCTCGCAGCGCACCCGACTGCACCAGCGCCGCCGCGCGCTCGATGTCCGGGGCGAGGTAGTGGTCCGCCGGCATGCTGGCGCAGTCCTGGCGCAGCCGGGCATGCAGGGCCTCGACTGCGGCCGAGCTTTGCAGCGGCCGCAGGAAGTCGATGCCCTGGGCCGCGGCCAGCAATTCGATGGCCACGATGTGGGCGGTGTTGTCGAGCATGGCATGCAGCCGGCGTGCGGCGAAGGTGGCCATCGAGACATGGTCTTCCTGATTCGCGCTGGTCGGCAGGCTGTCGACGCTGGCCGGGTGGGCCAGGCTCTTGTTCTCGCTGGCCAGGGCCGCGGCGGTCACGTGGGCGATCATGAAGCCGCTGTGCAGGCCGGCGTCGGCCGTCAGGAAGGGCGGCAGGCGCGAGATGCCGGGGTCGATCAGCATCGCGATGCGGCGCTCGGCGATGGCGCCCACCTCGGCGATGGCCAGTGCGAGGTTGTCGGCCGCGAAGGCCACCGGTTCGGCGTGGAAGTTGCCGCCGCTGATCATGGTGTCCTCGAAGACCAGCGGGTTGTCGGTCACCGCGTTCGCTTCGCGCAGCAGCACCTGGGCCGCATGGCGGGCCTGGTCCAGCGCGGCACCCATGACCTGGGGCTGGCAGCGCAGGCAGTAGGGGTCCTGCACGCGCTCGTCGCCTTCGCGATGGCTGGCGCGGATGGCGCTGCCGGCCAGCAGCTCCCGGTAGACGCCGGCGACCTCGATCTGACCGGGTTGGCCGCGCACCGCGTGGATGCGGGCATCGAAGGGCCCGTCGCTGCCGCGGGCGGCGTCCAGCGTCATCGCGCCGCTGGCCAGGGCCGTCGCGAACAGGCCCTCGAAGCGCAGCAGCGCGTGCAGGGCCAGGGCCGTGCTGGCCTGGGTGCCGTTGATCAGCGCCAGGCCCTCCTTGGCCGCCAGCGTCAGCGGCGTGAGGCCCAGGCGTGCCAGTTCGTCGCGGGCCGGCACGCGGCGGCCGTCCACCAGGGCTTCACCCTCGCCCATCAGCGCCAGCGTCATGTGGGCCAGCGGCGCCAGGTCGCCGCTGGCGCCCACCGAGCCCTGGGCCGGCACATAGGGAATGAAGCCGGCATTGAAGGCATCCAGCAGGGCCTGCACCACCTCACGGCGCACGCCCGAGAAGCCCCGTGCCAGGCTGCCGGCCTTGGTGGCCAGCATCAGCCGCATGACCTCGGGCGACATCGGCGCGCCCACGCCCACCGCATGGCTGCGGATCAGGTTGAGCTGCAGCGCGGCGAGCTGGTCCTTGGCGATGCGGGTGCTGGCCAGCTTGCCGAAGCCGGTGTTGACGCCATAGACCGGCGCGTCGCCCGCGGCGGCTGCAGCGACGAGGGCGGCACTGGCGTCGACGGCACTCCAGTCGCTGAGCTCCAGCGTGGTGCCGGCAGCGATCTCGGCAAGCTGGGCGAGGGTGAGTTGTCCGGGAGCGAGTTTCATATCGAGGGCAGGTTCAGTTCGTTCTGGCGGGCGCAGGCGATGGCGGTTTCATAGCCCGCATCGGCATGGCGCATCACGCCGGTGCCAGGGTCGTTGAACAGCACGCGCTCCAGGCGGCGTGCCGCGGCCTCGGTGCCGTCGGCCACGATGACCACGCCGCTGTGCTGCGAGTAGCCCATGCCGACACCGCCGCCATGGTGCAGGCTGACCCAGGTGGCGCCGCCGGCGGTGTTGAGCAGCGCGTTCAGCAGCGGCCAGTCGGAGACGGCGTCGCTGCCGTCCTTCATGGCCTCGGTCTCGCGGTTGGGGCTGGCGACCGAGCCGCAGTCGAGGTGGTCGCGGCCGATGACGATGGGCGCCTTCAACTCGCCGCGCTTCACCATCTCGTTGAAGGCCAGGCCGGCGCGGTGGCGCTGCCCCAGCCCCAACCAGCAGATGCGCGCCGGCAGGCCCTGGAAGGCGATGCGCTCGCGCGCCATGTCCAGCCAGCGATGCACCCGCGCTTCGTGCGGGAACAGCTCCTTGATCTTGGCATCGGTCTTGTAGATGTCCTCGGGGTCACCGGACAGGGCCACCCAGCGGAAGGGCCCGCGACCCTCGCAGAACTGCGGGCGGACATAGGCCGGCACGAAGCCCGGGAAGTCGAAGGCGTTGTGAACGCCCCGGTCCAGCGCCACCTGGCGGATGTTGTTGCCGTAGTCCACCGTCGGCACGCCCAGGGCCTGGAAGTCCAGCATGGCCTGCACATGCACCGCGCAGCCGTGGGCGGCCGCGGCCTTCAGTTCGTCGTGCCGTGACGCATCGGCGGCGGCGGCCTTCCATTGCTCGACGCTCCAGCCGGCCGGCAGATAGCCGTTGATCAGGTCGTGGGCCGAGGTCTGGTCGGTCACCACATGGGGCCGCGGGGCGCTGCCGCCCTTCACGCGCATCACCAGCTCGGGCAGCAGCTCGGCGGCGTTGCCGAGCAGCGCGATCGAGATGGCCCGGCCCTCGGCCGCATAGCGCCGCAGCCGGGCGATGGCGTCGTCGAGGTCGGCGGCCTGCTCGTCCACATAACGGGTTTTGAGCCGGAAGTCGATGCGCGATTGCTGGCATTCGATGTTCAGCGACGAGAAGCCGGCGAAGGTGGCCGCCAGCGGCTGGGCGCCGCCCATGCCGCCCAGGCCGGCCGTCAGCACCCATTTGCCGCGGGCGTCGCCGCCGTAGTGCTGGCGGGCGGCCTCGGCAAAGGTCTCGTAGGTGCCCTGCACGATGCCCTGGGTGCCGATGTAGATCCAGCTGCCGGCCGTCATCTGGCCGTACATCATCAGGCCCTGGCGATCGAGCTCGTTGAAGTGCTCCCAGGTGGCCCAGTGCGGCACAAGGTTGGAATTGGCGAGCAGCACCCGCGGCGCGTCGGCATGGGTGCGGAACACGCCCACCGGCTTGCCGGACTGCACCAGCAGCGTCTCGTCATCGCCCAGCGTGCGCAGCGTGGCCAGGATGCGGTCGAAGGCCTCCCAGTTGCGCGCGGCCTTGCCGATGCCGCCGTAGACCACCAGCGCGTCCGGGTTCTCGGCCACGGCGGGGTCGAGGTTGTTCTGGATCATGCGGTAGGCGGCCTCGGTCAGCCAGCTCTTGCAGTGCAGCTGGGTGCCGGTGGGCGCCCGAACGGGACGGGCCGCGGGGCGGGGCAGGGCGGTCATGCGGATCTCCTGAAGCTGGGGCGGACTCTAGTTGTCTATACAAGTCAAGTCAACTAGGATGAGCCCATGTCCCGAGTTGTCCGTGCCGCCACCGGCCCCGAGCCCCAGTACCTCAAGGTCAAGAACCATCTGCGTGAAGGCATTGCCGGCGGCCACTGGGTGGCCGGTGATCTGCTGCCGAGCGAAGGCGCTCTGGTCGCGCAGTTTGAGGTCAGCCGCATGACGGTGAACCGCGCCCTGCGCGAGCTGGTGCAGGAAGGGCTGATCGAGCGCGTGCAAGGGGTGGGCAGCTTTGTCGCGCAGCTGCACCGGATCTCCAGCACCTTGAACGTGCGCGATGTGCACGACGAAATCGTCGACCGCGGCGGGGTGCACGAGTCCATCGTCCATGCGCTCACCCGCGGCAAGGCCACGCCCCAGCAGGCGGCCGAGCTGGGGCTCAAGCGCGGCGCGCCGGTCTTCCTCAGCCTGATCACGCATCTGGAGAACGGCGTCGCCATCCAGTGCGAGGAGCGGGCCGTCAACCCGGCCTGTGCGCCCGACTACCTCGGCCAGGACTTCTCGCGGGTCACGCCCACCCACTATCTGCTCGAGGTGGCGCCGCTCTCCGAGGCCCGCTACATGATCGAGGCGGCCCTGCCCGGTGAGGTCGAGGCCCGGCTGCTGGGCATCAGCCGGCGCGACCCCTGCCTGGTCGTCAAGCGCATCACCTACAGCCGCGGCGTGGCAGTCACCGCGGTCAAGCTGACCCATCCGGGGGCGCGTTACCAATTGCAAGGGAGCTTCTCCGCATGAACCAAGGCGTGCGTGGCTGCGGAGAATGCCCAGTTGCCCGCATCGCGGGCTGAACGCATTGCGAGGTGGAGACCATGAGTTGGAGCAGGGTCAGCGCGGAAGACGTGCAGCCGCAGGCCTGGAAGAACAAGGGCGGCATGACCCGCGAGCTGCTCGCCTGGCCGCATGCCCACGACTGGGCGCTGCGCGTCAGCGTCGCTCGGGTGGAGCGTGACGGGCCGTTCTCGGCCTTCCCGGGTGTGCATCGCTGGCTGGCGGTCATCGGCGGCGCAGGCCTGCGCCTGTTCGACTGGCCGCAGAGCGTGGGCGACGAGCCGCTGCGTTTCGACGGTGGTCTCGCGCCCGAGGCCGAGCTGATTCGCGGCGAGACCGAGGTTTTCAACGTGATGGAGCGAAGCGGCAATCTCGAACTCACGTCGGCCCACCAGGTGCTGCTGCCGAAGACGCCGTGGGTGGGGCTGTTCACGGTCCAGGGCGGCCTGTTGGAGCACGGTCATCGTGCCATGCCGATGGCCCCGCTGACCCTGGCCTGGTGCGAGCGGCCCGTGGTGCAGAGCTGCGTCTTCACCGGAGAGGGCCATGCCTGGTGGCTGACCTGGAGCGACGCATGAGGCTGTGGCGCGGCGGCCGGCTGGCCACGCTGGCGGGCGACAGCGGCTGGGGCCTGATCGACGATGGCGCGCTGTTAGTGGAGGACGGCCGGCTGCGCTGGGTCGGCGCCAGCGCCGAGCTGCCGGCCGAAGCGGCCGGGGCCGAGGTCGTCGAGCTTGATGGCGCCCTGGTCACGCCGGGTCTGGTGGACTGCCACACCCATCTCGTCTACGGCGGCAGCCGCGCCCACGAGTTCGAGCAGCGCCTGCTGGGCGCGAGCTATGCCGACATCGCCAAGGCCGGCGGCGGCATCCGCTCGACCGTGGCCGCCACGCGCGCCGCCAGCGAGGCCGAGCTGCTGGCCAGCGCCGGCAAGCGGGCAGCGGCGCTGCTGCGCGAGGGCGTGACGACGCTGGAGGTCAAGTCCGGCTACGGCCTGGACGCGGCGACCGAGGCGCGCATGCTGCGCGTCGCGCGCCGGCTCGGCGACCTGGGCGTCGATGTGCGCACCACCTACCTGGCCGCCCACGCGCTGCCGCCCGAGTTCACCGACGCCGACGCCTACATCGACGCCGTCTGCCGCTGGCTGCCCGAGCTGTACGGGCAGGGTCTGGTCGACGCGGTGGATGCCTTCTGCGAGCACATCGCCTTCAGCCCGGCCCAGGTCAGTCGGGTGTTCGACGCCGCCCGCCAGCTGGGGCTGCCGGTCAAGCTGCATGCCGAGCAGCTCAGCGACCAGGGGGGCAGCCAGCTCGCGGCCGGCTACCAGGCTTTGAGCTGTGACCACCTCGAATACCTCAGCCCGGCCGGCGTGGCGGCGCTGGCGCGCGCCGGCACGGTGGCCGTGCTGCTGCCCGGTGCCTTCTATGCGCTGCGCGAGACCCAGCTGCCGCCGATTGCCGCGCTGCGCGAGGCCGGTGTGCCGCTGGCGCTCGCGACCGACCACAACCCCGGCACATCGCCGACGCTGTCCCCGCTGCTGATGCTCAACATGGCCTGCGTGCTGTTCCGCCTGACGCCCGAGGAGGCCTTGCGCGGCCTGACCGTCAACGGCGCCCGTGCGCTCGGCTTGGTGGACCGCGGCCGACTGCGGGCCGGGCAGCGCGCCGACTTTTGCATCTGGGATTGCGCCCATCCGCGCGAGCTGGCAGCATGTTTCGGACATAACCCGCTGAAAGAACGGGTCTGGCGGGGCAAGCGCCAGCAAGAACAGCAGGGACAAGCATGAGCGTCTACCGCCTTGAGCAGGGCCGTGTGCCGCTGCTGATCAGCCTGCCGCATGTCGGCACCGAGCTCCCGCCCGAACTGCGCGAGCGCCTGGTGCCGCGCGCGCTGGCCAGCGAGGACACCGACTGGCATCTGGAGCGGCTGTACCGGCCGCTGGCCGAACGTCTGGGCGCCAGCCTCATCGTGCCGCGCTACAGCCGCTATGTCATCGACCTGAACCGCCCGCCGGACGACCGGCCCCTCTACCCCGGCGCGGCCGGCGGCACCGGCCTGGTGCCCACGCATTTCTTCACCAGCGAGCCCCTTTACCGCGACGGCGCCGAGCCGGATGCCGCCGAGATCGCCGCGCGCCGCGAGGCCTGCTGGCGGCCCTACCACGAGGCCCTGGCCGCCGAGCTAGAGCGGCTGCGCGCCGAGCACGGCCGCGCATTGCTGTTCGACGGCCACAGCATCCGCTCCGAACTGCCTTGGCTGTTCGAAGGCACCCTGCCGGCCCTCAACCTGGGCACGGCCGACGGCGCCTCCTGCGCGCCGGCCGTCACCGAACGCCTCGGGCAGGTGCTGGCCGGCCAGCAGCGCTACAGCCATGTCGTCAACGGCCGCTTCAAGGGCGGCTACATCACGCGGCACTACGGCCAACCGGCCGGTGGCATTCATGCCGTCCAGCTCGAGATGTGCCAGCGTTGCTATATGCACGAGGATCGTGACCCTCGGGCCGCCTATGACGACAGTCTCGCGGCGCGGGTGGCGCCGCTGATCGAAAACCTGCTGCAGGAGCTGCTGGCATGTCCGGTCTGAAACAGCTTCACGCGCCCCTGGCCTGGGTCGGCGGCCGCTGGCAGGCCGATGTGCTGCTCAGCATCGAGAACGGCCATTGGCACAGCGTCGAGCCCGGCGTGCCCGCGCCGGCCGATGCCGAGCTGCTGGCCGGCCCGCTGATCCCGAGCCTGGTCAATGCGCACAGCCACGCCTTTCAGCGGGCCTTCGTCGGCCTGGCCGAGCGGCGGGAGGCCGGCCAGGACGATTTCTGGAGCTGGCGCGACCGCATGTATGCGCTGGCCCTGCGCATCTCGCCGGCCCAGCTGCGTGCGGTGGCCACTCAGCTCTACAGCGAGTTGCTGCGCGGTGGCTACACCCAGGTCTGCGAGTTCCATTACCTGCACCATCCGGCCCGGGGCCAGGCCTTCGACGACGAGCTGGCGATGGCCTGGGCCCTGGCCGAGGCGGCCGAGGACGTCGGGATCGGCCTGACCTTGCTGCCGGTGGTCTACACCCGCAGCGGCTTTGGCGCCGCTGGCTTGCGGCCCGACCAACACCGTTTCGCTGCCGATGCCGACTGGGCCTGGCGCGCCTGCCAGCGCATCGCCGCGGCCGGCCTGCCGCGCGTGAATGCCGGCCTGGCCCTGCACTCGCTGCGCGGCGCCTCGGCCGATGACATCGCGCGGCTGCGCCAGCTGCTGGGTGACCGCGAGCTGCCCCTGCACATCCATGTCGCCGAACAGACGGCCGAGGTGGACGACTGCCTCGCGGCGACCGGCCGCCGGCCGCTGCAATGGCTGGCCGAAGAGGCCGGGCTGGACCGGCGCTGGCAACTGGTGCATGCCACCCATGCGCTGCCGGCCGAGATCGAAGCCATCGGCGCGAGCGGCGCCGGCATCGTCATCTGCCCCGGCACCGAAGCCAACCTGGGCGATGGGTTGACCGACCTGCCGCGCTGGCTGGCCGCGGGCGTGCCCTTGACGGTGGGGTCGGACAGTCAGGTCACCCGGGGCTGGGTCGAGGAGCTGCGCTGGTTGGAGTACGGCCAGCGCCTGCTGCGGCGCCAGCGCAATGTGGCGGCCGATCCCGGCGTGCAGCCTTCCAGCGCCGCGCGCCTGTTCGACGCGGCCGTGGCCGGGGGCGCCGCGGCGGCGGGCCTGGCGCGTTGGGGCCTGGTGGCGGGTGCTCGCGCCGATGCCCTGGTGCTGAACCGCGACGCCGATGCTCTGCGCGGATTGCCCGACGACCACCTGCTCGATGCGGTGGTGTTCGGCAGCACGGGCTCGCCCTGGCAGTCGGTGTGGGTCTCGGGCCGTGCCCACCCCTGGCGTGCGCCGAGCCGGACCGGCGAGGCGTTCGCGCAGGCGATGCGGGAGTTGTGGCCGGCGAACTGACCCAAAACGCCCGAAACTCCGTGCGCTCACGGCCATCGGATGGCAAGGAGTTCTTGATGGTCGACTTGAGTCAGTTGCCGATCCGCGCCCGGCTGGCTGCCGTGGGCCTGCTGGCAGGCCTGGGCATGCTGCTGATTGGCGGCTCCGGGCTGTTGGCCCAGGCCGATGCGCGCGAGCAGCTCAAGCGCTTCGTCGACAACGATGTGGAGGCCCTGACCCAGCTGTCCAACGCGCGCGCGGCGGTTGGCAACCTGCGCCGCTACGAGAAGGACACCCTGCTCAACATGGCCAACGGCCAGGCGGTCGCCAAGTACCGCAAGGAGTGGGACGAGGCCGAGGCCAAGGCCCGCGGCGCGCTGGACAAGGCGGCGACGCTCAAGCTCAGCGCCGAGATCCTGTCGGCCGTGGCCGAGGCCCAGCGCGCGCTCACAGCCTACCGCGATGGCTTTGTGCCCTTTGCCGAGCGGGTCGGCAATGGCGAGTTCCCCGACGCCGCCGAGGCCAACAATGGGATGGGTCCGTTCAAGGATCCGGTGCGGGCACTGGACAAGGAGTTGCCGGCGTTGGCCAAGCACATCGACAGCAATGCGGATGTCCCGGTTGCACAGATCGACGCACGCGTCGCCTCGTGCCGCACCGGCCTGATCGCGCTGCTGGTGGTGGCGATCGCGCTGCTGGCGGTGCTGCTGCAGGCCAATGCGCGGTCCATCCTCGGTTCACTGCGGCGTGCCGTGGCTGCCGCCGAGCGGATTGCGCAGCAGGACCTCACCGGCGAAGTGAAGTCGCGCGGCCGGGACGAGGTTGCGCAGCTGATGACGGGCATGGCGGCCATGAAGGACGCCCTGACCGGCGTGGTGCGGCAGGTGCGCGGCGCAACCGACAGCATCGCCACGGCGTCCAGGGAGGTGGCGGTCGGCAGCCATGATCTGAGCCAGCGCACCGAGCAGGCGGCGTCGAACCTGCAAAAGACCGCGTCGGCGATGGAGCAACTGACGGCCAGCGTCAGCCACAACGCCGAAGCGACGGCGCGTGCCAATCAACTGGCCAGCGACGCGGCACAGGTGGCACGCCGCGGCGGTGATGTGGTCAGCGAGGTCGTCGCGACCATGGACCGCATCAGCAGCAGCTCGCACAAGATCAGCGACATCATCGGCACGATCGACGGCATTGCCTTCCAGACCAATATCCTGGCGCTGAATGCCGCGGTCGAGGCGGCCCGCGCGGGCGAGCAGGGCCGGGGCTTTGCGGTCGTCGCGGCCGAGGTCCGCACGCTGGCGCAGCGCAGCGCGGAGGCGGCCAAGGAGATCAAGGCCCTGATCACGCGCAGCGCCGAGAACGTCGACAGCGGCGCCGCCCTGGTGGCCCAGGCGGGCGAGACCATGACCGAGATCAACGCCTCGATCGCCCGGGTCAGCGACATCGTGGCCGAAATCAGCAACGCGACCCGTGAGCAGCGCAGCGGCATCGGCCAGATCGGTCAGGCGATCGCGGTGCTGGACACGATGACCCAGCGCAACGCGGCGCTGGTGGAGGAATCTGCCGCGGCGGCGCAGAGCCTGCAGCAGCAGGCCGACGAGCTGTCGCGCTCGGTGGCCGTGTTCAGGCTGGGTTGAGCGCGACGCGCAGGGCCTCGGCGGGCCGCAGCGCGCCGACGTCGAGGCCGCGCCAGTTGCGCAGCGCCAGATGGCTGTAGCCGCGCAGCAGCTCGTCCTCGGTCCGCAGCAGCGCTTGGGCGGCCGCGGCCATCGCCGCCTCGGCCGCGCGCACCGCGCCGTCGTCGATCTTCAAGGCCAGGCCCAGGCCCAGGCCGGGCAGAGCCGCGCAGTAGACGCCCTCGGCGCCGACCTTGCAGAACAGCGCTTCGCCCAAGGCCTGCATCACGCGGGTGTCGAAGCGGTCGGTGCCGCCGACCATGAAGGGCTCGGCCGCGACGGCCCGCCGCAGCCGCTGCGCGGCCCGGGCGTTGCCATCGGACAGGCCCTGCCCGGTCGCGCAGCGGGCGAAGGCCAGCGCCAGCGCGCGCAGCGGCAGCGCAAAGGTCGGGATCGAGCAGCCGTCGATGCCGCGCGGCGCCTGCTCGACATCCACGCCCGTGGCGGCTGACAGCGCGGCCGACACCTCGCGCATCACCGGATGCTCGGCCCCTACATAGCCGCGCACGACGGCGGCCGGGTCGGCGCCGCGGCTGCGCGCCATCAGGCAGGCGATGCAGACAAAGCCGCCGTGCTTGCCGGAACAGTTGTTGTGCAGCGGCGTGGCCTGCTCGCCGCGCGTGAGCATGCCGCGCAGCACCGGCTCGCGGCCGGGCCATTGCGTGCCGCACTCCAGCGCGTTTTCGTCCAGTCCCAGCTTGGCCAGCACGCCAGAGGCGGTGGCCACATGCGCGGGCTCTCCGCTGTGCGAGGCGCAGGCCAGGGCCAGTTCGGCATCGCTGAGGCCGAAGGCGTCGGCCGCGCCGCTGGCCACCAGCGGCAGCGCCTGCAGCAGCTTGACGGCTGAGCGCGGGAAGATGGGCCTCTCGACGTCGCCCAGGGCCGTGTGGACCCTGGCCGACGCGTCAACGATGGCCAGCGCACCGGCGTGGCGCGATTCGACCGCGTTGCCGCGCAGCACTTCGATCAGGATGGGGTTCATGCGGCCAGTGTAAGAAGGCCGCTGGGCCGGCCCCAGGCCCGGCCCGTACGGCAGCGAGGCCGGCGGGCCGGCCGCGCTGCCGCATCAGGCGATCACTTCACCTTGCCGGCGTCGGCATTGCGCTTTTGCACGTCCTTGGCCTTCTTGGCCTTGGCGGCGGAAAGCTCTTTGTATTCCTCGTGGCGGTCGGCGCGCGTCGCGGCGAGGTCGGACTTGGCATGGGCTTCATTGCGCTTGAGGCCGCCGATCTCGCGGTTCTCCTGCTCGCGAGCCTTTTCGTCGCGCTGCGCCGCGGCCATGTCGCCACGCTTGATGGCGGCATCCTCGGCGCGCTGGTCGGCATTGCGCTCGGCGCGCTCTTCCCGCAGCTTGCGTTCATCACGACCGACGCGGGCCTTGTCGGCATCGATACGGGCGTTGTCCTGCGAGATCTCGTTGCGCTGGTACTGGATGTTGCGGTTGTCCTTGCGGATCTGGGCGTTGTCCTGCTTGAGCTGCGTGACGGGGTCCGGCGCCGAGGCAGCGGTGGCTTGAGCCGATGCAGCGCCACACAGGGCCAGGGCCAGGCTGGCAATTGCGAAATGGATGCTGGTCTTCATGGTGAAACTCCTGATGAGCATGTGAAGGAAGGGCTGGGACAGTCGGCGATGCCGTGAGCTGACAACGGCCAACCGCGTCGGCCGTTGACATCACAATGCTCGACGCCAGCATTCAGCACACGAAACGCCAACGCGCACTGCTTCTGTGCGCGGCGTCGTGTCCCGCAGCCTCACTTTGAATCCACATGAATTCCTACGCTTTGACCCCCATCACTTCACGCCGCGGGATCCGTGCCGCAGGCATCTTGACGACCCTCGCGGCGGCCCTGACGCTGGCAATGCCGATGACCGGCTGCGTCGTCAAGGAGCAGGTCGTGGTCAGGGAGGCACCCGTCCATGTGCAGGTTCGGCATGTGCCGGCACCGATCGCCGAGGATCGCGGGGCATGGCCGGGGCCCGGCTGGAACTGGGTACCGGGCCATTGGAAGTGGGAAGGCCGTGACTGGGCCTGGGTGCATGGCCGCTGGGTCCAGCAGGTGGTGCCGACCATGCCCGTCGTCATCGTCGAGCCGATCACGCCGGCGCCGTCACCTCAGCACTATTGGGTGCCGGGGCACTGGGTATGGCGTATCGATTCGAGCGGCTGGTTCTGGATCAAGGGCAGCTGGCACTCCTGACCGCCGGAGCGCCGCATCGGCGGCCCCAATTCGCGCCCAGGTTGGGCGCTCGGCGTCAGTCCACCTGCACCCGATTGCGCCCGCAGCGCTTGGCGGCGTAGAGGGCCTGGTCGGCGCGCTGCAGCAGGGCATCGGCCTGCTGCGGCGGCGCGCCGCCGGCGATGCCGACGCTGATGCTCACGCTCAGACCGCGATGCACTGCGGCCCAGTCATGCTCGGCGACGGCCAGGCGCAGGCGCTCGCAGATCTCCGCCGCCTGAGGCGGCGCGATGCCGACGAGCACGGCCATGAATTCCTCGCCGCCGATGCGAGCCAGCAGGTCGGCACTGCGCAGCCGGTGGCGCAGCAGCTGGGCCAGCTGCTGCAGCACCGCGTCGCCGACGGCATGGCCGTGGCTGTCGTTGATGCGCTTGAAATGGTCCACATCCAGCGCCGCGACGCTGATGACCTCGCCGGCCATGCGCGCGCCCTCGACGAGCAGGGGCAGGGCGTACTCGGCATGGCGACGGTTGTGCAGCCCGGTCAGCACGTCCTCGTGGGCGGCGCGGTCCAGCGCCATCGCGTGTTCACGCAGGCGCAGCTGTTCGTGCTCCAGGTGTAGGGCGCGTGCGCGTTCGCGCTGGGCGTCGGCCGCGGCACTGTCGGCGCGGGCCTGCGCCTGCTCGACCTGCTCGCGGATCAGGATGACTTCGGTCTGCAGCAGCAGGCTGTCGCGGCGCATCTGCAGGTCCAGCCGCAACAGCTCCTCCAGCCAACGCAGCGCCTCGGCGAACTCGCCGCCGGCCTTGTGGGTCTCGTACAGCGAGCGCACCAGCAGCCGGCGCAGCCGGGGCGGGGGATCGGTGTCGGCTTCGAGCAGGGCGCTGAGCATGCGAGTGGCCTGCAGGGGCTCGCCCTGCAGCCGCAGGTACACGGCCCGCTGCAGGTCCGCTTCAAGAGCCAGCGTCGGGTAGCCATGGTTGTGTGCCAGGTCGCCAAACTCGTTGATCAACGGCAGGGCCTCGTCCAGCTGGCCGCCCGCGAGCAAGGCGTTGACGAGATTGGACAAGGCCACCGTGACCCTGTGGGCACTCCCGGATTGCCGGGCCAGCGCATAGGCCCGCTCGGCGGTCTGGCGCGCCCGCGGGATGGCCTCGGCCATTACCTCGGACTGGCGCAGCGCGGTGGCGTCGTGGATGCGTTCGAGCCAAAAGTGCGCCAGGTTGTTGTGGCAGGCGAACAGCGCGTCGGTCGCCCCGGCGCGCGCCGCGATTTCGAGGGCCTGTTCGGTCGTCGCACAGGCCTGTTCCGGGTTCTCCAGGCTGGCATAGGCGACGCCGACACGGTTCATCGCCCAGGATTCGCGCACCGGGTCGCCGGCGCGTCGGGCGGCGGCCAGGGCGCGCATGCCGGCCTCCAGCGCCTCGCGGGCCATCATCAGCTGGGCGAACACGAAGGACTGGGCGGTCAACGCATCGGCGATCAGGCCGTCGTGGCCCAGCTTCTCCGCCAGACCGAGCGCGGTCGTCGCGCAGCGGGCGCTGGCGGTCAGCCGGCCGATGCGGGGGTAGTGCTGGGCCAGCAGGGTCAGCGCCACGGCGCGGCGATGCAGCTCGGTGGCCGGGCAGGTCAGCAGCAGTTGTTCGAGGGCCTCGGTCGAGGTGCGGTAGTCACCCGCCGCCGAACGCTGGCGCTGCGCATGCAGCGCCAGGTCGAAGGCGCTGGCATCGAAGCCGGTGCTGTCGGTGGTGGGGGTGGGGAGGTCGAGCAGGTCTGACATGGGGAGGCGGCGATTCTGCCTAGGCCCAGAATGCCAGCCATGCATGACTCTCTCGTTTTTGGGATCGACTTCACGAGTGCGCCGAGCGCGCGCAAGCCGATCCGCGTTGCGGCGGGCCAAACCCAGGCCAACGTCGTGCGCCTGACCGGCCTGACCGCACTGGACAGCCTCGACGCCTTCTCCAGCTGGCTGGCGCAGCCGGGGCCCTGGCTGGCGGGCTTGGATCTGCCCTTCGGGCTGCCGCGCGAGCTGGTGCTGGCCCTGGGCTGGCCGACCGCGTATGCCGCTCTGATAGACCATTACGCGGCCTTGAGCCGCGCCGAGATCCGCGACTGCTTCGCTGCGTTTTGCGACGCCCGGCCGGCGGGCGGCAAGTTTGCGCACCGGGCCTGCGACGGGCCGGCCGGCGCCAGCCCCAGCATGAAATGGGTCAACCCACCGGTGGCCTGGATGCTGCATGCCGGTGTGCCGCGGCTGGTAGCCGCCGGCGTGCACATGCCGGGCCTGCGGGACGGCGACCCGGCCCGCGTTGCACTGGAGGCCTACCCGGGGCTGCTGGCGCGCGAGCTGATCGGCCGGCGCTCGTACAAGAGCGACACGAAGGCGGCGCAGACGCCCGAGCGGCTGATCGCGCGCAAGGACATCGTCGACGCGCTGGAGCAGGGCCGCACGCGCCTGGGCCTGCGCCTCAAGCTCAGCCATGCTCAGCGCGACGCGCTGGTGGCCGATGCGAGCGGCGACAGCCTGGACGCCGTGCTGGCAATGCTGCAGGCGGCCTGGGCCGCCACCCAGCCGCGCTACGGCTGGCCCGAGGGCGTGGACCCGCTGGAAGGCTGGATCGCCAGCGCCTGAGTCCGTCGCTGTGCGGTGGGCGTTGCACGGAGGCGACGCCTGTCAACGAATTGTCATGACCGCTATGGGTTCGCGTCGCGTTGGTTTGAGAATCGCGCCCTTCTTCAACCCCACCCACAGGTGAACCCGCCGTGAACCTTCCGTCCCGCTCGCCCCTGCTGCCGCTCGCCGCGGCCCTGCTGACCTGCTTTGCCCCCGCGCTGTGGGCGCAGTCGGCCACCGGGGACGGCGCGGCGGGCGACGGCGAGAAGGCCTCGCTGGCGCGGGTGACGGTGACCGGCTCCAACATCCGCCGCAGCGATGGCGAGACGCCCAGTCCGGTGCAGAAGCTCACGGCGGCGGACATCGAGCGCAGCGGCTACAGCACGCTGGGCGAGGTGCTGCAGCACATCTCCGCCAACAACATGGGCTCGCTGGGCCAGGCCACGCCGGGCGCCTTCGGCGCGGGCGGCAGCGGCATCTCGCTGCGCGGGCTGACGGTCGGCGCGACCCTGGTGCTGATCGATGGCCACCGGATGGCGTCCTATCCGCTGCCGGACGACGGCCAGCGCGACTTCGTCGACATCGCGTCCATCCCGGTCGATGCGGTCGAGCGCATCGAGGTGCTGAAGGACGGTGCCTCGGCCATCTACGGCTCCGATGCGATGGCCGGTGTCGTCAATGTCATTCTGAAGCGCAGCCAGCAGGGCAGCGCGCTGCATGCCGAGCTCGGCAGCGCCACGCGTGCCGATGGCCGGTCGGCCAAGGTCTCGGGTGTGCGTGGCTTCGGCGACCTGGACCGCGACGGCATGGCCGGCTACCTGGCCGTCAGCGCGCGGCGCCAGAACGCCATCCTGCTCAGCGACCGCCCGGCGCTGGGCGGCTCGGACTGGACGCGTTACGGCGGCGCGGACCTCCGCCTCACGGCCAACCCAGAGCTGCAGGTGGCACCTGAGACTCGCAACTTCAGCGCGCTGGGCAAGCTCACCGCGCTGCTGCCGCAGGACTGGACGCTGTCCATCGCCGGCTCCGTGCTGGGCAGCTCGGCCACGCAGGTGGGGCTGCTGAACCGCGTGTCGCCATCGGGCGGCATCACCACCTTCGCCTTCGGCCCCAATCACCCGCTGCCCACGCCCACGGCGCTGAACGGCACCAACGTCATCGACCCGGCCACCGGCAACCCGGTGGATCAGACTTTCGACGATCTGCGCGCACAGCGCTCGCGCACGTCTACACGCTCCTCGCGCTTCGTCGCCGAGTTGTCGGGCGGCTGGGCCGGCTGGGATGTGCAGGCGGCGCTGGGCCTGACCCGCGTGGCCACCGAGCTGACGATGAAGAACTTCATCAGCCTGCCGGCCCTGCAAACGGCGCTGACGAGCGGCAAGTACGTCATCGGCGCCAAGAACCCGGCCGATGTGCTGGCCTCGCTGACGCCCGAGGGGCGCTCGACGTCGACCAACACGCTTAACTTCGTGTCGCTGCGCGCCAGCCGCGACCTGATGAAGCTCGCCGGCGGCAACCTGGCGCTCGGCACCGGCGTGGAGTTCACGAAGCGCTCGCTGGACGAGCAGTTCCCCGACGGTTTTGCCAACGGCGCCCAGGCCAGCAACATCTACGCCTTCGGCGTGGGCGCGCAGACCATCTCGGCCGCCTACGTGGAACTGGCCGCACCGATCACCAAGCAGCTGGAGATCGACGCCGCCGCGCGGGTGGACCATTACGACAGCTACGGCTCGTCGACGACGCCCAAGCTCGGCTTCAAGTTCGTGCCGATGCGCGAGCTGACGCTGCGTGGCACCTATGCCGGCGGCTTTCGCGCGCCCAACCCGGTCGAGATCGGCACCTCGGGTTCGAGCGCCGGCTATCTGCCGCCGCTGCTGGACACGGCGCTGTGCGCCCTCGTCAAGCCCGGCCAAGCCTGCAACCTCGGTGTGGGCGGCACCCAGCTCCAGCTGCCGGGCAAGAACCTGCAGCCCGAGAAGAGCCGCAGCTACACCCTGGGCCTGGTGTTCGAGCCGGGGCCGATGCTGAACCTGTCGCTGGACTACTACGACATCAAGATCAGCCACCAGATCGTGTCGGTGGGCCTGTTCGGCCAGTACCAGATCGACAACCCGGCGGCCTATGGCACCCAGCTCTACCGCGTGAACAGCCCGACAACGCCCAATGCCGCACCGACCGGGCCGAACGACACCATCCTCTACGGCACCTACCCCTTCATCAACCTGGGCAGCGCGCGCACCAGCGGCGTGGACCTGGACTTGCGCCTGAAGCTCGACGGTGGCGCCTGGGGCCGGTTCACGCCGCAGCTGCAGTGGACCCACATGATCCGCTACACCATCGACCGCGGCCCCGGTCAGGTCTACGAGCTGGCCGGCACGCACGGCCCGAGCTTCGTGTCCACCAACACCGGCACGCCGCGCGACCGTGCCGCTTTGGCCCTGACCTGGGCCCGCGGCCCGCTGGAGCTGACCGGCACGCTCAACCACACCAGCGGCATGCGCGTCGAGGACGCCAGCTACAACCTGCCGGACTGCGCCTCGGCGTTATCGACCATCTTCCCCAGTGGCTTGCCCGCGGGCGGTTCCCCGCTGTGCCGTGTGCCGTCGTTCACGACGGTCAATCTCAGCGGCAGCTGGCAGATCAGCGAGGCGCTGAGCCTGCGCGCCTCGGTGGCCAACCTGTTCGACCGCGCGGCGCCGGTCGACGCCTTCTCCTCGGGCTCGACGGGCGGCGGCGTGTCGTCGGGTGGCGCGCACTACAACCCATCGCTGCACCAGGAGGGCGCAGTGGGGCGCTATCTGACGGTGGGGCTGAGCTACCGGTTCTGACGCGACAGCGCGCCAGGTCGAAGCCGCGGCGCTGCAGCCGCTCGGGCGCGCCGACTGGCTAGGCCGGCCACGGGGCGAAGTCGATCCGGTGCCGGCGGATCGGACCAGGCCGGCGCACTCCTGGGTTGGCTCTACAAGGCCTGATCGCGGCCCTAGCGGGTGTGGCGGGCGAGCTTGAACCGGCTGACGATGGCTTCGAGTTGCTGGGCCTGCGATTTCAGGCTGTCCGCCCCGGCGGCGCTTTCCTCGACGAGTGCCGCATTCTGCTGCGTGACCCGGTCGAGCTGTGCGACCGCGTCGCTGACCTGGCCGATGCCGCTGGTCTGCTCCCGGGTGGCGGCGCCGATCTCGCCAATCAGGTCGGCCACGCGCTTGAACTGGGCGACGATCTCCCGCATGGTCGCGCCGGTGGTGTCGACCATTTTCGCGCCGGCGTCGACGTTTTCGACACTCTGCCCGATCAGGCCCTTGATTTCCCGCGCGGCCTGGGCGCTGCGCTGGGCCAGGGCCCGCACCTCGCCCGCCACGACCGCGAAGCCGCGGCCCTGCTCTCCAGCCCGGGCCGCCTCGACGGCGGCGTTCAAGGCCAGGATGTTGGTCTGGAAGGCGATGCCGTCGATGGTGCCGATGATGTCGGCAATCCTTTGCGAGCTGGTGGAGATGTCGCCCATGGTTGCAATGACCTGGCTGACCAGGGCGCCGCCACGCTCGGCCACACTGCTCGCGGCCTGCGCCAGCTGGCTGGCGGTTTGCGTGGTGTCGGCGTTCTGGCGGACGGTGGCGTTCATCTGTTCCATCGACGCGGCCGTCTGTTCCAGGTTGGCAGCCTGTTGCTCAGTGCGTTGCGAGAGGTCGGCGCTGCCGGAGGCGATCTGGCTGGATCCAGCGGCGATGCTCTCGCTGCAGTCACGCACCTGGCTGACCACCGCTGCCAGCTGCTCGACCATCTGGCCCATCGCCCGCAGCAGCTCTGCCGGTTCATCACGGCCCGGGTCGCTGACGCTGACGGTCAAGTCGCCGCCGGCGATCTCGCGGGTCACCTCCACGGCCTTGGCCAGCGGTCGAACGATCGACATCGTGACCTGGATGGCGAGGGCCAGGCCGATCAGGATCGTGACGATGGCCACGCCGATGTTCACCCGGACGGCGTTCGCGTAAATCCTTGCAGCCTCCTGGCCCGACTGCCTGCCGCCGTCGCGGTTCAGCTTCACGTCTTTGGCAATCGCCTCGCTCAGTTGTTGGTAGAGCGACGCCGACCGCCCCGCAGCCAGCTCACGCGCGCGCTGCGATTGGGCCTCACCGGCCAGCGCCTCCTTCATCAAGGCATCGTCATCGGCGCGGTAGGCGGCCCACGCCGCCTTGATGTCGTCGTACAACCGCTGTTCCTCGGGCGACGAGACCATCGGCTCGTATTCCTTGGCCTTGGCCAGGAACTCCTGCTCGACGGCTTGATGCTTTTCAGCCGTCTTGGCTTTGACCTGTTCACTGGTTTGGATGACGGTCAACAGCGCGGTCCGTCGGGCCTCGCTGGCCAGATGCTGCATCTCACCCAGCGTGACCACGCTGGGCAGCCAGTTGGTGTCGAGGTCGACCACGTTGGCGTTGACCTTGGACATCTGCCAGCTGCCGAAGGCCGCGACGGCACAGAGCAGCAGCAACAGCAAGCCAAAGGCGGCAGCGAGACGATTTCCAATCCGGACAGAGCGCAGCATGGCTTGCATCGAGGCATCCCAAGACGAGTTTGTTGAAGCATCGTCTCAAAAAACCTAGGTTTACGTGCGGAAACATCGGGCGTCCTGACGGCGCCGCGCCGAAGGCGATGCCCTGCCTTCTTGACGCAAGCTGTGGCTGCCAGCACGGCCCGCCAAGGGGCGTCTCGTCGGGCGCCGGCGCCGGCTGCGTCGATCGACGACCGGCTTAAAGATCCGCCAGGGTCTGCGGCGAACCGGCCTGTGCAAGATGCGTGACGAGAGGCAGGCCCGGCCCCCAGGCGTGGATGAGCCAGCCCGGCGTTTCCAGCGCGAGCGCGAGCGGTGCATCCGGAGCCAGCTCCAGCGCCAGTTGGTGGGCGGTGGACGGTGCGCTGACGACCGGCGCGTGCGCAACGCGGCCCAAAGTCATGCGGTGCAGATGGCCGCAGACGATGCGCTGCACCTGCGGGTGCCGGGCGATCAGGGCCTCGAAGCCGTCCAGGCCGTGCTGAAGGGCCATCGCGTCCATCACCGCAAGCCCGGTGGTGTGGGGCGGGTGGTGCAGCGCCACGATGGTGGGTATCGCCGGCCTCTCGGCCAGCAGGGCCTCGGCCTGGGCCAGCCGGGCGTCGTCGAAGCCACCGTGCGGCTGGCCTGGCACGAGGCTGTCCAGCACGACCAGGCGCAGTGGGCCGGGCAGGTCCAGCGCGTACTGGATGGCCGGGGTGCCCGTGCCGCCGCAGTGCACGCCCGGCAGGCCGGCAAAGGCCTGCTGCAGCGGCTCGCGCGCATCGTGGTTGCCGGGCAGCAGGGCCAGCGGCAGGCCGGCATCGAGCAGCGGCTGTAGCAGCTCGCGCAGCTGCGCGTATTCGTCCGGGTGGCCACGGTCGACGAGGTCGCCGGTGACCAGCACCGCGACCGGGCGCGGGCGGATCTGCAGCACGCGCTCGACCGCATGCTGCAACGCCGCCGCGGTGTCGGCGCGGCCCGAGATCAGCCGGCCCGGGTGGGTGATGTGCGGGTCGCTGAGCTGGACGAGGAGGTAGGGGGTGGCGTCCATGGCTCGCGGCGTCGCCTCACTTGCGCATCAGCGTGGACTTGCCGAAGAGGGACTCGATCAGGTCCACCGCGACCAGCGCGGTCTTGTTCTTCTCGTCCAGCGCCGGGTTCAGCTCCACCAGGTCCAGGCTGGCCATGCGGCCGGTGTCGTGGATCATCTCCATGCACAGGTGGGCCTCGCGGTAGGTCGGGCCGCCGTTGACCGTGGTGCCTACGCCCGGTGCCATCACCGGGTCGAGGAAGTCGACGTCGAAGCTGACGTGCAGATGGGTGTTGTCGTCCAGCGTGGCCAGGGCCAGCTCCATCGTGTGGCGCATGCCCATTTCGTCGATGAAGCGCATGTCGAACACCTCGAGGTCCTGTTCGTGCACGAAGCGCCGCTCGCCCTCGTCGACGCTGCGGATGCCGATCTGGCGCACCCACTTCGGGCTGATCGCGGGCACATGGCCGCCGATCTCGATCAGCTCCTTGGGCCCGAAGCCGCACAGGCAGGCCACGGGCATGCCGTGGATGTTGCCGCTGGGGGTGAGGGCGCTGGTGTTGAAGTCGGCATGGGCGTCCAGCCACAGCACGCGCAGCTTCTTGCCCACGTCGCGGCAGTGGCGTGCCACGGCGCTGATCGAGCCCAGGCCCAGGCAGTGGTCGCCGCCGAGCAGGATGGGCATGCGGCCGGTCTTGAGCTCGGCGTACACCGCATCGTGCACGGTGCGGTTCCATGCGACGACCTCGTTGAGGTGGCGGTAGCCCTCCACCGGCGGCAGCCAGGGGTTGGCGGGGCCGCTGAGGTTGCCGCGATCCTGCACGTCCACGCCGCGGGCGCGCAGGGCTTCGGCCAGGCCGGCCACGCGCATGGCCTCGGGGCCCATGCTGGCACCGCGGGCGCCAGCGCCGATGTCGGTGGGCGCGCCGATCAGGGAGACGTTTCTGAGCTTGGTCATAGCGTGGGGGTGGTGGCGAGTTCGTATTCGGTTTCGAGCACGGCCCAGGCTTCCTCGGCCGTCTCGACGTAGTGGAACAGCTGCTCGTCGCCCGGGCTGATCATGCCGGTGTCCAGCAGCAGGTCAAAGTTGATCAGCCGGCTCCAGAACTCGCGGCCGAACAGCAGCACCGGGCGGCGGCGGCTCTTGCCGGTCTGGATCAGCGTCAGCGTTTCGAAGAGCTCATCCAGCGTGCCGAAGCCGCCGGGAAAGCACACCAGCGCGACAGAGCGCATCAGGAAGTGCATCTTGCGCAGCGCGAAGTAGTGGAAGCGGAAGCACAGCTCCGGCGTGATGTAGGGGTTGGGCCGCTGCTCGTGCGGCAGCACGATGTTCAGGCCCACGCTCTTGCCGCCGGCTTCGAAGGCACCGCGGTTGCCGGCCTCCATGATGCCGGGGCCGCCGCCCGTGACCACCACGATCGGCTCACCCCGCGCGGCCGAGCCTTCGGTGATGAGCTGGCCCAGCCGGCGGGCTTCCTCGTAGTAGCGGCTCATGTCGAGCTGCATGCGGGCGCGGCGGATGGCGGCCGGGTCGCGGCTCTCCTCGGCCACGGCCAGGCGCTGCTCGGCCACGTCCCGCGGCGCGATGCGGGCGCTGCCGAAGATGACGACGGTGCTGTGCACGCCCTGCTCGGTCAGCTGCAGCTCGGGCTTGAGCAGTTCCAGCTGCATGCGTACCGGGCGCATGTCGTCGCGCAGCAGGAAGGCTTCGTCCTTGAAGGCCAGCTCGTAGGCGCTGCCCGGCCCGTCGTAGTTGGGGTGGGGCGTGAGGGCCTCGCACTCGTCCCTGGCGGACGGGAAGTTGCGGGCGGTGAGGTCGAGGCGGCGGTTCATGGGCGGGAGGGATTGTGGGCGGGCCGGGGCTGGATTTTGTGCCCCATGCTGGGGCCTCGGCCGGATTTCATGCAGCGCAGACGGGGCAGGCCGGGTCGCGCTGCATCGCGATCTCGCTCCACTGCATGCGGCGGCCGTCCAGCATCAGCAACCGGCCGGTGAGCGGCTCGCCGATGCCGGCCAGCAGCTTCAGCGCCTCGGCCGCCTGCACGCTGCCGATGATGCCCACCAGCGGCGCGAACACGCCCATCGTCGAGCAGGCCACGTCCTCGAAGCCGGACTCCGGTGGGAACAGGCAGGCATAGCAGGGGTGCTGGCGCGCCCGGCTTTCATAGACGCTGACCTGCCCGTCGAAGCCGATGGCCGCGCCCGACACCAGCGGCTTGCCGTGGCGCACGCAGGCCGCGTTGACGAGGTGGCGGGTGGCGAAGTTGTCGCAGCAGTCGATGACGACGTCGACCGCCGGGAGCTCCTCGTCCAGCAGCGCGGCGTCGGCCCGGCGGGGCAGGGCGCGCACCTGCACCTGGGGGTTCAGCGCGGCCATGCGGGCGGCCGCCGACTCGACCTTGAGCTGGCCGAGGCTGGTCATGTCATGGGCAATCTGGCGCTGCAGATTGGTCAGCGACACGGTGTCGTGATCCACCAGCGTGATGCGGCCCACGCCGGCCGAGGCCAGGTAGAGCCCCACCGGCGAACCCAGTCCGCCGGCGCCGACCACCAGCACGCTGGCGTCGAGCAGACGCTGCTGGCCGTCGACACCGATCTCGTCGAGCATCAGGTGGCGGGCATAGCGCAGCAGGTCGTCATCGGTCATGAGCGCCAGCATATCGGCAGCGCCATCGCGACTGGGCAGCCCGGATTGTTGGCCTGGTGTGACGCCCCCTCGGCTTGTCGCCCCCGACAAACCCTGAACCCGCGTGGCGTGGTTTTCGTAAAGAATCGTTTCTGGCGGGGCGAGCCCGTGCACGAGAAGGGGCGGTCAGGGATGCGGGGCGGGCGCGTGAAGCGATGGGGCTGGGCTCTGCTGTCGACCCTCTGGCTCGCTGGCGTCGGAACCTGGATGGTCCGGCGCTTCCCGACCGAGGCCACAGCCGGCAATCCGCTGGCGTTTGCGTCGGAGGCCGACAGGTCTGGCGCCGAAACGCCCACCGCCGACAAGACCACTGCCGAAGATTGGCGCAGTTGTGAGGCCCAGGCCCGTGCCGCCGCCGAGCCGGTGCTCGCCCTGCGGGGTTGCCGTGAAGACGCGCTGGAGGCTGCCGGCGAAGACATGGAGCGGTTCGAGGCCTTGCTGGCCGTGGCGGATGCCGAGATGGCGGAGGAGTTGCTGGCCGATCAGGCCCGCGTCCTGGCCGGTGGCTTGGCCGCTGCGATCGGGCCCTTGGGGCTGGGCTGGGCCGTCATGCGGCACCGCGCGGGCCGGCGCGCTCCGATGGAAACGATGCGGCATTCGCCGGCGGGCAGGCCAATGCCACCCGAAGGCTGACCAGCCTGAGCCCGCCCTACCGCGGCGCAAACCATTAAAAAAAGGGCCGCCGCAGGGCAGCCCTTGAGGCGGCAGAACCCGTTCGGGCCGCTGAGGCCCTTGGCTTTGCTGAAGGCGCCGACCGTCAGGGCGTCGTTTTGGCCTCGGCCTTGCGCTCCAGCGTCGTCTTCGACGCGAGAACCGGCTGACCCTTGAGCTGGTTCAGGGCCTGGACGAGCGGAAAGTCCTCGGCCGAGCCGAACTCGGGCAGCGGCTTGGGCGGCTCGGCGCGCTTGGCGAACTCGGCTTCCAGCTTCTGGCGGGCCTCCTCACGGGCCTTCTGGCGTGCCACATCGTCCTCGGGCCCATTGGCCAGGTGCTTTTCGAGGTCGGCCTCGCGCGTTCGCAGCGCGGCGAAGACATTGCCTTCGGCGGTCTCGTCGAGCATCACATCGGGAACGATGCCCTTGGCCTGGATGGAGCGTCCGCTGGGCGTGAAGTAGCGCGCGGTGGTGATCTTCAGCGCCGTCTCGGGACCGAGCTGGCGCACGGTCTGCACCGAGCCCTTGCCAAAGGTCTGGGCACCCATCACGGTGGCGCGGTGGTGGTCCTGCAGCGCGCCGGCGACGATCTCGCTGGCGCTGGCCGAGCCCTCGTTGACCAACACCACCAACGGCACGGTCTTGAGCGCGGCGGGCAGGCGCTTGATCGGGTCGTCGCTGCTGCGGCGTCGATAGTCGTCGGGGTTGGCCTTGTAGCTGGCCTTGGACTCGGGGATCTGGCCGTTGGTCGACACGACCTCGACATCCTTGGGCAGGAAGGCGGCCGAGATGGCCACGGCGCCTTCGAGCAGGCCACCCGGGTCGTTGCGCAGGTCCAGCACCAGACCCTTGAGCTTGGGTTCCTGCTTGTAGATCTCTTCGAGCTTGCGGGCGAAGTCGTCGACCGTGCGCTCCTGGAACTGGCTGACGCGGATCCAGGCATAGCCCGGCTCGACCACCTTGGCGCGGACGCTCTGGACCTTGATTTCCTCGCGGGTGATGGTTACCGGGAAGCTGCGGTTTTCGGCCTTGCGGAAGATCGTCAGGTTGACCTTGGTGTCGGGATCGCCACGCATCTTCTTGACGGCCTGGTCGATCGTCAGCCCGCGCACGGCGGTGTCGTCGATGCGGCTGATCAGGTCTCCGCTCTTCAATCCGGCGCGGAAGGCCGGCGAGCCTTCGATCGGCGAGACGATCTTGACGAGGCCATCCTCCATGCCGATCTCAATGCCGACACCGACGAACTTGCCGGTCGTGCCCTCGCGAAACTCGCGGAAGCTCTTCTTGTCGAAGAACTGCGAATGCGGGTCCAGGCCGGACACCATGCCGGCGATCGCATCGTTGATCAGCTTCTTCTCGTCGACCGGTTCGACGTAATCGCTCTTGACGAGGCCGAATACCGCGGCGAGCTGCTGCATCTCGTCCAGGGGCAGCGGTGACAGGCTGCTGCGCGCGTTCGCCTGAAGCTGCATCGTGGTCAGCGCACCGGCCACGGCGCCGAGGGCAACCCAGCCGGCGACTTTCAGTTTGGAGCTCATGGGGCGAGTCCTGTGTTCAACGGGGTCCTGTCGACAATGGCCCGACAGGTGCTTTGAGTGTAGCGGCGCCCCCTCGGGCCAGCGCCCAATTTACGCACCGGCAACCCTTCAATTCGGGGCTGCAGTGAAGGAGTTGGCTTGACGCCGGTGTGTCGGAAGTCACTCGGCGCCGCGCTCGGGCGTTAGCAGCGCAGCTTGCTGGCCACCAGCGAGCAGGTCGACAGCGGCCGCCCGTTGGTGTCGTGGGCCTGGAGCTGCCAGCCATCGGGCGTCGCAGTCATCAGCGTGAAGCCGAAGTCGGTGTGCAGGTCGACCGTCTCCAGCCTTGCCCCTGGCAGCAGGCTGTGCTTCAGCGCCGCTTCGGTGTTGACCTGGCCGAAGGCCGCCGAGCCGCTGTTGCCGATGACCAGGGTGGCTGGATGGTCGCTGGCAAATCCCAGGGCCTGATGCATGTGGATATGGCCGTGCAGCGTGGCCTGCACACCGGTCGGGAAGAGCCGCCCCGGCACGGCCTCCTGCAGCAAAGGCGTCAGGCCGGAGCGGGCCGTGCTCGGCGCGCCCAGCGGCGTCGGGTTGAAGGCCAGGCTCGGATGGTGGCTGACGAAGAGGCTTTGCGCCCGTTGCCGCGCCAGGTCGGCGACCTGGTCGAGCTGTGCACGCCAGCGTGCCCATGCTGGCGAGGTTGGGGCAGGTGTGCGGCTGCCGATTTCGGATGAGTCGAAGACGATCAGCTGGCTGCGCGGCGACAGCGGCACCACGAAGGGCGGCGTGAAGTCGCCGTCATTCAGGCCCGGCGCCTCGGGGCCGCAGCTGCGAGCCGGGCCGGTGGCGGGGTCGAGGTAGCGCATCCAGCCCTGCCCGGCACGGCTGCAGGCTTCGTGGTTGCCGCGTACGAAGACCCAGGGCGCCGCGGCCAGCAGCGCGCGCGCGGGCTGGAAAAAGTCGGCCTGCCAGGTGTCGTCGCCGTAGCCCCAGGGGCTGGCCTCGCAAACGGCCATGCCCGCCGGGCAGGGGCTTTCGCGGTAATGGTAGTCGCCGACATGCACGACCAGGTCGGGCTTCAGGGCGAGCGCCTGTGCGAGCACGCGTTGAAAGGGCCAGTCGACCGGGTCGTTGCAGCCTTGGTAGGCCAGGTCGGATGCCTTCAGCCGGCAACCGGTGTCGCCGATGACCACGATGCGCCGCGCCTCATCGACCGGTGCCTTCAGCTCGACGGCATCCACCTGCAGGCTTGCCACGCCGCTGGGCCAGGCGGCTTCGCAGGCGCGCAGCGAGAAGTGCGAGGGCTTGCGCAGCGGCTCCCTGTTGCCCGGCGGCGAGGGTTCGTCACCGGGCGCGCTGCGCTCGGTCATGGCGGCGCTGGCACCGGGCCAGACCATGCGTGGGCAGTTCGCCGCCGTGGTGATTGCGCGCACCGACCAGGCTGGCCCGGCGACGGCCTGTACCCAGGCCTGCTGCACGCCCGCTGCCGGCGGCGGTGGGGCCGGCGGTGCCGCCACGGGCGCTAGCGCGCAACCGGCGAGCCAGAGGGCGGAACTGAGGAGCAAAGGAATCTTCATGGATCAGCTGCTGAAACTCGCCAGTCAGGAGGGGCGGGCGCCCGGAGCGGACGGGCTCGATTGTCGCCATCCGGCCGGGGGCCGCTGAGGGGCGCGGCGCGATGACCGGGTGAGCGACCCCGGCAATTCATGGCCTCGCGGGCCGAGCCGGCATCGGCAGGGTTGGGGCCTGAACTCGAGCGATGTGCGGCAGCTCCGCTGCGCAAGAATGCGCGGCATGAGCTCGATGCCAGACCCCTCGACGCCACCCGCTCCGGTGAGTTTCTGGCAGGCGTTGCGCTTCTGGTTGCGGCTCGGCTTCATCAGCTTCGGCGGGCCGGCGGGGCAGATCGCATTGATGCACACCGAGCTCGTCGAGCGGCGGCGCTGGATCAGTGAGCGGCGTTTCCTGCATGCGCTGAACTACTGCATGGTCCTGCCCGGCCCGGAGGCCCAGCAGCTCGCGACCTATATCGGCTGGTTGATGCACCGGACCTGGGGCGGCATCGTGGCTGGCGCGTTGTTTGTGCTGCCGTCGCTGTTGCTGATCACGGGCCTGTCGTGGCTCTACGTCGCCCAGGGCCAGCTGGCGGTCGTCGCGGGTCTGTTCTACGGCCTGAAGCCGGCGGTGACGGCCTTGGTGGTGCATGCCGCCCACCGTGTCGGCCTGCGGGTGTTGAAGAACCGCTGGCTCTGGGCCATCGCTGCGGCGGCTTTCGTGTCGATGTCGGTGCTGGCGCTGCCGTTTCCGTCGATCGTGCTGGCGGCCGGCGTTGCCGGCGCGTTGGCCGGGCGCTTTGCGCCGGGCCTGTTCACGACCGCGCCGCACAACGCTCAGCAGGCCGTGGAATACGGCCCGGCGCTGATCGGCGACGACTCACCCACGCCACGGCATGCGCGCCTGTCCTGGCGTCGCTTCGCTGGCGTGCTGGGCCTGGGCGTGGCGCTGTGGGCGGGCGGGATGGTGCTGCTGGTCGCAGGCTTTGGCTGGCATGGGGCGCTGACGCAGATGGCTTGGTTCTTCACCAAGGCGGCACTGCTGACCTTCGGTGGCGCGTACGCTGTGTTGCCCTATGTCTATCAAGGTGCCGTCGAGCAGCACCAATGGCTGACCGCCGCGCAGATGATCGATGGGCTGGCGCTCGGCGAGACAACGCCCGGGCCGCTGATCATGGTGGTCGCCTTCGTGGGCTTCCTGGGCGGCTGGGGCAAGCAGTTGTTCGGGCCCGAGGCCTTGTTCGCGGCCGGCGCTGTGGCCGCGCTGGTGGTGACCTTCTTCACCTTCCTGCCGTCCTTCGTGTTCATTCTGGCGGGCGGCCCGGTGGTGGAGTCGACGCATGGCCAGCTGAGGTTCACAGCGCCGTTGACGGCGATTTCGGCGGCCGTCGTCGGCGTCATCCTGAACCTTGCCGTCTTTTTTGCCGTGCATGTGCTGTGGCCGGCCGGAATTGCGGGGCGCTTCGACGCGGTGTCGGCTGCAATCGGCCTTGCGGCCGGCGTTGCGTTGTTGCGCTTTCGTGTGGGCGTGTTGCCCTTGCTCGGCGCCTGTGCAGCGGTCGGTGTGCTGCTGACGTGGATCACGCCGATGTTGCAGGCCTGATTCGCCAGGCCGCAAACAAAACAGGGCTGCCGAGGCAGCCCATCTGGGATGAGGAAGAGGGTGGAGCGGGGCCCGTCAGGCGGCGCTGACGTCAGGCGTGTGGCCGACCGCGTCGCGCAATTGACCCATCACGGCCAGGGCGGACAGCACCAGGGTCACGATCAGCAGTTCCATATTGACTTCCCTTTCTTCCGTTGTTAACGGATCGAAAGATAAGGGTAATCACTAGGATTCGCAAGAAAAAACCAGGGTTAACCCTATGTTCTTTGTGCATGAAGCGATGTCGGCGCCGCGGCGCTGGGCCGTCCCTCAGGCCGCTACGCGGCGAGAGATGCCTTCGCTGACATAGATGCAATCGCCGCGATCGAACACCCGTACCTCCCCAGCCGCGAAGGCCTGCCAGGGCTCACCATGGGTCAGCGGCTCGGTGGACACCAGTGCCATGCGATCGGCCGGGCCATTGACGCTGGAGAGGTCGACGCTGAGGTCGCCATCGCGCAGGCTCACGCGACCGAAAGGTGGCCGGCGCTGCAGCCAGTGCAGGCGTGTCGACGCGTGAGCAAGCATCGCCCGGCCGTCGGTGAGCAACAGGTTGAAGCGGCCGTGCTCGGCCACCTCGTGCAGCCAGGGTGTCAGCGTTGCAGCCAGTTTGGGCCACTCGGGCAGGCGCGAGCCGAAATGGGTCTGCAGACGCTGCATCAGCCAGCAGAAGGCACGTTCGCTGTCGGTTTGCCCGATGGGCAGGAAGCTGCCGTCCAGCTCAGGATGGAAGTTCTGCAGATCGCCGTTGTGTGCAAACACCCAGATGCGTCCCGCCCAATCGCGGCGAAACGGATGGCAGTTCTCCACGGTGCGCGCGCCCTGCGTCGCCTTGCGGATGTGGGCCAGAATGTTGCGGGCCCGAACAGGCTCTTGCGCAAGGCGTCGAGCCAGCTCGGACTCCGCGGCCGCGCCGTCCTCGACGACGACCTGGCATTGCTCACCGGTGTGGAAGGCGACGCCCCAGCCGTCGACATGGTCCGCCGTGCGCCCGCCGCGTGCAGCGAAGCCGCTCAGTGAGAAGGTGGCGGCGGCCGGTTGGCGGCTGTTGAGGGCGAAAAGCTCACACATCGGTTGGAGGTTGCCTGGTTCGGAGCTGGAACAACGTTGCCAGTCTGAAGGCAGATGACCTGTTCGCCAACGAAGCTTGCGTCATGAGCTCATGCCAAGCGGGCAGAGCGTGAGTTTTGCGCGTCTCGTGGGGGCCACCCGCGTCATCGAGACCAGAAAAGACAAAGGGCTCAGCCGCTGATGCGTCTAAGCCCTTGATCTGTTTGGTGCCGGCAAGAGGAGTCGAACCCCCGACCTTCGCATTACGAATGCGCGATAAATAGTGTTTGCTGGTGTAGATTTCCGTTCGTACACTCTATGTAAATCAACGTGTTACCGGGATAGAACTGGATGCAGACACAGCCCGGATGTTGATTGAGGTTCGGCAAAACGCATGCTTTGCCCCTACATAGCCCCTACACAGAAACGGACGGCACCCGATGGCAAGGCCCCGCAACTCTGACGCGCCCGACCTGACGAAGCCCTGCAACCTGACGGCAGGCACCATCGAGCGGCTGACCTGCCCGCCCGGCAAAGCGCAGGCCTTTTTGCGCGATGCCGAAGGGAACGGGCTGCGGGTTCGCGTCACGCCGAAAGGGGCGAAGTCGTTTGTTTTCGAGCAGAGCCTGAAAAATAAGACCATCCGCCGCACCATCGGCGACGTGCGCGCTTGGAGCATTGAGGAGGCCCGCGCAGAGGCGAAGCGCCTCTCTCTGCTCCTGGACGCTGGCACCGACCCGCGCGAGGTGGACAAGGAAGCCGAAGCCGAGAAGGCGCGGAAGGCCGCAGAAGCCGAAGCGGCGCTGGCTGCAGCCGCAGCACTGGCCGTCACGGTTGGCGAGGTCTGGCCGGTCTACATGGCGAACGGCAAGCCAAAGCGCAAAGCAGCATGGAAGCCCCGTTATCGGGCCGACCTGATGAAAGCCGCCGCCCCCGGTGGCGAGCCACTTAAGCGGGGCAAGGGTGTTACGAAGCCGGGGCATCTGGCCGCATTGATGCCGCTTCCGCTGGCGGGCATTGACCAAGACACCATTCGCGACTGGTACATGAGCGAGGCGAAGCGCGCACCGATTCAAGCGGCCCGCGCCGTGGCGATGTTTTCGGGCTTTCTGTCGTGGTGTGCTACCCGCAAGGAATATCGAGCGCTTGTGAACAAGGAAGCAGCCCGCGCTAGCGAGCTGGGCGACGTGCTGCCAGCATCTAAGCCGCGCACTGACGCCCTGGAAGCGGAGCAACTGGCCGCATGGTTCGCTGGAACCGGCAAACTGCGCAACCGTCACGCCGCCGCCTATCTGGTGGCACTGCTGATGACCGGGGCGCGTCGGGAGGAAATGGCCGGTCTGCGCTGGGAGGACGTGGACTTTCAGAATCGCCGCATGACCATCGCAGACAAGGTGGATGCCACCCGCATCATTCCGCTGGCCCCGTATCTGGCAAGTCTGCTGGAGTCATTGCCCCGCGTGGTGCTGGCTGACGGCAAGCAAAACCCCTTTGTGTTCGCATCTGCGGTGACTCAGAAGGGCGAAAACAAGGGCCGCAGCCGTAGCGCATCGGGTCGCATCGCAGAGCCCCGCGCGTATCACGCGGACGTGCTGACCGAGGCAGGGCTACCCCATGTTTCGATTCACGGCCTGCGCCGTTCGTTCGCCTTGATGGGTGAAGCAGCCGGCGCGCCTGCCGGGGCGATTGCGCAAATCATGGGCCACAGGCCTAGCGCCATTTCCGAGCGGTACAAACCGCGCCCCATCGGCGTGCTGGGTGAGTATCTGACGAGGGTGGAGGCCTTTATTCTGGAGAAGGCCGGGATTGCGTTCGAGGCAGCTGCAGCAAAGCCAATGGGCCTGCGGCTGGTTTCCGCCGCCTGACCGTTTATCGTTTCTGCCCCAGCTAGGCCCGGCCGCAAACCGTGCTGAACGCCGCGCCCCCCCCGTCGCGGCCCGCTGGGGCTCTTTCAATCGGGGTGCATCGGGGGATGCAGTGGACGAACAGGAACCGACGCCGATTGACCCTATCGCTACCCAGGCTGACCGCTTGGAAAAGGCGCTAGCTGAGTTGGAAGCCCGAAAGAAGGCAGCCGCCGAACTGGCCGCCAAAAGTGCGCCACAACTGGAGCGACTGAATGCACTGCAGGCCAAGCTCGAAGCCCTTCCCCAGAACGAGCGGCGCGAAGTGTTGAATGCCCTGGGACTGCACAAGAAATCGGCGGCACCAGTGATAACGCCGCTGAAAGGTGGCGGGTTTGTCGGGCGGCCTGCGCCACAAAAGCGGCCGGCACGCTGGGCCTTGTGGCTCAAGATTCCTAGAGTGGAACTATGGCAGGCTGTGCTCTTGTCTTTGGCTATCGAGCCCGACGATTTTTTGCGGGATGAAGCATGCGGCAGGGTGCCCGATGCGCCTATGTCTATGTCGTTCTGCCGATTGCCGGACGAATACTTCTCCCGGCGCGAGGACTGCATGCGTGCATTGAGCACTGAGGGCCCGATTCGACCTCAAGGGCCACTCTATGCAGGCATTTTGCGGAGTACGCGATGCCCTGTGCTGTTGGCGGAAGTGGCGGCCTTTCTCGCGTCATTCGGCGCGACCGTACCGACTGAGATGCAAGCAATGCCGGCCGCGAGCGAATCCGAAGAGCCCGACCAGTCGGGTAGCGCGGAAATGGCCCCGGTGCAACGCTGGCAGGCACAGGACCGCGCGATTCTTAACGCTATCGAGGCCCTAGGGCTTAAGGCGCGGGCGCTGCCGCGCACTCAGGCGGGCAAGCCGGGGGCCAAGATGGAAATTCGGCGGGCGCTCAAGGACCATCCGCTATTCGTTGGAGAAAAGGTTTTTGATAAGGCATGGGAAAGGCTGCGTGCCGCTGGGGACGTAGGCGATGCCTCCTCCCCCGCTTTGGGGTAGAGGGGGAGGGTAAGGGGAGGCTGGCGGGGTACGGCTAGGGGGAGAAATCCTGCGGAATCACATCAACAGGCAGCAATGCCGAAAGGTAGTGATTCATGCAAACCGACACCCACCCCAGCAGCGAGGCCCGGATGGGCTCAAACGCTGCACCCTTCCCGCCGCTGGAACTTGAGAACCGTCCCACCGTAGCGACCGACCAGGCCGCTTACTACCTGACCCGCCAGCAGCAGACGCTTAGAGGCTGGGCCTGCCGCGAGGATGGCCCGCTGCGCCCACTGCGCATAAATGGCCGGTTAGCCTGGAAAACCGCCGACTTGCGCCGCCTTCTGGGGGTCGCATGAAGAAAGCCCCCGCACCGACCAAGACGCAAGGGGCTTTCGGCGAACAGCTTTCATTCTTGCCGCCGCCGCCATTCTGCCCAACATGGCCCACCCGTGGAACCCTGGCCGATAGGGCGCTGGGCATGCTCATGGATGGCCGAAAGATTGACCATCCGGACTTTGAAGGCAGCACGCAAAGCTGGCGACTCGGAGCTGTGATTTTCACGCTGCGCTCGCTGGGCTGGCCGGTGGAAACCATCGAGATATTGAGCCCGACGCCCGATTGCCCTGACCGCGTGATTGCGCTGTATCACTTGCCGGGCAAGTACGTCGCCGAAGCCCTGGCAATCAATGGCCGCCCGCGCGCCCCGGCGAATGGAGGTGCCCATGCTGCTAGCAAGTGACACCGACCGCGCCCGCGATGCTCTGCAACACATCCCGGCCGACCTGCCCCGTGATGAGTGGGTATGCGTGCTAATGGCTGCACAGGCTGCGGGCCTGGACGCTGACACGGTCAACGACTGGAGCGCACAGGCGGGCAACTATGACGAACGTGCCTTCCGCGACACATGGCGAAGCATCAAGCCGGGCAAGGGTGTGGGGGCCGGAACCTTGTTCAAAAAGGCCGCAGAGCATGGCAGCTACGGCAAGCGCCGAGAGCGCCCCATACAGGCCCCAGAACGGTCCAGGAAGGCCGCAGAGCCGCCGCGCTAGCCTAGCCCTGGCATGGGCGCTGCCGAGGTCTGGGAGCGCTGCAAAGCCGCCAGCCCGTCGCATGGCTACATCCTGGCAAAGCGGGGTGTGCCTGACGGGCTGCGCGTGGTGCCTGCGGGTGACCCGCTCAAGGTGGCCGGGCTGCCGATGGCTGGCGCGCTGGTGGTGCCCGTGGTGCCGCTCGCTGGTGGCGAGCCGGTGAGCCTGCAGTTCATCGGCGCGCCAGAGCAGGCAGCCGCATGGAAGGCCCAGGGCAAGCCGTCAAAGCTGAACCTGCCGGGCTCGCCTGTTTCGGGTGGCTTTGTGGTGGGCGACCTGCGGCCCGGTGACCCGGTGCTGATATGCGAGGGCATCGGGCAGGCGTGGGCCTGTTGGCAGGCGACCGGCTGCGCTGCGGTGGTGAGCTTTGGAGCTGGCCGGATGAAAGCTGTAGCGACCGAACTGCGCGAGCGCGACCCGGCTGCGCGGCTGGTGCTGGTGCCGGACGTGGGCAAGGAAGCGCAAGCCGAAGCCATCGCACGCGAGGTGCGCGGGGAGTGGGTGCAAATGCCTGATGGCTGGCCCCAAAACAGCGACGTGAACGACCTAGCCCAGCGTGACGGCATTGAAGCCCTTGACGCACTGCTAGGGGCCACGCGAAAGCCTGAACAGCGCTTCAAGCTGCTAGGAGGTGCCGACCTTCAAGCCCTGCCGTCGCTGGCCTGGAGGGTTCGGGGTGTGCTGCCTGCGCTGGGGCTGGCTGCGCTGTATGGGCCGAGTGCATCGGGGAAGTCGTTTCTCGCGCTTGACATGGCCGCCGCGATTGCCGAGGGCAGCCGGTGGTTTGACTGTCGGGTCACTGCCGCGCCCGTCGTCTATGCCGCGCTGGAGGGTGAGGCGGGATTCAGGCTGCGGGTGCAGGCATGGGAGCAGAGCAAGGCCCGCAAGTTGCCCCAGGGCCTGCGCATGGTGCTGCAGCCGTTCAAGCTGACCGATGCGGATGACGTGCGCGACCTGGCGCTGGTGGTGCCCGCTGGTGCGGTGGTGTTTCTTGACACTCTGAACCGCGCTGCGCCGACCGCCGATGAAAACTCAAGCCGCGACATGGGCGAAATTCTGGAGGCCGCGAAGGCGCTACAGAGCCTGACCGGCGGGCTGGTGGTGCTGGTTCACCATACCGGCAAGGACTCGACCAAGGGCCTGCGGGGGCATAGCTCGCTGTTTGCTGCGATGGATGCCGCCGTGGAAGTCTCACGCGATGGCGACCGCCGCGAATGGAAGGTGGCAAAGAGCAAGGACGGGCAAGACGGCGACGCGCAGCCCTTCCGGCTGGACGTGGTGGCGCTGGGCCTGGATGCACACGGCGACGAAATCACGTCATGCGTGGTGCAGGCCGATGAACAGGCTGACGAAGTGCGCCGGGTGAAGCTGCCCCAGGGTGGAAATCAGCGGCTGGTGCTTGAAGCTCTGCGACCAATGTTCAAGGATGGGCAGATAGGCAAACCAGGAGCGCCGCCGCTGCGACCCTGCATCGCGCTTGAAGCCGCCATCCTGGCCGCTGGGGCTCGCCTGACCTGCCCGACTGACCGCCGAACTGAGCGCACCAGAGATGCGATTACGGGGCTGGTTGCGCGTGGAGTCCTGGGCTGCAATGAGGGGTGGCTATGGCTCGTCTGACGCCCCGAAATTCCCCGTTTTCACCGTTTTCGGGGATTCCCAGGCCCGAAATTCCCCGCTCCCCCTATAGGGGAGAGGGATTCCGGGGGAAGTTTCTGGGAAGGTGGTTCTATGGCTGCTGACCTGTTCGGCCTAGAGCATCAAGAACCCCGCTGCAATGACCGCAAGGAAGCCGCCGCACTGCTGGATGTGCTGCGCGAACTCCAAAACCTGTGAGACAAGACATGACACAACCAAACGCACCAAAGAAGAAAAGCCGCGCCAAGGCCAACGCACCTAGACAACCGCCCGCAACTGCCCCCGCCAAGTCCAAAGGCTGGACGCTGGAGACTCCGCCCGACGCGCCCGGCCAGACGCACGACCAACTGATGGCGAAGGTCGCATCGGTTGGTGTTGTGGGCAATGCCCGCTCGCTGGTGATGTTTGGCGAAGCGACGTTCGGCGAGTTGTCTTTGACCGATTGCGCGAAGGTGCTGACGGCAACGGCCCAGGGATTCAACGACGGCGACCTATCGGCAGCCGTGACCATGCTGTCATCGCAGGCAGTGGCGCTAAATGCGATGTTTGGCGAGTTGGCCCGGCGTTCTGCCCTGAACATGGGCGAGTACATCGATGCGAGCGAGCGTTACATGCGGCTGGCTCTAAAGGTGCAGGGACAGTGCCGCGCCACGCTGGAAGCGCTGGCTGCCATCAAAAACCCGCCCGTGGTCTTTGCACGGCAAGCCAACATCAACAACGGCGGGCAGCAGCAGGTGAACAACGGGGCCGTGCTGCCTACAAACGCGGAAGCCACGCACGCGGAGAAAACCGTTTCTGAGCCGAACGAACTTTTAGAGGACCTGACAGATGGCCGCACGCAACTGGACACCAGAGCAACGACAACAACAGGCCGAGCGAATCCGGGCCTGGAGCCCTTGGGAGCAGTCAACCGGCCCGCGAAGCCCTAAAGGCAAGGCAAAGGCATCTCGCAATGCGTACAAGGGCGGGCATCGGGAAATGTTGCGGGGACTGGCCCGCCTGTTGCGCAAAATGCGTGAGGGCCTGGACGGGTTCTAGCCGCTGACAACCGACAACACATTGAGCCCGGCCGCTGCGCCGGGCTTGTCGTTTCTGGGGTCAAAACTCCGTGCCGCCCCTACACAGCCCCTACATGAGCCCCAGAAACAACAAAGCCCAGCGGGTAAGACTGGGCTAAGTGCTTGATTTCATTGGTGCCGGCAAGAGGAGTCGAACCCCCGACCTTCGCATTACGAATGCGCTGCTCTACCAACTGAGCTATGCCGGCCATGACTTGGAAGTCAGCCCAAGATTATAGCGACTCTTTCTGAATCGCCTCGGCGTGGTAGCTGCGAATGCGTTCAACCTCGTGCTTCGAGCCCAGCGCCACGGCCACGCGCTCGTGCAGCTTGGTGGGCTTGAGGTCGAGGATGCGTTCGCTGCCGTTCGTGGCTGCGCCGCCCGCCTGCTCGACGATGAAGGCCATCGGGTTGGCCTCGTACATCAGGCGCAGCTTGCCCGGCTTGTCGGGCTCACGCTGGTCCCAGGGGTAGAGGAAAACGCCGCCGCGGGTCAGGATGCGGTGCACATCGGCCACCATGCTGGCCACCCAGCGCATGTTGAAGTCCTTGCCGCGGGGGCCGGTGCTGCCGGCCAGGCATTCGTCGATGTAGCGCTTCACCGGCGGCGCCCAGTGGCGCATGTTGGACATGTTGATCGCGAACTCCTTCGTGTCCTCGGGAATGCGCACCTGCTCTTGCGTCAGCACCCAGGAGCCGGTCTCGCGGTCCAGCGTGAAGACGGCGACGCCTTCGCCGACCGTCAGCACCAGCGTGCTCTGCGGGCCGTAGACGCAGTAGCCGGCCGCTGCCTGCTGCTTTCCGGGTTGCAGGAAGTCGTCCTCAGACACGCCGCGGGCATGGCCCACCTTGCGCAGCACGCTGAAGATGGTGCCGATGCTGACGTTCACGTCGATGTTGCTGGAGCCATCGAGCGGATCGAACAGCAGCAGGTACTCGCCCTGCGGGTAGCGGTTGGGCACGACGTAGATCCCGTCCATCTCCTCGCTGGCCATGGCCGCGAGGTGGCCGCCCCATTCGTTGGCCTCGATCAGCACCTCGTTGGCAATGATGTCGAGCTTCTTCTGCACCTCGCCCTGCACGTTCTCGCTGCCGGCGGTGCCAAGCACATCACCGAGGGCGCCCTTATTGACGGCGATCGCGATGCGCTTGCAGGCGCGCGCGACGATCTCGATCAGCAGCCGCAGCTCCTGCGGGATATGGCCGTGCTCGCGCTGCTGCTCGATCAGGTATTGGGTCAGGCTGGTTTGGCGGGCCATCATTTCGCTCCCGCCGGGCCGCCCCAAGGGAGCGAAGCGCCCCCGCGGGGGGCAGTGAACGCAGTGAACGTGGGGGTCAACATGTTCAGCTCCCCGAGGCAAGGGCGCGCTCGACGATCTCGCGGACGTCGGGCGACAGGTCGGACTTGGCGGCCACGCGGGCAACGGCTTCGCGGGCGGCGCTGCGGTAGGGCTCGGCCAGCTGGGCCCAGCGGTCCATCGCACGGGCGATACGGCTGGCCAGCTGCGGGTTGATCGCGTCGATGGCCAGCACCTGCTCGGCCCAGAACACATAGCCGGCCGCGTCGGCGCGGTGGAAGGCCGCCGGGTTGAACATGCACAGCGACGCCAGCAGGCTGCGGGCGCGGTTGGGATTCTTCAGCGTGAAGTCGGGGTGCTGGGTCAGCGCTTTGGCGCGGGCGAACACGCGGCCGTCGGCCTCGGGCGCGCGGGCCTGCAACTGGAACCACTTGTCGATGACGAGGGCGTCGTCCTTGAACAGCGCGTGGAAGCGCTCCAGCGCCGGTGCGGCCAGCGCGGCGCCCGCGTTGACCAGGGCGGCCAGCGCGCCGAGCCGGTCGGTCATGTTGGACGCGTCCTTGAAGCGCTGGTAGGCCTTGCCCGGCCAGACCGTGTCGCCGCTGGCCTGGGCGTCCAGCACCAGCATCGACAGCGCCAGATTGGCCAGCGCGCGCTTGCCGGAGGAGACCGGGTCGGGCCTGTAGCCGCCCTGGACCTGATGCGCCTCGAACGCGGCGGCCCAGTCGTCGCGGAGTGCCGCGGCGAGCTGGGTCTGCGCGGCCATCACGGCAGCGTGGATGGCCTGCGGGTCGACCACGTCCAGCTGTTCGGCGATATAGCTCTCGCCGGGCAGCGTGAGGGCCAATTCCTTGAAGGCCGGGTCCAGTTCGGGGTGATTCAGCACCCCGCGCATCGCCTCGATGAAGGCATTGCTGAGCTGCAGCGGCTGGCCGGCCCGCAGCGCGGCGAGGATGCGGTTCAGCGCCAGGCGCTGGCCGGCTTCCCAGCGGTTGAACGGGTCGCTGTCGTGGCGCATCAGCACCAGCAGCGCGGCGTCGGACAGGCCGTCGTCCAGCACCACCGGGGCCGAGAAGCCGCGCAGCAGCGACGGCACCGGCTCGTTGTCGATGTTCTCGAAGACGAAGGTCTGTTCGGTCTGGTCCAGCACCAGCACGGTCTCGGTGTCGCCGGCGGCGTTCAGCGCCAGCGGCGCGCCATGGCGGTCCAGCAGGCCCATCACGATGGGGATGACCTGCGGCTGCTTGTCGGCCTGGCCCGGCGTGGCGGGCGTGTGCTGCGTGAAGCGCAGGGTGTAGCTGCGGGCGGCGGCGTCGTGCTCGCCGCGGGCCGTGACGCGCGGCGTGCCGGCCTGCGAATACCAGCGCTTGAAGGCCTCCAGCCGCGTGGCGAGCGCCGAGCCGGGGTTGGCGTCGGCGATGGCCTGGGCGAAGTCGTCGCAGGTCACGGCCTGGCCGTCGTGGCGCTCGAAGTAGAGCTTCATGCCGGCCTCGAAGCCGGCGCGCCCGACCAGGGTCTGGTACATCCGCACCACCTCCGAGCCCTTCTCGTAGACGGTGGCGGTGTAGAAGTTGTTGATCTCGCTGTAGCTGTCCGGGCGCACCGGGTGGGCCATGGCGCCGCTGTCCTCGGGGAATTGCAGCGCGCGCAGCTGGCGCACGTCCTGGATGCGGCACACCGCCCGGGCCGACGGGCTGCCGGCCATGTCCATGCTGAATTCCTGGTCGCGGAACACCGTCAGGCCTTCCTTCAGCGACAGCTGGAACCAGTCGCGGCAGGTCACGCGGTTGCCGGTCCAGTTGTGGAAGTACTCGTGGGCGACGATGGACTCGATGCGGTGGAAGTCGGCGTCGGTGGCCGTGGCGGGGGAGGCGAGCAGGGCGCTGGTGTTGAAGATGTTCAGGCCCTTGTTCTCCATGGCGCCCATGTTGAAGTCGGACACGCCGACCACCATGAAGCGCTCCAGGTCCAGTGGCAGCCCGAACCGGGCCTCGTCCCAGACGATGGAGGCGATGAGGCTGTTCATCGCATGCTCGGTCTTCTCCAGGTCACCGCGCCGCACGTAGACCTGCAGCAGGTGGTCCTTGCCGGCGCGGGTGCGGATGCGCTGCTCGCGGCTGACCAGGTCGCCCGCGACGACGGCGAATAGATAGCTGGGCTTGGGGAAAGGATCGCTCCAGACCGCGAAGTGGCGGCCGTTGTCCAGGTCTCCGCTGTCCACCAGGTTGCCGTTGGCCAGCAGGATGGGGAAGCGCGTCTTGTCCGCGCGCAGCGTGACCGTGTAGACGGCCATCACATCCGGCCGGTCCAGGAAATAGGTGATGCGGCGGAAGCCTTCGGCCTCGCACTGCGTGAAGAAGCTGCCGCCCGAGGTGTAGAGGCCCGACAGCGCGGTGTTCTTCTCGGGGCAGGTGGTGTTGCGGATCTCGAGCGTGAAGTCGGCATCGGGCGCGCTCTCGATCACGAGCTCGTGCCCTTCCTGGCGGAAGGACACGCTGTTGCCGTCGATCAGCACGCGCAGCAGGTTCAGTTCCTCGCCGTGCAGGCGCAGCGGGCCGTGGGGCACGGCGTGGTTGCGTTCAATCTGCAGCTTGCTGGTGACCAGGGTCTTGGCCGGGTCGAGGTCAAAAACCAGGTCGACCTTGCGGATCCAGTAGGCCGGGGGCTGGTAGTCCAGGCGCTGGATCAGGGGAGCAGTGCCTTCACGCATGGGGAGTCCTTGTGGGAATGGTCGGGAGAGGTCAGAAAAATCAATGGGCTGGGCGGTTGCCCGACAGCAGCCAGATGCCGGCCAGGCACAGGGCCAGGCCGGCCAGTTGCTTGAGGCTCACGGCCTCCTTGAAGACGGCCAGGCCGATCAGCAGCAGGGCCGTGGCCACCGCCGCGGCCGACAGCACAAAGGCACTGGACAGACTGCCGCCGGCCCGGTAGGCCAGCAGAAAGCCCAGCTCGATCAGCACGATGGCCGCCGCCACGCCCCACACGGCGCCGCCGAGTTCGCTGGCGGCCTGCGTCAGTGGCGTGGTGAGCGGGAACAGCAGGAACAGCGGCAGGCTGAGCAGCGCTGCCGCAAGGTAGAAGCCCATCAGCGCCAGCACCGGGTGGGCGCCCGGTGGCATCTGCTTTTGCATGAAGTGGTAGAGCACCTGGCCCGTGATCGCGACGGCCATGGCCAGGGCGAAGCCCATCTTCATCAGACGCCCTGCTTCAGCGATTCCTGGATGAAGGCATCCAGGTCGCCGTCGAGCACCTTCTGCGTCGCCGAGGTCTCGTAGTTGGTGCGCAGGTCCTTGATGCGGCTCTGGTCCAGCACGTAGGAGCGGATCTGGTGGCCCCAACCGACGTCGGTCTTGGTGTCCTCCAGCTTCTGTTGCTCTTCCATGCGCTTCTTCATCTCGTGGTCGTACAGCCGCGAGCGCAGGCGGCGCCAGGCGACGTCGCGGTTGCTGTGCTGGCTGCGGCCGTCCTGGCACTGCACCACGATGCCGGTCGGGATGTGCGTCAGCCGCACCGCCGAGTCGGTCTTGTTGATGTGCTGGCCGCCGGCGCCGCTGGCGCGGAAGGTGTCGGTGCGCACATCGGCCGGGTTGATGTCGATCTCGATCGAGTCGTCGACTTCCGGGTAGACGAACAGCGACGCGAACGAGGTGTGGCGGCCGCCGGAGCTGTCGAACGGGCTCTTGCGCACCAGGCGGTGCACGCCGGTCTCGGTGCGCAGCAGGCCGAAGGCGTACTCGCCCTCCACCTTGATCGTCGCGCTCTTGATGCCGGCCACGTCGCCGGGCGTTTCGTCTTCCAGCGTGGCCTTGAAGCCCTTGCGCTCGCAGTACTTCAGGTACTGGCGCAACAGCATGCCGGCCCAGTCGCAGGCCTCGGTGCCGCCGGCGCCGGCCTGGATGTCGATGAAGCAGTTGCTCGGGTCGGCCGGGTTGTTGAACATCCGGCGGAATTCCAGCTCTTCGACCTTGGCCTGCAGCGCCTTGGCGTCTTCCTCGATCGCCAGCATGCCGGCCTCGTCGCCGTCTTCGCGGCTCATCGCGAAGAGCTCGGCGTTGTCAGCCAGCGAGGAGGTCAGCTGCTTGATGGTGTCGACCACCGTTTCGAGCTGGCGCTTTTCCTTGCCGAGCTCCTGGGCGCGCTTGGGGTCGTTCCAGACGTTGGGGTTCTCCAGCGCGGCGTTGACTTCGTTCAGGCGCAGCGCCTTGCGGTCGAAGTCAAAGATACCCCCTTAGCGCGTCGGTGCGCGCTGCGAGGTCGGCCAGGCTGTTGCCGATTTGGTTGATGTGTTCGATGTCCATGGCGGGCACGGCGGTTCAAAAGCGCGCGATTTTCGCATGGCGAGCAGGCACACTCGCGGCTGGCCGGGGGTGGGCTGCCGAGGGCGGCGACCGGCGTGAGGACGGTTCGTATGACCTGGTGGATTCCTCGGCGTGCGCTGGCCCTGGGGGCCGTGGCCGCCGCACTGATGGGGGCTGGTGCCTCAGCGCTGGCGGCCGATCCCGTTGTCGCGCCGGCCGCGGCCAAGAAGCCGCGCGACGTGAGCGTGCACGGCGACCGCCGCATCGACGACTACTTCTGGCTGCGCGAGAAGGACAACCCCGAGGTGCAGGCCCATCTGCAGGCCGAAGCCGCCCATGCCGACGCCTGGTTCAAGCCCCACGAGGCGGCGATAAACAAGCTCTTCGAGGAGATGAAGGGCCGGGTGCAGCAGCGCGACCAGAGCGTGCCGCAGCGCCGCGGCGCCTATTGGTACGCCTCCCGCACGCTGGAAGGCCAGCAGTACCCGGTGTTCTTCCGCCGGGCCGCGGCCGGGGCGGACCGCCATGACGACCCGCAGGCGCCCGAGCAGCTGCTGGTGGACATGAACGAACTGGCCAAGACGCGCAAATTCGTCAATCTGAATGGCCTGGCCGTCAGCCCGGACGACCGCTGGCTGGCCTATGGCGTGGACGCCACCGGTGCGCGCGATTTCGAGCTCCACCTCCGCGACATCGCGAGCGGCGAGGACCGCGTGGTCGCCTCCACCCCGCATGCGGACAGCTTTGTCTGGGCGGCGGACAGCCGCACGCTGTTCTACATCCGGCACAACGAGGCCCGGCGCTCCCACCAGCTCTGGCGCCATCAGGCCGGCGGCGCGGGGCCGGACGTGCTGGTGCACGAGGAACCGAACGAGCTCTTCAACCTGGTGGTGGCCAAGTCGCTGGACGGACGCACGCTGATGCTGGGCGCCATCGCCAAGGACACCCAGGACTGGCGCGTGCTGCCGGCCGACCGCCCCGAGGGCACCTGGCGCGAGGTGCTGCCGCGCCGCACCGGCCAGGAGTACGACATCACGCCCTTCGGCCGCGAGCTGCTGCTGCGCGTCAACGACCGCGGCGTCAACTTCCGGCTGCTGCGCCTGGCGATGAAGCCGGGCCGTGGGCCCGTGCTCACGCCGGCCGACCTGAAGGCCGGGCGCGAGCTGATCGCCCACCGGCCGGACGCGATGGTGGAGGGCGCGGTCGCCTTCAAGACCCACGCGGTGGCCCAGGTGCGTGAAGGCGGGTCGATCAAGCTGCGCGTCTTCCCGCTCGCGGGTGGCGCGCCGCGCGACATCGGCTTCCAGGAGCTGGCCTACGGCGCCACGCTGGCCGAGCAGCGCGAGTTCGACGCCCCTCGCGTGCGCTTCGCCTACAACTCGCTCACCACACCGCCGAGCACCTACGAGGCCGACCTCGCCACCGGCCAATTGACGCTGCTGAAGGTGCAGCCGGTGCAGGGCGGCTACGACGCCAGCCTCTACGCCAGCGAGCGGCTGTGGGTGTCGGCGCCGGATGGCACCCGCGTGCCGATCAGCCTGGTCTACCGCAAGGACAAGCGCCGCCCCGGCCCGCAGCCGCTGCTGCTCTATGGCTACGGCAGCTACGGCATCCCGACCGACCCGCGCTTCTCCAGCACCCGGCTGTCGCTGCTGGACCGGGGTGTGATCTTCGCCATCGCCCACATCCGCGGCGGTGGTGACCTGGGCCGTCAGTGGTATCTGGACGGCAAGCTGGCCAAGAAGATGAACACCTTCACCGACTTCATCGCCTGCGCCCAGGGCCTGGTGGACCGCGGCTACACCGAGCCGCGCCAGCTCGTGATCCAGGGCGGCAGCGCCGGCGGCCTGTTGATGGGCGCGGTCACCAACCTGCGGCCGGACCTGTTCAAGGCCGTGGTCGCCCAGGTGCCATTTGTCGACGTGATCAACACCATGCTCGACGCCACGCTGCCGCTGACGACCGAGGAATACATCGAGTGGGGCAACCCGAACAAGGCCGACGAGTACGCGTGGATGCGGGCCTACAGCCCCTACGACAACCTCCGGCCCGCGGCCTACCCGGCGGTGCTGGCCAAGACGGCCATCAACGACAGCCAGGTGCCCTACTGGGAGGCCGCCAAATACGTCGCCAAGCTGCGCACCGTGAACACCGGCGGCGCCCCGGTGCTGTTCGACATCAACATGACGGCCGGCCATGGCGGCGCCTCGGGCCGCTTCGATGCGCTGCGCGAAACCGCGCGCACCTTCGGCTTCATGCTGGCGCAGTGGGGGCTGCTGAATGACTGAGCCCGCCGGCGACTACTGGCGCCGCACGCGCCGGCTCACCGGCTGGCTGCTGCTGGCCTGGGGCGTGACGGCCTTCTTGCCGGTGTTCTTCGCGCGGGAGCTCAGCTTCGAACTGTTCGGCTGGCCGTTGGCCTACTGGTGGGCCTCGCAGGGAGCGTTGCTGGCCTTTTGCGCCATCGTCATCGTCTACGCCTGGCGCATGCGCCGGCTCGACGAGGCCGCCCGCGTCAGCCCGCCAGAAACGCGCTGAGCCGCGCGGCCAGCGCCTCGGGCTGGTCGTGGTGCAGCATGTGGCCGGCGTCGGCGATCACGCAGCGCTCCAGCTGTGGCACCACGGCCAGCCGGGCCTCGAAGTCCTCGCGCGGGAAACGCTGGCCCCAGAAGCGGCTGAGCTGGTCGTCGCTGCCCTCCACCCACAGCGTCGGCGCGGCGATGCGCTGCCAGCAGGCCAGCACCTCGGCCTTGCGGTAGAGCACCGGGTTGGCCAGCTTGTGGGCCGGGTCGGCGTTCAGCAGGTAGCCCTCGGCGGTCTCGCGCGCCCAGTGGCCCGCCAGCCAGGCGGCCTTTTCGGCCGACAGCCGCGGGTTGTTCTTCATCAGCCGCTCGGCCACCTCGGCCTGCGTCGCGTAGGGGCGCAGGCCCGGTGGGTGCTTCAACTCGTCCAGCCATTTGACGAGCCGCTCGGGCGCAGCAGCGGGTGACACCTCGGGCAGGCCAAAGCCTTCGAGGTTCACCAGCCGCCGGATGCGCTGCGGCCGCACGCCGGCATAGCTCATCACGACATTGCCGCCCATGCTGTGGCCGAGCAGGTCCACCGGGGCGCTGGGGCTGACCGCGTCGAGCAGGGCGTCGAGATCGGCGAGGTAGTCCGGGAACCAGTAGCAGCCGGCGCCACTGGCCTCGCTCAGGCCGAAGCCGCGCCAGTCGAGGGCGATGACCTCGCGGTCGCCAGCCAGCGCGTCGACGACGAACTGGAAGGACGCGCCGACATCCATCCAGCCGTGCAGCAGCACCAGGGGCGGCCGGCCGGGGCAGGCTTCGCCCCAGCGCAGGAGGTGATGACGCAGGCCGCGAAGGCTCAGAAACTCGTTGCGATGCGGCCGACTTGGGGTGTAGATACCGGGCATATCCGCACTGTAGGACACGGTGGTCCGCTCACAATGGAGGGCATGCCTGCATCCCGCCACGACATCCGTCCCGCCGAGCTGCGCGACCTGAACACCATCGTCCAACTCATCAGCGAACTGGCCGAGTTCGAGCAGCTCACGCATCTGCTCGAGGTCACGCCCGACCGGCTGGAGCCGCATCTGTTCGGCGACGACCCGGTCGCGGAATGCCTGGTCGGCGAGATCGGTGGCGAGGTGGTCGCCTTCGCGCTGTTCTACACCAACTTCTCGACCTTCCTGGCCAAGCCGGGCCTCTACCTGGAAGACCTGTATGTGCGCCCGGCGCACCGCCGCAGCGGGCTGGGCAAGGCGCTGCTGATCGCACTGGCCCAGCTGGCCTGCGAACGCGGCTATGGCCGCTTCGACTGGACCGTGCTGAACTGGAACGAGGACGCCATCCGCTTCTACGAGAAGCTCGGCGCCGAGGTGCTGCCCGACTGGCGCATCTGCCGCCTCACCGGCGATGCGCTGGAGCGCTATGCCGATGGCGACCGCCCGAGCATGTGGTCGCCCTCGGCCTGGCTGGGGCTCTGAACCCGCAGCGCGCGGCCCGCGCCGCGCCCAGCCTCCGGGCAATCCATGAGGCCACGGCCGGCCGCGCTGGCTAGCATCGCCCCCCTAGTTCACAGTCCCGGGGCCCCGATGGCGGCAGACCTTTACGCGCAGTTGCACGCCGCCTTCCGCTGGCAGGTGCCAGACGACTTCAACATCGCCGAGGCCTGCTGCGGCCGCTGGGCGCGCGCCACGCCCAAGGCCACGGCGATCTACTTCGACAGCGAGAGCGGCTGCCGCGCGCAGTACAGCTATGCGCAGTTGCAGCGCGCGGCCAACCGCCTGTCGAACGCGCTGCTGGCCCAGGGTGTGCGCCGCGGCCACCGGGTGGCCATCGTGCTGCCGCAGCGCTTCGAGACGGCCGTGGCCCACATCGCCATCCAGCAGATCGGCGCGGTGGCCATGCCCCTGTCCATGCTGTTCGGCGCCGAGGCGCTGGAGTTCCGGTTGCAGGACAGCGGTGCCGTGCTCGCCATCGCCGCCTGCGAGGCATTGCCGGCGCTGCGCGAGGTCAAGCCGCGTTGCCCGGCACTGCGCCGCATCCTCGTCGTCGGCGAATGCCCGGTGGACTGCGACGAACTGCCCTGGATGCAGGCCATCCAGGCCGAGGCCGCGAGCTTCAAGCCCGTGGCCACCCAGGCGGCTGACCCGGCCATCCTGATCTACACCAGCGGCACCACCGGCAACCCCAAGGGCGCGCTGATCCCGCAGCGCGCACTCATCGGCAACCTGAGCGGCTTTGTCGCCAGCCAGAACTGGTTCGGCTTCGACCCGTTCGACCCGAGCCGGCCGAGCGACGCCGTGTTCTGGAGCCCCGCCGACTGGGCCTGGACCGGCGGCCTGATGGACGCGCTGCTGCCCACGCTCTACTTCGGCCGCCCCATCGTCGCCTGGCAGGGGCGCTTCTCGGCGGCCAAGGCCTTCGAGCTGATGGTGGCCTACGGAATCACCCACGCCTTCCTGTTCCCGACCGCGCTCAAGGCCATGATGAAGGCCGAGCCCCGGCCGCAGCGCCACCGCCTGAAGCTGCGCGCGCTGATGAGCGCGGGCGAGGCGGTGGGCGACGCGGTGTTCACCTGGTGCCGCGATGCGCTGGGCGTGCCGGTCAACGAGATGTTCGGCCAGACCGAGATGAACTACGTCGTCGGCAACTGCCAGGCCCTGTGGCCGGCCCGGCCGGGCAGCATGGGCCGCGCCTACCCGGGCCATCGTGTGGCGGTGATCGACGACCAGGGCCGCGAATGCGCGCCGGGTGAGGTGGGCGAGGTCGCGGTGCACGCGCGCGACCGCCACGGCGACCCGGACCCCGTGTTCTTCCTCGGCTACTGGAACAACGTCGCCGCCACCCGCAGCAAGTTCACCGGCGACCCGGCCGACAGCTGGTGCCTCACCGGCGACCTGGCCCGCATGGACGCCGACGGCACGCTCTGGTACGAGGGCCGGGCCGACGACGTCTTCAAGAGCGCGGGCTACCGCATCGGCCCGGGCGAGATCGAGAACTGCCTGCTCAAGCACCCGGCCGTGGCCAACGCCGCCGTCGTGCCCAAGCCTGATGCCGAACGCGGCGCGCTGGTCAAGGCCTATGTGGTGCTGGCCGACGGGCAGGTGGCCAGCGATGCCCTCGTCGAGGCCCTGCAGGGCCACGTGAAGGCGCGGCTGGCGCCCTACGAGTACCCGAAGGAGATCGAGTTCATCGACGCGCTGCCGATGACCACCACCGGCAAGGTGCAGCGGCGGGTGCTGCGGCTGCGGGAGCAGGCGAGGGCGGCGGCGTAGGGGCGAACCGGGCGGAGATCGGTGTTGTGCCGCGGCTCGCTATCGGGCCGGCCGCGCAACGATGGCTGGCGGTCAGGCTGATGGGATGGGGCGGCGATCGGCCAGGAGCTGCCGGTCATGAACGGCCGCAGTCAGGCACTTCGATCTCGTTAGCTCGGCGAGACATCATGGTAGAGACCTGTGATTCGAGTCTCCTCAATCAAGGCAGAGGCCGCACTGGTCAAAAATTCCAGAACGGCCGGATCGCCACGGGGAGGCATGTAAACCCGGCAGCCGCGGATGCGTAGAAGCGATGCGCGCCATCCACGAGTTGAATGTCGGTCGTTGGATCATCGCCAGGCCGCTGGCCGAGGACGGCGGGCAATGGCACTCCTTCGACAAACCCCTGTAGAACGCGCAGCAGCCTGTCGTTTGCGAGAAATCGGGCGACGCCGTTATTCCGGGGCGGCTCGATGCGGCCAATCGGCACCAGTTCTATCGGCAGATCCTCATGTGGTCGACCGGAGATCGCGTCGCGATACGCAGTGGCGGAGTAAGCCCGAGCGGAGGGTTGCCACGCTGCTATCCCAGCGGCGTGCCAAATGTCGTCAGGGATGTCGAACGGGATCGGCAGAGCGAAGCGCATGAGCAGAATTGTGTAGGGGGACTCGAGTTCACGGTTGCATGAACCGACGGGAACTCAGCTCCCGGCCATGAGCTGCCATAGATGAACGACCAAATTCCGGTAGGCTGATGCGCTATGCCGTCCTTCAGAGTCCTCGTTGAAAGTCCGAACCTGTCCGTACGGCGACAGCGCAACAGGGGATCCTGACGTGAAACACATCGTCGCTGCGGTAGTTCTGTGTTCAACGATGAGCGCCGCGCGAGCCTGTTCATGTGGGCCGCCCGAGCCAGCCCACCAGGCTGTGCGGCGATCCTGGTCGACCGCGGACACGGTTGTATTGGCCGAGGCGATGGCAATCGACGAGGTTTATTCAATCAACGGAAGACGGGTTGATCGCGCTGAGTTTGAAGCTCGATTCCTATCTCCGGTGGTTCAGGATCAGGACGCTGAAGCTGAATTCAACGTGCGTCAGGTCGTGCTATGGAGCGTCGTTCGAAGTTGGAAAGGCAGCAGCCGGCCCGGGATGACGGTTGAAACGGATACACGCGTCTTGTGCTGTACATGCGGGGTCCGGGTGGCTGTCGGACAGCGACGGGTCCTCTACCAAAAGAATGGCGCGGTGAACTCACTGAGCACTTGTTCCGTGGACAGCGTCTATTCCGTTGACACGCAGACCCGCACTTTTACGCGGCTTCATCCGTCGCATTGATGCTCCAGCCGAACGTCCGCTGCTCAGCATCAGACCTTAATGTCCTCAGCTTCGGCCTTGGGTCGGAAGCTGTCCGTCAAGGCAGTTGGTCCATGATCCGTGAACAGCCGCGGTCCGCTCAGGTGCTGCTCACGCGGCTCGCCCACGCCAAGTACACGCGCTGCCATTGAACCCGCTCGGCGCCTCGCAGGCACGTGGCTAGAACCGCTCCCAACGAGCCCCGCCCCCGCCAGCGCCAGGCCTCACTTGCACTTGTAGGGCTTGCCCAGCATCTTCACGGTGCGCGGCGCGACGTTGCCGTTGAAGGGGTCGGTGTCGGTGATGCGGGAGCGGAACACCTCGACGCAGGTGTCGCCGCGGCGGAAGACGCTGCGGTGGTCGCCCTGGGCGCCGACGGCCTCGGCGCGGTTGTCGGGCACGTTTTCCTCCACCCAGGCACCGGCGCCGCCGGTGACCGCGGCGATGCGGTCTTCCAGCGTGGGCCGGCCGGTGTTGCTGCGCGGGTCGCTCAGTGCCGGGTTGCGGGCGGCGGCCGTCGAGGCGGCATAGCCCGGCGGCAGCGTCAGGCGCAGTGCGCTGCGTGGCGGCTCGGTGGCCGCCGCTGCCGGCGGTACCGCGGTGGCAGCGGCTTCAGCGACCGGGGGTTCGGCCGCGGGCGCGGTGGCAGCAGGGGCGGTGTCGGACCGTGCCTGGGGGCGAGGCGGCTGCGGCGGCGGCCGCTCGGGCCGCGCCGCCGGCGCGGGTGGTGCCGGCGCTGGGCGCAGGGCGCGCGCGGCGGGAACCGGTAGCAGCCAGACGGTGCTCAGGGGCGCGGCCGGCGTGCGCGGCGGCGTGGCGGGGCTCTGCAGCCACAGCGCGGCCAGCAGTGCGAGGTGCAGCGCGACGACGGCGCCGCGGGCGGCCCAGCGCGAGTTCACCGGCCTTGAAACTTGACGGACAGCCGGGTGCCGGGCGGCGCGATCAGCCGCGCGGCATCGGGCCAGCGTTCCTGGCCGGTCAGCAGGGTGCAGGGCCGGCCTTTTTCGTTCTTGTTGGCCTCGGGGTCGCGCTCGCCGGCGGCCACTGGCAGCGGCAGGCCCAGCAACTGGCCGTCCTCGCGCCATTCAAGCTCCCAGCCCGGCGTGGCGCTGCAGACGCGCACCGCCTCGATGCGCGGGAACAGCCAGCGCAGATACCAGGGCAGCAGTTCCTCGCGCAGCGTGCGGGCCACGCGCATGACCTGCCGCACCTGGGCCATGGTTAGCTGCTCGGGCGGCAGCGTCAGCTGCAGCGTGCCCGCGATGGCGACCTGGTCCTTGCGCGCGTTGGTGGCGAGGTCGGCGGTCTTGGCTTCGGCTTGCGGCAGGATGGGCAGCTCGAAGCGGCCGTCCGCTGCGATGGGCAGCGGGTAGTCGGCATCGTCGCTGCGCACCACCATGCGCAGCTCGGCCAGCGGCAGCTTGGTCTTCTCGATGTTGACCTTGAAGTCCATCCGGAACAGGCCTTCGCCGTGCTCGCGCAGCTTGCTGAGCAGTTCGTTGATGCGGCCGTAGGGCAGCACGTCGGCGTCGCGCTTGAGCTCGGTCTTCACCGCGGGCAGCGACTCGGTCGGGGTCTGCGCGCCGGCCCTCGGAAGGCAGGCGCAGGCGACGGCCAGGCTCAAGGCGGCGGCCAGGCGGGAGGGCAGGGGCTTCATGGCGTGGGGCTGTCGGGGGTGAGGGGTTCGGGGCCGGGTTCCCAGGCCAGCAGGTCGCCGGGCTGGCATTGCAGGGCGTCGCAGATCCGCGCCAGCGTGTCGAAGCGCACGCCGCGCACCTTGCCGCTCTTGAGCAGCGAGAGGTTGGCTTCGGTGATGCCCACGCGTTCGGCCAGCTCGCGCGAGCGCATCTTGCGGCGCGCGAGCATGACGTCCAGCGTCACGACGATAGGCATCAGACGAACTCCGCGTTCTCGTCGGCCACGCGCGCGGCCTCGTGCAGCACCTGGGCCAAGGCCAGCAGCAGCAGCCCGAACAGCAGCGCGAGGTAGTGGTCGCCGGACAGGCCGAACACCAGCTGGCGCTCGCCCTTGGGGTTGCCCCAGGTCAGGGCCAGCACGACGAGGGTCTGGCCCAGCGGCTGTGCGGCTGCCAACGCGCACATGCCCAGGCCCAGCCGGCGCAGATGCTGGGCGGGGCGGCGCGTCAGCAGCTCGCCCTGGGCAAAGCAGCCGAACAAGGACCACATCTGCCACAGCGCGAACAGGCTCACCGAGGTCGGCAGCAGGGAGGCGGCCAGCCCCCACAGGCGTGGGCCGAGGTCCAGCTGCAGCTTGTTGACGGCCCACAGCCTGGACGCCACGTCGGCCACCCAGTCGGGCTGGGCCCAGAAGATGAACGGCAGGGTGCCGATCACCACCACGCCCAGCAGGCACAGCGACCGCACGGCCCAGGCCAGGCGCCGGATGCGCTTGAGGCCGTCGGCGGAAAAGGAGTTCGGCATTTTGGACTTTGCGAAACAAGAAAAACTTACTGTAAAACAATAAATGAATGCTGTGGGACGGCATCATTCACCTCCCCGAGAATGCGCCGATGAGCAAGAAGCCGAGCCATGTCAGCGAAACCCCCGCCACGCAGATGCTCAAGCGCGCCGGGGTGGCATTCACGGAGCATGTCTACGACTACGTGGAGCACGGCGGCACGGCCGAGTCTTCGCGCCAGTTGGGGGTGGAGGAGCATGCGGTCGTGAAGACCCTGGTGATGCAGGACGAGAAGGCCGAGCCGCTGATCGTGCTGATGCACGGCGACTGCACCGTCAGCCTCAAGGAGCTGGCCCGGCAGATCCCGTGCAAGAAGGTCGAGCCCTGCAAGCCCGAGGTGGCGCAGCGCCACAGCGGCTACCAGGTCGGCGGCACCTCGCCGTTCGGCGTGCGCAAGGCGATGCCGGTGTTCGTCGAGGCCAGCATCCTCGAGCTGCCGAAGATCTGCATCAACGGCGGGCGGCGCGGCTACCTGGTGGGCATCGCGCCCCGGGTTCTCACGGAGCTGCTGGCCGCGCGGCCGGTGCACTGCGCCAACGGACAATGACGGCATGCAAGAGACCCTCTTTCCCCTGCTCGCGGCGCTGGCCGCCTACCTCGTCGGCTCGCTGTCCTTTGCCGTCATCGTCAGCCGCGCCATGGGCCTGTCCGACCCGCGCTCCTACGGCTCGGGCAACCCGGGTGCGACCAATGTGCTGCGCTCAGGCAACAAGGCGGCCGCGCTGCTGACCCTGGTGTTCGATGCTCTCAAGGGCTACCTGCCCGTGCTCGCCGTGAAGCTCTGGGGCGGGCCCTACGGCCTCGCCGAGGGCACGATGGCCCTGGTGGGCATCGCGGCCTTCCTGGGCCACTTGTGGCCGGTGTTCTTCAAGTTCGAGGGCGGGAAGGGTGTGGCCACCGCGGCCGGCGTCATCTTTGGCCTGAACCCGCTGCTGGGCGCGGCGACGCTGGCGACCTGGATCGCCGTGGCGGCCGTCACGCGCTACTCGTCGCTGGCGGCCATCGTGGCGGCCACGCTGGCGCCGATGCTTCAGTTGCTCATTTGGGAAGCGGGCCCCGAGGCCCTGGCCCTCATCATCATGGGGCTGCTGCTGGTGTGGCGCCACCAGGCCAACATCAAGAAGCTGCTGGCCGGCACCGAGAGCAAGCTCGGCGCCAAGGCCGCCGGCGCCACGCCGGCCCCGGGCACCAGCAAGAAGCATCCGCACGGCACCGGCCCCAAGCCGGCCGGCCATTCGCACCACCACCCCTCCCGAAAGAAGTGAGCCATGAGCAAGCAAGACATTAAACGTTTCGACGTTGGCGCCCGCCTGTCGGAGATGGCGGTTCACCACGGCGTGGCCTACCTCGCCGGCCAGGTGCCCGAGGACGCGAGCGCCGACATCACCGGCCAGACGACGCAGGTGCTGGCCGCCATCGACACGCTGCTGGCCCGCGCCGGCACCGACAAGTCGCGCTTGCTGATGGCCCAGATCTTCCTGGCCGACCGCGCCGACTTCGCGGGCATGAACGCCGCCTGGGACGCCTGGGTGCCCGCCGGCCACACGCCGCCACGCGCCACCGTCATCGCCGGCCTGGCCCGGCCGGAGTGGAAGGTCGAGATCGTCGTCACGGCGGCGGTCTGAACCCACTCAGGTATCAGTTTGAGGGGGATTGACCCTCTCGGGCCGCGCGCCAGGCGCGGTCCTGCGCCTCTTGTGAGCGGTGCAGTTCGGCCATGCGTTCGCGCTGCTGCGCCTGCAGTTGCTTCTGTGCCGGGCTCAACGGCTGCGAGGCTTCGAGCTCGGCCCTCATTTGCGCCGGCATGCGCGAGTCCTTGGGGTCAAACAGGCGTGCCGACAGATGGGCCTGCAGGGGGCCGTCGGGCGTCGTGGCATTGAACTGCACCACGCTGCCGTCGACCGTCAGTTCGCGCCAGTCGCTGAGCACCTGCTGACAGGTTTCGTCCAGCACCTGGCCGGTCAGGCGGAAGCTGCCGTCTTCGAAGCCGTGCAGGGTCAGCCTCATGCACGACGCGGGCTGCATCACGTCCATGAACACGCCCCAAGGGCCGCCGGCCATGGAAATGTTGTCGCCGGGCATGGTCACCGTGCGTCGCGTCCAGCCGTTCTGGCCCAGTTGCGAAGACACCTCGAAGATCAGGCCCTGGCCGACGGGTGCGTTCGCAGCCGGCCCCGGCGCAGCTTGCTGAGCCGCACGGGCCAGCAGCGCGCCGCTGCCGCCCACGCTCAGCACCAGCAGCATGGCAGCCGCGTGCTGCCACGGCGGGGCGCTGCGATGGCGCGACAGCATGCGCACCCTCTCCACCAGCGGGTGGCGAGCCGCCCAGCCACTGGCCAGGGCCGGTTGCAGCCCGGCCGGATGCGCGGCCAACATGGCCTCGGCATAGGCTGCCAGCGGTGCAGGGCTGGCTTCGGCGATCAGCACGGCGGCGTCGCAGGCCAGTTCCTGGTCACCGCGCATCCGTCCCCAGGCCCACCAGGCCAGCGGGTTGAACCATTGCAGGCACAGCAACCCGGCGCCGAGCAGGTTCCAGGCGTTGTCGTGGCGGCGCGCATGCACGGCTTCATGGGCCAGCATCAGCTGCCGGGCCGGCGCATCGAAGCGCTGCTCGAAGTCTCGCGGCAGCACCAGGCGTTGCGGCCAGATGCCGACGATGGCGGGACTGGCGCCGGAGGGTGCCAGCCATTGGCCGTCGGTGTCGCGGCGCAGGCCTGCCAGATACCGGCGCTGCAATTGCACCAGGCTGGCCGCGATCGCCAGCGCGCCAGCGGCCCAGGCGATCACGACGGCCAGCGCCATTGCGCTCGTTGAGGCCGGCGTGGTCGTCACAACCGGCAGGGCCTGGCTCACCAGTGCTGCCAGCCTGACCGGCGCGGCCGTCGGCGCCAGCAGCGGCGTGGCCGGCGCTGGCCATAGCGGGCTGGTCATCAGCAGCGGCACCAGCAGCCAGGTCAGATAGGTGGCGCCGGCGCCCAGAGTGCGCAGCAGCAGCGGGCGCATCAGGGCCAGCAGCAGCACGGCGGCGCTGAACAGCAGGGTCTGGTGGAGCAGGATCTCGAGCAAACGGTTCATCACGGTTCTCCCTGAGCAAGTGGCCGCGTCAGCCGCGCGGCTTGGATTCCTGGGTGGGCATCTTGAAGCCGGCCGGCAGCAGGGTGACGGTGCGGCTGAGCTTCAGGTCCGGGCCACCGGTCTGCGAGCGTCGCAGCAGTTCCATGGTGTCGCCGGAATTGGCCAGGGCCGAGTGGCTGCCTTCCACCGGCTTGAAGGGGTAGCCCTCGCGGTAGGTCGTCAAGGTGCGCAGGCGGCCGTCAGCCTCGCGGTTGACGGTGATGACCATGCCCCAGCCGCCGCTGGCGCCGGGTGTGTCCCAGCCCCACTCAACGGTGGCGGGCACGCCGAGCCGGGTGATGACGCGGGGTGATCGCGACTCGCCGTTGCTGAGCGTGATGGTCATGCGGATCTCGACGAGGCCATCTTCGACTGGGGCAGGCGAAGCGGCCTGCGCTGAGTAGGCCAGTCCGGCTACACCCAAGATGGCCAAGCCAAGCAAGACCGCGCGGCGGCGCGGCGGGTGATGGGCACGATTCAACATGGCAATCCTTTCCAGAAGGGGATGGGAGCTACCCCAACGGCTCGCCAGCGGCGCGCGGTGGCCAGCAGCACGATGCCCAGGCTTAGCAGACGCGCCTGATGCAGCAGCACGCTGAGCACCGACTCACTCATGGCCCTGTGCCTTCAGCAGCGCCTTCAGCGCCTCGATGTCATCGGGCTTGAGCCGCCGCTCAGACGCGAACTGGGCCACCAGCGGCGCCAGCCGGCCACCGAACAGGCGATCGATCAGCGACAGGCCGGTGTCGGACACCCAGGCGTCCTGCGGGATGGCAGGGGCGTAGAGGAAGCGCCGGCCGTCACGCTCGGCGGTCACGGCGCCCTTCTTGAGCAGGCGGTTGAGCAGTGTCTTGACCGTGGCGAGCGCCCAGCCCTGCTGCGGGCCGAGGACGGCGGCGATCTCATCGGCGGCCTGCGGTGCGCGCTGCCAGAGCGCGCGCATGACCTGGGCCTCGGCGTCGCTGATGGGTGGGGGGCTGGCTGTGCTTTTCATGATTACGCTTGTAAACGTTGACCAATGATTACGCACGTAAACGAATCCGTCAAGCCTCGCACGAACCGGCATGTTCGAGAGGCGTTCAGCAGGCGTCGATCCTTGTCACGGTCCTGCCATGTCAGCCGCCTAGCTTTCGCGGTTTGCAGCAGGAGAGGCCGTGAGCCCGATCGACGACGAACTGGTGAAGCGCATTCACCGCGACCTTCAGGATGATTTCGATGAGGAGCTCGAGCTGGAGCTCGAGGACCGCGACTACACGCTGTCGTTGGACGACGCACCGGGGGACGCCACCGGCGAGCGGCAGCACTATTTCCGTGAGCTGATCCGGCTGCAGAGCGAGCTCGTGAAGCTGCAGGACTGGGTGGTGCACACCGGCCACAAGGTCGTCATCCTGTTCGAAGGGCGCGACGCGGCCGGCAAGGGCGGCGTGATCAAGCGCATCACGCAGCGCCTGAACCCACGTGTATGCCGCGTGGCGGCGCTGCCGGCGCCCAACGACCGCGAGCGCACGCAGTGGTATTTCCAGCGCTATGTGTCGCATCTGCCCGCGGCCGGCGAGATCGTGCTGTTCGACCGCAGCTGGTACAACCGCGCCGGCGTCGAGCGCGTGATGGGCTTCTGCACCGACGAGCAGTACGAGGAGTTCTTCCGTTCGGCGCCGGAGTTCGAGCGCATGCTGGTGCGTTCGGGCATCCAGCTCATCAAGTACTGGTTCTCGATCAGCGACGACGAGCAGCGCGTGCGCTTCCTCGGCCGCATCCACGACCCGCTCAAGCAGTGGAAGCTCAGCCCGATGGACCTGGAGTCGCGCCGTCGCTGGGAGGAGTACACCAAGGCCAAGGAGGTGATGCTGGAACGCACCCACATCCCGGAATCGCCCTGGTGGGTAGTGCCGGCGGACGACAAGAAGCGCGCCCGGCTGAACTGCATCCACCACCTGCTGTCGCAGATCGCCTACCAGGAGGTGCCGCACGCCGACATCGAACTGCCGGCGCGTGAGCGGCGCGAGGACTACATCCGCCATCCGGTGCCGAACGACATCATCGTGCCGGAGGTCTATTGACTTCAGGCAGCGCGGGCGCGGGCCGGGCGCGGATGCAGCTCGGAGGCCACTGCCGCAGCAGCCCCGCACAGTCGGCCCGGCGGTGAGCCGTGTTGGCATCGGGCGATGAAGCTGCCACCGCTGTCGCTGGTCGTCGTTGTCGCCGTGGCGGCGTTGGCTTCATCGGCGTGGCGGGAGCATCGGTCGGCCCGTGACGGCCGCTGGCTCGCGGAGCGCGCGCGTCCTGGCGATATCCGCATGCTCTCGTCCGAGACCTGCCCTTACTGTGTGGCCGCCCGGCGCTGGCTGCATGCCGAGGGCGTGCCCTTCAGCGAATGCTTCATCGAGCGGGATGCCGCATGCGCGGCCGACTACCAGGCGACGGGCGCCGCGGGCACGCCGACCTTCGTCGTCCGCGGTCAGCGCGTCCTTGGATTCGATCGTGCCCGGCTGATCGAGCGCTTCAGCGCTGCGGGTGGCCCAGGCTGATCGAGCCGAGTCGGCAACGCTGGCTGGGCAGCGCTGCCGGCTCGGCTCGACGGCGGGGGGAAAAAGGCGTCATTCGCATAAACAGACGACGCCGGGATCAGCCGCGCTTGGCATTGAACTTGGTCGCTGCCAGGGTCTGGCGCGCCAGCGTGGCTTCGCTGTAGCCGATGACCACAACGCGCGGCAGCTGGGCCACCTCGCGCTGGGCGGTGCCGGTCACAACGACGCGGGGCAGTTGGGCGACTTCGCGGCTGGCCTTGCCGGTGACAACGACGCGCTCCAGCTTGACGGTGGCTTGCGGGGCAGCCTGGGCGGCGACGGCGGCGACGGTCAGGACGGCGGCGGTGAAGACAGTGTGGATGCTCATGATGGACTCCGTTTCGGTGGGTTTCGAACCGCGTGATTGCTTGTTCGATGGAGTCAGTTTCGGCAACGGGCGCGCTCGCCGCCATGGGCCTGCGATCAAGCGCGGCAGCTGCTGGATGAACTGCAAGCGCGGCGGATGAATTGCGGGCAAACCCGAAGTTGGGCCCGGTGTTGCCGGCGCTTCAGTCCAGCTGCAGCCCCAGCTTCGCCAGATCACCCCGGCCCTGGCGCACCAGCACCGGCTCGTCGTCCTGGCTGAGGTCCAGCACCGTGGTGGGCTGGGCCGGGCAGGCACCCGCGTCCAGCACGAACTGCAGTTGGCGGTCCAGCCGCGCACAGACGTCGGCGGCGTCGTTCATCGGCTCGCTGTCGCCGGGTGGGATCAGCGTGGTCGACAGCAGCGGTTCGCCGAACAGCGCCAGCAGCTCCTGCGTGACCTTGTGGTCGGGCACGCGCAGGCCGATGGTGCGCCGGCTGGGGTGGGACAGCCGGCGCGGCACCTCCTTGGTGGCCGGCAGGATGAAGGTGTAGGGCCCGGGCGTGGCCAGCTTGAGCAGCCGGTACTGACGGTTGTCCACCATCGCATAGGCGGCCAGCTCCGACAGGTCACGGCACAGCAGCGTCAGGTGGTGCTTGTCGTCGACGCCCCGCACCCGCCGCAGCGCCTCGGCGGCGGCCTTGTCGTCCAGCCGGCAGACGAAGGCGTAACTCGAGTCGGTCGGTATCGCCCCCAGGCCACCGGCCTGCAGCATCTGGGCGCATTGGCGCAGGAAACGGGGCTGGGGGTTGTCGGGGTGGACTTCGAAGAGCTGGGCCATGCGGCATTGTGCGTGCCAAGGGACGGGGCCACGCCCCCGTCGGCCGCGCTGCCTCAGTGGTGGATGCGGTCCGCCAGTTCGGCCCAGACCGGCGTCAGGCGGCTGGCCAGCGGCGGCAGCGCGCCGAGGTCGACCCGGCTCTCCTCGGGGCAGTGGAAGTCCGAGCCGCGCGACGCGAGCAGGCCGAATTCGAGGGCCGTGTCGGTGTACTCCGCAAACTCGGCGGCCGTGTGGCTGCCGGTGACGACCTCGATGCCGCGGCCGCCATGGCCGATGAACTCGGTGATCAGTGCGTACTCCTCGGTCGGCGTGAAGTCGTAGCGCCCCGGGTGGGCGATCACGGCGATGCCGCCGGCGCGGGTGATCCAGCCCACCGCGTCCTTCAGCGCCGCCCATTTGTGCGGCACGAAGCCGGGTTTGCCTTCGGTCAGATAGCGCCGGAACACCTCGGGCACATCGGCGCAGTGGCCGGCATCGACCAGGAAGCGCGCGAAGTGGGTGCGGGAGATCAGGTCCGGGTTGCCGACGTACTGCAGCGCACCCTCGAAGGCACCCTCGATGCCGACGCCGGCCAGGCTGGCCGCCATCTCGCGGGCGCGCGCCTCGCGGCCGCCGCGCGTAGTGCGCAGGCCTTCGAGCATCTCGGGCGACTCGTGGTCGAAGCCCAGGCCGACGATATGCACGACGCGCCCGGCAAACGTCACCGAGATCTCGGTGCCAGTCAGATAGGCCAGGCCCTGCGCCCGGGCCGCTTCGAGGGCCCGCTGCTGGCCGCCGATCTCGTCGTGGTCGGTCAGCGACCAAAGTTGCACGCCGCCGGCCTTGGCGCGTGCAGCCAGGGCCTCGGGCGTCAGCGTGCCGTCCGAGACGACGGAATGGCAGTGCAGGTCGGCGTTGAGCTGGGCATCGAGTTCCACGGCTCGATTCTCTCAGGCCGGCTTGCCCGAGCGCGCCGCAGGGTCGGGGCTGCCGCCAGCCTCAGAGACGGAAGGCCTTGACCGTGTCGTCCATGCCCTGGGCCTGGGCCCGCAGGCTGTCGGCCGAGGCAGCGGCCTGCTCCACCAGCGCGGCGTTCTGCTGGGTCATCGCGTCGATGGCCTGGACGGCTTCGCCGACCTCGGCCGTCTGCTCGGCCTCGGCGCGGGTCTGCTCGGCCATCGAATGGATGATGGCGCTCATCTCGCGCACCTTGCCGAGGATGGCCTGCACCGCTTCGCCGGCCTCGTTGGCCTGGTGGGTGCCGGCCTCGACGCGCTCGACCGACTGGGCGATCAGCGACTTGATCTCGCGGGCCGCCGTCGCGCTGCGCTGGGCCAGGGCCCGCACCTCGGCGGCCACCACCGCGAAGCCGCGGCCGGCGTCGCCGGCACGGGCGGCCTCGACGGCGGCATTCAGCGCCAGGATATTGGTCTGGAAGGCGATGCCATCGATCAGCCCGGTGATGTCGCCGATGCGGCGGCTGCCGTCCTCGATGCCTTTCATCGTGCCCACCACATTGCCGACGACCTGGCCGCCGCGCTCGGCCACCTCGGCGGCCGAGCTGGCCAGCGTCTCGGCATCGGCGGCCGACTCGCTGCTGTGCTGCACGGCCAGCGTCAGGGACTGCACATTGGACGCGGTCTGCTGCAGCCGGGCGGCGGCCTGTTCGGTGCGACCGGCCAGGTCCTGGTTGCCGCTGGCGATCTCCTGCACGGCCACCCGGATGCTGCCCGCGTCCTCCTGGATGCGCTGCACCAGGCTGCGCAGCCGTTGCTGCATGTCCTGCAAGGCCCGCAGCACGCGGCCCAGCTCGTCGCGCCGGCCGCTGGGGATCTGCTGGCTCAGGTCGCCGGCAGCGATCGCCTCAGTGACCTCGACCATCTGCGCCACCGGCACCAGCAACTGGCGGATCGAACGCACCATGAGGAAGAGCATCAAGGCCAGCGCGGTGGGCAGCAGCACCACCAGCACATTGCGGCGCAGCTTGGCATGGTCGGCGCGCGCCGCCATCTGGGTGTCCAGCGCCGCCATCACCTCGGCGGTGAGTCGGGTCTGAAGGGTGGCGGACTCGATCAGCTTGGCGGTGAGCTGGTCGAGCGGATAGTTGACGTCCTGCGCTGCCGCGGCCAGGGTGTCGTCGACGTTCTTGCGCTGCTGGCGCGCGGATTCGAGCAGGGGCTTGAGCTTTTCCGCAACCTCCGAGGCGTCGCTTTCGATCGCCAGCTGCAGGTGTTCCATCATCTGACGCGCATGGTCGTGGTAGCGCGTCTGCGCGCCGACGACCCGCCCGATGTCGTCCACCTGCGCCGAGCGCGCGAAGGCGGCCAGCTCGGACAGCGCGTCCTGCACCCGCGGCGCGGCCTGCAGGCCGGCAATGATCGCGAAGTTGGAGGCGGGCTGGGAGTCCAGCAGCAAGCCGGTGCCGGCATTCAGTTCGGTGATCGCATCGAAGATCTCGTCGGCCAGCTTGCGCTGGGCGGTGATCAGGCGCACCGCATCCAGCGGGCCCTGCTCCAGGGACTTGGCGAGGGCCGCCTGGTGCTCGCGCAGGCTGTTCAGTCGCTCGCGCTGGCGTGGGCCGAGGCCGCCCGCCAGGCCGGCCTCGTCGGCCAGGGCCTGGCCGACGGCCTGTAGCGCCCCCTCCACCTTGCGGCCTGCGGCGATCGCGTCGGGCTTGCGCTCGGGATGCGTGCTCACGGCCTCGGCGGCCAGGCCGCGCTGTTCCTGCAAGGCGGTCAGCGCCGACTGCCAGGCCCGATTCACCGGCAAGGCCTGGCGTTCGTTGGCGATCACGCCAAGCTGCTCGATGTAGTCGGCCAGCAGCGCGCTGCCGGGCAGCAGGCCCAGCAGCAGCGACAGCACGGTGATCAGCGAGAGCCGCGTGCGCAGGCTCCAATGCTCGGAAAACTGAAGGAGGTTCATGGCTCGAAGGTTCAGGCTGCGGCGGGAATGCCGTGATGGGGTGGCTGGCGACGGTCCACGAAATAGCGGCTGCCGCCCGTGCGGCCCTTGACGACGCGCTTGGGCTCGGCGAGCGCCGCGCTGAGGGCGCGGGCGCTGTCGAAACTGCCGGGCAGGTGCAGCACGGCGCCGGCCGAGAAGGTGGGCAGCGGGTGAAAGCTGGGCTGGTTCTGCCGGTTCAGCGTCACATAGCCACCGGCGGCCAGATGTTCGGGCGAGAAGAAGCTGCGGACGCCGGCATCGAAGGCCTTGCACACCCGCTCCAGCCGCTCCTCCCAGTCGCTGCTGCACAGCACCATCAGGAAGTCATCGCCACCGATGTGGCCGACGAAATCGACCTGCGGGTCGGCCGCCTGGGTCAGCACCCGCGCCGCGAGCCGGATGATGTCGTCACCGATGCGGTAGCCGTAGACATCGTTGAAGGGCTTGAAATGGTCGATGTCCCAGACCACCGCGGCAAAGGTCTCGCCCTGCTCGATCAGACGTTCGAGGTGGTTGTCGATCGGCACATTGCCGGGCAGCAGCGTCAGCGGATTGGCATAGCGCGCGGCATGCACCTGCAGGTCCGACACGGCCTTCAGCAGATCGGAACTGCGCCCCGATCCGAAGTAGGTGCCGTCGCGGGTGACGATGAAGCCGTCGGTCAGCAGCCGCTCATCCAGGTTGGCGAGCGCGTCGCTCATCGCACGCAGCGGCGTGGCCACGTCGAACACCAGCGGGTTGGGGTCCATCAGCTCGACGCAGCTGTGTTTGTCGAAGATGTCCATGAAGTAGCGCTCGGTGCTGCGCTTCATCACATGCAGGGAGCGCAGCACGCCGATCGGGCGCTGGGCCGGGTCCAGCACCGGCAGCGCCAGCAGCTGGTCGTCGAGCCGAAACAGGTCGACCACGGCCTTGACGCTGATCTGCGGCGACACCGTGTGGCCGCGCCGGGCCAGCTGGGCGGCCGTCGTGATCGCGCCCTGGGCGACCGGCAGTGCCTCGTCGTTCTGCAGCAGCCGCGGCTGGGCGTCGGCGGCGAGTCGGCCGCTCCACTCGGTGCGCAGCTGCGCGCGCGGCGTGGCGCTCGGGCGCGCGAACAGATAGCCCTGGCAGATCGTCACGCCCAGGCGGCGCAGCACGGCCAGGTCGGGCTCCTGCTCCAGACCTTCGGCAACAACCTGGCAGCCGCTGGTGGCGGCCATCTCGACGATGGAGCGCACGAACTGCTGCTTGAGCGGCTCCTGCGCGATGCCGTCGATGAAATGGCGGTCGATCTTGACGAAGTCCGGCCGCATCTCCATCCAGCGGCGCAGCGACGCGAAGCCTTCGCCGAGGTCGTCCAGCGCGATCCGGAAGCCATGCGAGCGCAGCGCCTGCAGCGAGCCGTCGAGGCGGGCCAGATCGTCGATCGGTCGGGTTTCGGTCAGTTCGACGACCACGCGCGAGGTCGGCAGGCCCAGCACATCCAGCTCAGCGGCCAGGCGGCTGGCATGCTCACCCGCCGTCAGCAGGGTGTCGGCCGTGACATTGAGGAAGAGCTGACCGGGCAGGCTCAGCGACTTGAAGCGCTGGGCCGCGCGCCGCACGATGAGGCGCTCCAGCTCGACGAGGCGCCCCTCGCGGGCGGCGGTCTCGAACAGCACCAGCGGCGAATGCAGCGGGCTGTCGGCCGGGCCGCGGGTGAGGGCTTCGAAACCGAAGATGTCCGCCCGGTCGATGGCGACCAGCGGCTGAAAATGGACGTCAAACGCCTGCTGGTCTATCAGGCGTGCCAGCGCATCGGCCAGCGGATTGTTTGCGCGCTCGCGCATGGTGTGTGGGGCTCCGCGTCAGGACGAGCCCGGGTCGGCTGGACAAGTCGTAACGAGATTCTTCGAAGCCTGCGTGACATTCCGGTGACCGCGGGCGTTTGTTTCGGGGCCCGGGCAAATTTGTCACAACTCAGCCCGGCGCACAGGCCTCGACGATGTATTGCACGCGCTGCTGGCCCTGCCATTCGTCCAGGCTGAGGCGGTAGGCCAGCCGCGCCCGCTCCGGCAGCATTTCGGCCCGGTTGAACCAGATCCCGTCGATCAAGCGGCCCGCCTGGCGCAGGCGCAGCTTCAGATGCTTGTCGCCCACCAGCCGCTGCGAGACCAGCTCGAAGCGGTCGCAGAACACCGGCGGTTCGAAGCCCTGGCCCCAGACCTGGGCCTCCAGCATGCGGGCGGTTTCGGCCGTGGCCGCCTCGGGCGGCAGCGCGCCGTCGTGGCGCAGCGTGCGGGTCAGGTCCTGGTCGCTGAGCCAGGCCTCGGCCACGCGAGCCAGGGCCAGCGCGAAGCGCTGTACATCGTCCACGGCCAGTGTTGCACCCGCCGCCATTGCATGGCCGCCGAACTTGGCCAGCAGGTCGGGCTCGCGCTTGGCCACCAGGTCCAGCGCATCGCGCAGATGGAAGCCCGGGATGGAGCGGCCGGATCCCTTGAGCTGGCCGTCGGCACCACGGGCGAAGACGAAGGTCGGGCGGTGGACGCGGTCCTTGATGCGCGAGGCGACGATGCCGACCACGCCTTCGTGGAAGTCGGCATCGAACAGCGCGACCGCCGGCGGCAGGGCGCCCTGCAGCGCGTCGACCAGCGCGTCTAGCTTGGCTTCGGCCAGGTCCCGCATGCCGCTCTCGATCTCGCGCCGCTCGCGGTTGATCGCGTCGAGCTGGGTGGCGAGTTCGAGGGCGCGCACCGGGTCATCGGTGGTCAGCGTCTCGATGCCCAGGGTCATGTCGGCCAGTCGGCCGGCCGCATTGATGCGCGGGCCCAGTGCAAAGCCGAGGTCGAAGCCCTGGGCCTGGCTGGCATCGCGCTTGGCGGCACTGAAGAGGGCCATCACGCCGGGCTGGCCGCGGCCCGCGCGCATGCGCTTGAGCCCCTGGGCGACAAGGCGGCGGTTGTTGGCATCGAGCCGCACGACGTCGGCCACGGTGCCGAGGGCCACGAGGTCGAGCAGGCCGTCCAGGCGCGGCTCGGGTTCGGGCAGGGCGCCGCGGCTGCGCAGTTCGGCCCGCAGGCCCAGCAGCACATAGAAGGCCACGCCGACACCGGCCAGGGCCTTGCTCTCGAAGCCGCAGCCGGGCTGGTTGGGGTTGACGATGGCGTCGGCCGGCGGCAGCACGACCTCGCCGTCTGCCAGGGCCGGCAGGTGGTGGTCGGTCACCAGCACCCTCAGGCCCTGGGCGCGGGCATGGGCGACACCGGCAACGCTGGCGATGCCGTTGTCCACGGTCACCAGCAGGTCGGGCCGCTGCGCGAGCGCGAGGTCGACGATGGCCGGCGTGAGGCCGTAGCCATGCACCGCGCGGTCGGGCACCACATAACCGAGCTGTGCGGGCGCCGCGCCGAGCTGGCGCAGGCCGCGCAGCATCACGGCGCAGGCGGTGGCACCGTCGCAGTCGTAGTCGGCGACGATGACCAGGCGCTGGCGCTGCTGGACGGCGTCGGCCAACAGCCTGGCCGCCTCGCCCAGGCCCTTGAGCCCGGCGGGGGGCAGCAGCCGGCCCAGGCCCTCGTCCAGCTCGGCGGCCTCGCGCACGCCGCGCGCCGCGAACAGTCGCGCCAGCAGCGGCGCGACGCCGGCCTGCTCCAGGGCCCAGGCCGTGCGCGGCGGCACCTCGCGCTCGATCAGTCGGGGCGAGCTCACAGCGCCTCCAGCACGGCGGCGGCGTCCGGCGCCTTCCAGCGGCGCTTGAGCTTTTCGAGCAGCGACAGCGGCTGCAGCGTGAAGCGCCGGGCGAAGCGTTCGCCGCCCAGGGTCAGGCTGGTCAGCGGCTGCGCCAGTGGACCGGCGTCCAGCTGCTGCCAGGCCTCGACCCAGGCGGCGAGGTCACCGCTCAGCAAGGGCTCGGTCAGCCGTGCGTCCACGGTCAGGTCGGGCGGGGGGGCGCTGGAGCGGCCGATATCGCCGATCCAGACCGAATTCACCGGGTGTTCGCCGCGCGCCTCGCGCGCTGCGTTCAGCGCATGCCCATGGAGCAGCATCTGGGCCTCGTTCTGCCAGCGGCGCAGCAGCCGGCTGTCCGGCTGCCAGGGCTCGATGGGCCGGCCGGCGACGCGCTCGATGCTGGCCGCCTGCAGCCCGTCCAGCGCCGTGGCATGGCCCAGGGCCCAGTGCGTCGCGTCCAGCAGCCGCCACTGCCAGCCGTCCTGCTCGGGCCACAGCTCGCGCAACAGCGCGCAGAGCTGGGCGGCGTCCGATGCCGACAAGTTCAGCGCCGCTGGCGGCAGCACGTCGACGCCGTCGCTGCCCACGGCCAGATGCACCGGGCTCAGCAGGGCCCAGGCGAGTTCCGGCCCGGCCTCCACGGCCCAGGCCGCCGCCGCCGGGGCGGGCTCGCCGCGCAGCGCGGCAAGCGCGAACTGGTGCGGCGGCTGCGGCGAGTGGGCGTCGCTGCCCCAGGTCTCGGCCGGGCTGAGCCGGGCCAACTGCGCGGCAAGCCGGGGAAGGGGCAAGCCGGAGAGCGCATGGCGCGCGGCCTCGTCCAGCGCGCTGGCATGGGGGATCAACAAATGCATGGACGGGGATTATCCAAACGGGGCCCTGTGCCGGGCGCCCAAATCGTCCATACACTTTTGCCCATGACCGACCCCACCCCGCTGAAGCTGCTCAACCGCGAACAGGCCATCCTCGAATTCAACCGCCGGGTGCTGGCCCAGGCCCAGCGCGAGGACGTGCCGCTGCTGGAGCGGCTGCGCTATATCTGCATCGTGTCCAGCAATCTCGACGAGTTCTTCGAGGTTCGCTTCGCGGACATGCTGGAGGCCGCGCGTGACCCGCTCAGCACCGTCACCAACCAGGATGTGGACCGTGTGGGCCGGGCCGCCCACACGCTGATCGACGAGCAGTACCGGGTCTTCAACGAGCAGGTCATGCCCCTGCTGCTGAAGGAGCGCATCGTCATCCTCAACCATGCCGACCGCGACGAGGCCCAGCGGCGCTGGGTGCAGAAGTTTTTCGAGCGCGAGGTGCGGCCGCTGCTGGTGCCGGTCGGGCTGGATCCGGCCCACCCGTTTCCGCAGGTGGCCAACAAGTCGCTGCATTTCATCGCGCGGCTGTCGGGCAAGGATGCCTTCGGCCGCGACAACCGCATCGCCATCGTCAAGGTGCCGCGCGTGCTGCCGCGCGTCATCAAGCTGCCGGCCAGCCTCGGCGATGGCCGCCAGGCCTTCGTGCTGCTGACCAGCGTGATCCGCGCCCATCTGGAGGAACTGTTCCCGGGCCGCAAAGTGGAGGCCTTCTCGCAGTTCCGCGTCACGCGCGACTCCGATCTCGAAGTGGACGAGGAGGAGATCGCCAACCTGCGCCACGCGCTGCGCTCGGGCCTGACGACCCGTCACTTCGGCCGCGCGGTGCGGCTGGAGGTGGTGAACAGCTGCCCGGCTGAGCTGTCGGCCTTTCTGCTCGAGCAGTTCGGCCTGCCCAATGCGGCGCTGTACCGCGTCAACGGGCCGGTCAACCTGGTGCGCCTGAACGAGCTGATCGACCAGACCGATGCGCCAGGCCTGCGCTTTGCGCCCTTCGAGCCGGCCTGGCCGGCAGGCCGGCTGCCGCGGCACAAGTCGATCTTCGACCGCCTGAAGAAGGGTGATGTGCTGCTGCACCACCCGTTCGAGAGCTTCGAGCCGGTGGTGCAGCTGCTGCGCGAGGCGGTCGATGACCCCGAGGTGCTGGTCATCAAGCAGACCATCTACCGCACCGGCGCGAAGTCCGAGCTGATGGACCTGCTGATCGAGGCGGCACGGCGCGGCAAGGAGGTGATGGCCGTCGTCGAGCTGAAGGCGCGTTTCGACGAAGAGGCCAACATCAACTGGGCCGAGCGGCTGGAGGCGGTCGGCGCCCAGGTCGTCTATGGCATCGTCGGCTACAAGACCCATGCCAAGCTGCTGATGGTCACGCGCCGCGAGAACGGCAAGCTGCGCCGCTACGCCCATATCTCGACCGGCAACTACAACCCCAAGACGGCACGCCTGTACACCGACCTGGGCCTGCTGACGGCCGACGCCGACCTCACGTCCGACGCCGATTCGGTGTTCCGCCAGCTCGCGTCTCTGGGCAAGCTCAAGCTGCCGCGCCGCATGCTGCTGGCGCCGTTCAATATGCACAGCCGCATGGTCGAACTGCTCGGCCAGGTCGAGGCCGCAGCCCTCGCCGGCTACAAGCATGCCCGCGTGGTCGTCAAGATCAATGCCTTGACCGACGCCGAGCTCATCCATGCGCTGCTGCGCACCGCGCAGGCCGGCGCCAAGGTGGACCTGATCGTGCGCGGCGCCTGCATGCTGCCGCCGGGCCTGCCGGGCGTCAGCGACAACATCGTCGTGCGCTCGGTGGTGGGCCGCTTCCTGGAGCACTCGCGGGTCTGCTATTTCCGTTGGGCCGAGGCCAGCGAAACCGATCCCGGCGAGGCGCTCTACCTGTCCAGTGCCGACTGGATGAGCCGCAATATGTTCCGCCGCATCGAGGTGGCCTGGCCGGTGCTCGACCCCAAACTGCGCCAGCGCGTCATCGACGAGGCGCTGCAGCCCTATCTGCACGACAGCAAGGACGCCTGGCAGCTGGGCCCGGACGGGCGCTCGGCGCGCATCGGCGACAACGACGGCATCAGTGCCCAGCAGGCGCTGATGCGGCGCTACTCCGAATGAAGGGCCGGCGATGGACCTGATCCTGTGGCGCCATGCCGAAGCCGAAGTCATCGCGCCGGGTCAGGATGACCTGCAGCGTGCGCTGACGCCCAAGGGCGAGCGTCAGGCCCGCCGGATGGCCGCTTGGCTCAATCACCGGCTGCCGGCGACGACCCGGGTGCTGGTGAGCCCCGCGCTGCGCTGCCGCCAGACCGCCGAAGCCCTGGGCCGCGAGGTGCGCATCGTGCCGACGCTGGCGCCGGACGCGGCCATCAGCACCCACATCGAGGCGGCCCGCTGGCCCAAGGCCAACGAGCCGGTGCTGATCTGCGGCCACCAGCCCACGCTGGGCCGTCTGGCCGCGCAACTGTTGGCCGGCGTGGAGCAGGACTGGGCCGTCAAGAAGGGGGGTGTCTGGTGGCTGCGCTGGCGGCTGCGCGAGGGCCTGCCGGAAGTGACTTTGCACGCCGTGCAGGGGCCGGACGCACTCTGAGCGCGCCGGCCGCTCCGGCCTCAGCTGACCACCAGATCGAGCAGCCCGGTGCGCGCCCAGGCTTCAGCCTCTTCCTTCAGCAGGAAGCGCGTGCGCGCCTGATCGGTCGACCAGTTCTTGGGGCAGCGCAGCGTCAGCTGCCGGCCGGCACGGGCCAGTTGGGGAGTGCTGGGCGCCTTCGGCGCGCGCGCATGGCACAGGATGACGGCCAGGCGCAGCGCGATCAGCTGATCGAGCAGCCGCACGTCCGCCAGCTGTGACTCGATCTTGCGCAGGCCGCCCCTTTGGCCCAGGGCCAGCGCGGCCAGGCGCTGCAGCTGGCTGGTCGAGAAGCCCGGCGCGTCCACATGGCCGATCAGGTAGGCGCTGTGGCGGTGGTGGTCGTGGTGGGAGACCAGCATGCCGATCTCGTGCAGGGCCGCGGCCCAGCGCAGCTCGCGCAGCAGCTCGGGCACGGGCCTGGGTTCGAGCTGGCGGTACAGGCGCTCGGCCTGCGCGGCAACCCGTTCGGCCTGCGCCTTGTCGACACCGAAGCGCTGCTGCAGCTCGGCCACCGAGCCGGCGCGCGGATCGCGCGGGCCGTTGGGGCGCAGCCTCTCCTCCAGGTCGAAGATGACGCCCTGGCGCAGCGCGCCCTTGGTGGGCAGCAGCTCGGCGATGCCGAACTGGGTCAGCAGCGTGTACAGGATGCACAGGCCGCCGGCCACCACCGGGCGGCGGTCGTCCTTCAGGCCCGGCAGTTGCAGTTTGTCCTGCGAGCCGGCGGCCAGGCATTGCTCGATGCACCAGCGCAGCGCCGCGGGCGTGATGCGGCCGTCGGTCTGGCCGGCGGCCGCGAGGATCTGCGACACCGCGCCCACCGTGCCCGACGAGCCCAGGGCCTCCTGCCAGAGCTCGGGGCGGAACAGCGTCAGCGCCTCTTCGAGCTCGGCGCCGGCGGCGACCTGGGCGGCCCGGAAGGCGTCGGCGGTGTAGCGGCCGTCGGCGAAGAAGCGCATCGACAGGCCCACGCTGCCCACGCCGAAGGACTCGGCCAGCACCGGCTTGCGGCCGCTGCCCAGGATCATTTCGGTGGAGCGGCCGCCGATGTCGATGACCAGGCGCGGCTTGTTGGACGGCTGCAGCCGGGCTACGCCGGCGAAGATCAGCCGCGCTTCTTCGCGCCCGGAGATCACCTCGACCGGGTGGCCCAGCACCGCCTGGGCGCGGGCCAGGAAGGCATTGCGGTTGCGCGCCTCGCGCAGGGTCTGCGTCGCGACTGCGCGGATGCGCTCCGGCGCAATGCCGGCGAGCTGGGCGCCAAAACCCTTCAGGCAGGCCAGGCCGCGCTCCATGGCGGCCTCGGTCAGCATGCTCTGGGCATCCAGGCCGGCGCCCAGGCGCACGCTCTCCTTCACATAGACGACGCGCTGGTAGCGGTCGTGGTGGAGCCGGGCAAGTTCCAGGCGAAAGCTGTTGGAGCCGATGTCAATGGAGGCCCAGATCTGGCCGCTGGGGTCGGGACGCGTCGTCATGGCGGCGGATTGTCGGGGCAAAATTTGGCGCCACCCAACGCAGGAGCCTCCATGCTCGAACAAGAGATCGACAGCCTCGCCCCCGGCCGCGAGTTCAGCCGCCGTGGCTTTGTCCAGACCACCGTCGGCAGCGGCTTCGCGGCCGCCGTGCTGCCGGTGACCGCGCAGACGATCACGACCGACAGCGAGGGGCTGGATGCCGGGCCGGTGGTCATTCTGGTCGGCGACTTTGAGATGCCGGCCTATCGCGCGATGCCCGCCGGCGCAAGCAACCTGCCTATCGTGCTGGTGGCCTGCGAGATCTTCGGCGTGCACGAGCACATCGCCGACGTCTGCCGGCGCCTGGCCAAGCAGGGCTATCTGGCGATCGCCCCCGATCTGTTTGCGCGCCACGGCCGAGCGAAGGCCTACACGGACATCCCCAAGCTCATCAGCGAGGTGGTCAGCAAGGCATCGGACGCCCAGGTCAATGCCGACCTGGACGCCGCCGCTGCCTGGGCTACGACCCAGGGTGGCGACCGCAGCCGGCTGGCGATCACCGGCTTCTGCTGGGGCGGGCGGACGACCTGGTCGTACGCGGCGCACAACCCGCAACTGACCGCAGCGGCGGCCTGGTATGGCCCGGTTGCGCGCAGCTACTTCCCTGGCGACGCCAGCATCATCGATCGGGCCGCCCGGATCAAGGCGCCGGTGCTGGGGCTGTATGGCGCGGCGGACGGCGGCATTCCGGTCGAGACCCTGCACCAGCTTGAAGCGGCGCTGAAGGCGGCCGGCAACAGCCGCTGCGAGTTTGTCGTGTACCCGGACACGCCGCACGCCTTCCATGCCGATTACCGGCCGAGCTACCGCAAGGCTGCGGCCGAGGATGCCTGGGCGCGCTGCCTGGCCTGGTTCAAGAAAAACGGCGTCTGAGCCCTTGACAGCCCTGCTAGGCTGAAGCCGTCGGGGTCGCGTTCAGCGGCCCCGTTGTCTTGTTGAACCCATGACCCTCCTCTATATCGTGCTCGCCACCTTCGCCGGCGGCCTGCTGTCGGTGCTCGTCGCCGCGAGCCTCACCGTCGCCGTGCTGACGCGGCTCGTCAAGAGCCTCGTCAGCCTGTCGGCCGGCATCCTGCTCGGCACCTCGCTGCTGAATGTGCTGCCCGAGGCCTTCGAGAACCGCTCGGCGCCGCCGCAGACGTTGTTCGCCGTGCTGCTGGGCGGCCTGCTGTTCTTCTGGCTGCTGGAGAAGGTAGAGCTCTACCGCCATGTGCATCACCACGAGGGCGACGGCCACCACCACCATCACCATTTCGATGCCGAGCAGGCCGGTCGCGGCGGGCTGACCGTACTGGTCGGCGACGGCATCCACAACTTCTGCGATGGCGCCATCATCGCGGCCGCCTTCCTGGCCGACACGAAGCTGGGCTTCGCCACCGCCGTGGCCATCGTTGCGCACGAGATTCCGCAGGAGGTGGGCGACTACATCGTGCTGCTGAACGCCGGCTTCAGCCGGGCCAAGGCGCTGTTGTTCAACGCCCTCTCCGGCATGGCGGCCGTGCTGGGTGGCGTGCTGGGCTATCTGTTGATCGGCGGCTTCGAGGGGGCGCTGCCCTATCTGCTGGTGCTGGCGTCCAGCAGCTTCATCTACATCTCGGTGGCCGACCTTCTGCCCCAGCTGCAGCAGCGCCTGGCCTGGCGCGAGACCCTGGCCCAGGTGCTGTGGCTGGCCGTGGGCCTGGGGCTGGCCTACGGCGTGTCCCGAGCGCTGCATGGTGCTCATTGACGCCGGCCTGCGCGGCGCCCTGGTCGCGCTGCTGCTGCTGATCGTCGCGGCGCTGCTGCCGCGCTGCCGCCAGGCCCGGCACGCCGACCTGGCGCGCGTCGGCATCGCACTGGCGCTGTCGCTGGCGGTGCAGGCGGTATCGGCATCGCCCTGGGCCGAATACGCGCTGAGCTGCCCGGCCCAGGCGCCGGGCGTGGGCGTGTCGCTGGGCTCCGGGGTGCTGTTCTGGCTGTTTGCATGCGCGGTGTTCGATGACGACTTCCGCCTGCGTGCCTGGCATGGCGCGGTCTGGGCCGCGGTCGCGGCCTACGGCAGCTCGGTCTGCCTGTGGCAGGGCTGGTGGCCGGCCTTGTTGCTGCTGAGAGCCATCCCGATCGGCTTTGCACTGCTGGGTCTGCTGGCCGTGGCCGGGGAGTGGCGTGGCGACCTGGTCGAGAAGCGGCGGCGCTGGCGCGCGCTGGTGGTGGGCGGCGGCGCGGTGTATGCGCTGGTCATGGTGACGCTGCGCATCGGTTCGACTGATGGCCGGCTGGGCAGTGGCGCGGCGCTGAGCGATGTGGCCATGATGCTGGGGCTGGTCGCGTTTGCGGCGGGCCGGCTGCTGACGTTGCGCGCAGCCGGGCTCTGGGAAGAGCCGGCCGCCGCGCCGGCGGCGCCCCAGCCGGTGGCGCCGGCGCCGGCGCCGGTCGAGCGCGCCGACCCCGCCCTCGCCGCTGCGCTGGCCCGGCATATGCAGCACGAGCGTGGCTATGCCCAGGAGGGGCTGAGCCTGGCCGGCCTGGCGGCGCAGTTGGCGGTGCCGGAGTACCGGCTGCGCCGGGTCATCAACCAGGGCCTGGGCCACCGCAACTTCAACGCCTATGTGAACGGGCTGCGGCTGGCCGAGGCCAAGCGCCGGCTGGCTGACCCGGCCGAGCGCAGCCTGCCGGTGCTGAGCATCGCCTTGGACGTGGGCTTCGGCTCGATCGGGCCCTTCAACCGCGCCTTCAAGGCCGATACCGGCCTGACGCCGACCGAATTCCGCCAGCAACGGCTGGCCGATTCCTGAAATCCGCCACGCCGATTCCTGCAACACCGGGCCGAAACCCGCAGCGGGCGTGATTCGGCCAGACGTTCCGGGTCTGAGCCGCGACGCTGGCGGGCCTCTTCACCACGGAGCCCGACCGATGTTCCTGCGTCCCCTGCTGGCCAGCCTCGCGCTGTGCCTCACCGCCCACGCCGCGCCGATGGGCGAGCTGACCCTGCCGCCCGACGAGTCCGGCGGCGCCGTCACGGTGTTCTATCCCACGGCCGAGCCGGCCCGCCCGGTGCGCCGGCTCGTCTTCGACCTGATCCTGGCGCCTGATGCCGCGCCCCAACCGGGCAACGGCCGCCTGGTCGTCATCTCGCACGGCTCGGGCGGCAACCCCTGGGTCAACGGGACCGTTGCGCAGGCGCTGGTGGACGCCGGATTCGTTGTCGCGGCCCCCAGCCACTGCGGCGATGCGTCGCGCGACAGCGGCAGCCCCGGGCCCGACAGCTGGAAGCGCCGTCCGGCCGAGATGTCGCGCGCCGTGGACCGGGTGGCCGCCGACCCGCGCTTTGCCGGGCTGAAGCTGGACCGCGTGGGCGCCTACGGCATGTCGGCCGGCGGGCACACGGCGCTGAGCCTGGCCGGCGGCGTCTGGTCGCCCGAGCGCTTTCGGGCCCACTGCGAGGCTCATCTGGCCGAGGACTTCCCGGCCTGTGTGGGCCTGGCCACCCGGCTGACCGGCGGCTGGCTGGATGGCCTCAAGCTCTGGCTGGCGCAGCGGGTGCTGAACTGGAAGTTCGGCGGCGATGCGGCGCCGCAGTCGCATCAGGACCCGCGCTTCGCGGCGGTGGTCGCTGGTGTGCCGTTTGCGGCCGACTTCGACCCCGCCAGCCTCGCCCGGCCGCGTGTGCCGCTGGGGCTGGTCACGGTGGGGCAGGACCGTTGGCTGCCGGCGCGCTGGCACAGCGATGTGATCCTGGCCGCCTGCAGCGGCTGCGAGCGCCTGGCCGACCTGCCCGAGGCGGGCCACGGCGCGCTGCTGGCACCGCCGCCGCCGCCCGCTGCCCTGGGCGAGCTGGCATGCGCCCTCATCTGCGACCCCGAGGGCTTCGACCGGCCGGCTGCGACGCCGCGCTGGGTGGAGCCGACGGTGGATTTCTTCCGCCGCCACCTGCTGTCAGCCGGCACGCCTTAGCTTGTATTTGCGCAGCACGCCGTCGGGGTCGAACAGCAGCACCAGCTCGGTCTCGGTGGCGGGAACGGCCGACGTGACCAGGCCGACGAGGGGCACGAAGTCCAGGGCCCGCGGCAGGCCATTGCGGTAGAGGTAATGGGTCGTCGACCAGCCGCTGTCGAAGCGCAGCAGGCTGCCGGTGCCGAGCAGGCGTTCGGCCTCGGCCCGGGTGGTCTGCCCGGGATGCAGCAGTTCGCGGGCCTCGGCAGCCTGCAGGGTCTGGACGCGGCCGTTGCCGACCGTGGAACAGGCCGCGAGCACTGCGCACAGCAGCAGCGTCATCAGATGGGTCATGGTGTCATCGGCTCCAGGTCGACCAGGGCATCGTGTGGCAAGCCGTGCCAGCTGTCAGGCATCACGATCCAACGGTCGCGAAGCGCAAACGGCCAGTCCAGCAGACCGAACAGCGGGTTCGACTGCCCCATCTCGCTGCCGTGCGTCCAGCGGTAGGCCATCTCGGTCTGGCCGCCGGCATCGGTCACCTGCGCCGCAAACACGGGCTCGTCGGCATAGAAGCCGTAGGTGACCAGGCTGTTGGCGCAGATGTCCGTGGTCGCGCGCAGCGCATAAAAGGCCGGCGGCTTGATGCCACGCTGCAGCGCGCCGCCATAAAGGTCGGCGCGGCATTCCAGCCGCAGGTCGCCCAGGCGGCGTGTGTGCTCGGGCAGGCCCGGGGTGCGCACGTCGACCATCCAGGCCAGTCGCCCGTCCGGCAGCCGGCTGCGCACGATGGCGTCGGCCGGCAGCTGGCGCCAGTCGGCCGGTATCGCGAAGCGACCGAGGGCATCCAGCAGGATGGGCTCGCGCACGCTGCCGTGGCGCAGCTCCAGCGCGGGCTTGTCAGCCAGGTCCCGGCGCGGCAGCACGCGCAGGCGCAGCTCGGCGTTCGGGGCATAGCGGGCCCGCTCGCGTTCGAAGACATCGAGCACCCGCAGCAGGTCGGCGACGGTCCTGGACTCCCGCGCGGCACTGCTTTCGCCCTGCACCTCGACCGGCGGCAGCTCCGCCGGAGCGGCCGGCGCCGCGACCGCCGCCGCGGCAAGGATCAACTGCAAAGGCATGTTCATGAGGCAAGCGGCTGGGCGCGTTGGAGGGTGAGCAGGGCCTGGTTGAGCAGGCCGATCACCCAGCTGCCGTCGTCGGCCGCGGTGTTGGTGAAACCAAAGCTCGCGCTTCGCCCTTGGCGGTCGATGACCAGCAGGGTGGAGAAGCCGCGGTTCTCGCCGTCATGGAACAGCACCGGCCGGCCATCGATCTCGCCTGCCACCCAGCCCAGCGCATAGTCGCCGGCCTTCAGGGCCTGCAGCCGTTGCAGATAGCTGCTGGCCAGCGGCGTGGCCTCGCCGCGCAGCGCGCGCAAATGCCAGCGCACCCAGCGGGCATAACTGTCCGGGCTGACGGTGGTGCCGTCGCCGGCCGGCCGCAGCACTTCGAGCCAGGCTGCGCTGTCGGCATCCTCGGGCGGCACCGCGCTGAGGCGGGCCTGGGCTCCGGCGTGGCCGACCGGACCGTTGCTGACGCGCTGGTCGGCCGCGGTCCAGGTCACGCTGAGGCCCAGCGGCAGTGTCAGCTCCTGCTGCATCAGCGCGGCATACGGCCGGCCGGTGCGGGATTCCAGCATCAGCGCGGCCAATGCGTAGCCGGCATTGGAGTAGGCGAAGGTCTCGCCGGGTGTGACGTTGGGCGGCGGCTCCTGGGCCAGCAGCCAGGCGGCGAAGAAGCGCTGGCGCTGCGCCAGCGTGGTGGGCAGGGGCGCGCGGGCCGTTTGCAGATACGCCTGAAAGCGGATGAAGTCGGCGTCGGTGTTGAAGGCCAGCAGCCCGCCGCGATGGGCGAGCAGCTGCTCCAGCGTGATGCGGCGGTAGTCGGCCCGCATGCCGGCGGCGAGGTCCGGCAGGGCCTCGGCCAGCGTCGTGCTCCAGGCGATGGCGCCGCGCTCGACGAGGCGGCCGGCCAGGGCCGCCGTCATCGCCTTGGTCGTGGAGCCGATCATGAAGGCATCGCTGGCCTTCACCGCGTCCGGCAGGCCGACCTGGCGCACGCCGGCCGCGCTCAGCAGCCGCTCGCTGGCACCGAGATGCCCCAGCACCACGCCGGCGAGGCCGCTGCGCACGGCGTTGTCCGCTGCTTGCTGCACGCGCGCATCGGCGCCTTGCGCGGCGCTGCCGCCGCCGCAGGCGGTGAGCGCTGCGAAGACAGTGACGGCGGCAAGAAGGGGGGCGTGCAACGGCATCGGGCGCGGCATCGGTGGTGATGCCACGCATTGTTCGCGGCCAACCCCAACGCTGCCTAAAGACCGGTCCTTGCCGCGCAAGGATCAGCGGTCATGCGTTCAGATGCGCGGTCAGGCGGTGGGCAGGGCCCAGCCATGGCGGCGCATCAGGTGCTCGTCGAGCAGCTGCGCCTCGCCGAGGCCGAGCGACCAGTCCTCGCGGCCGTTCTCGGTCAGTGTGACCAGCAGGTCCTCGCGGCGCACGCCGGCGCTGGCCAGCTCCGCCGCCAGGGCGGCGAAGAAGGCGGCCTTGGTCGGGGCCGGCCGGCCGCGCACCAGCGTGACCTGCACGATCACGGCGTCGCGGCGTTCGATGTCCAGGTAGTCGGCGCTGGCAAGCAGGGCGTCGGCGCTGAGGCGTTCGATGATCTGGAAACGGTCGTTGGGCGGAATGCCAAGGGTCTGCACCGCGGCGCGGTGCACCGCGGCGGCGATGGCGGTTTGTTGGCTGGCCGGTCGGTCGGCGCGCAGCGAAATGCGGAACAGGGGCATGGGTTCTCCAGGGCAGCCGGGGTGGCCGGTCGTGGCAGTGTGCGCAGCGGGGGCCGTCGCGGCATGAGCGTTTTGCATGGCAGGCCGCGTCGATCGCATGCGAGGCCCTGCGGTCGTGTCGCGGCGGCCACCGCACAATGCGCCGGTGGATGTCCGCCTGCTTCGCCTGCCCCCGCTCGACAGCTTGCGCGGTTTCGTCGCCGTGGGCCGGCGGCTCAGCGTGACGCTGGCGGCGGAGGATCTGTGCCTGACGCAGTCGGCGGTGAGCCGGCAGATCAACACGCTGGAGAAGTCGCTGGGCCTGAAGCTGTTCGAGCGCGGGCACCGCCGGCTGTCGTTCACACCCGCTGGCGAGCGGTTGTTCAGCGCCGCCGAGACCGCCTTCGCGCAGCTGGCCGACAGCATCGAGGCGCTGGCCGGCCGTGGCGAGAGTCGCCCGGTGACGCTGACCGCCAGCGTGGGCACCACGGCGCTGTGGCTGCTGCCGCGGCTGAACCGGCTGCAGCAACAGCATCCCCGCATCGACCTGCGCGTGGCGGCCAGCAACCAGGTGCTGAGGCTGCGCGAGGAAGGCATCGACCTGGCGATCCGCTATGGGGCGGCACAGGACATGGGCGAGGGGGCCGTCGAGCTGTTCACCGAGGCGGTCGTGCCGGTGGTTCATCCCTCGTTGCGCGAGCGGCTCGGCGATGCGCTGTGGCGCCGCGCCACCTACCTCGAGTACGACGAACCGCGGACGCCCTGGCTGCAGTGGAGCGAGACGCTGAAGGCGCTGAAGCTGCCGCGGCCCCGCTCGATGCTGCGCCTGAACCATTACGACCAGGTGGTGCAGGCCTGCCTGGCCGGGCAGGGCGTTGCGCTGGGGCGCCTGCCGCTGGTCGCCAGCCAGCTCGACGACGGCGCGCTGGTCGCGCTGCGCGAGCCACGCGAGATCCCGGGCCGCCGCTACTGGTTGGTCATCGCCGATGCCGAACCGCGCCGCGAGGTGGCCGAGGTGGCGCGCTGGATCCGGTTCATGGCCGGGCAGCCCTGAGCGGCCGGCTTCGCATGCGGCGCACGCATGACAGCGTGCGCATTGATCGACCCAGGCCGCCTGCCGTCGGCGCCTACTGTGGTCATCGCCACTCCCTGCTGCCGCGACATGCCCAGCCCATGCCCCCAGACGCCCGCCAGGGCCTTCGTCCGCGCGTCGCTCGGCTACATCCAGCCGGGCACCGAGCGGCCAGTCAACTACATGTTCGAGCCGCCTGCCGGCCTGCCGCGCGAGAGTGCGGCCGTGGACCTGCGCATGGTGTCGATCCAGCAGAGCCGCGGCAGCGGCGTCGCGCTGGACCGTGAAGGCTTCGAGCTGTGGGAGGCGCCGTCACAGGTCCGTGATTTCGACGACGCCGACGAGGTGCGCCGTGTCTACCACGCCGAGTGCGTGGCGCTGGCCCTGCACCTGACCGGCGGACGCCGCGCGCTGGTGTTCGACCACCTGCTGCGCCGGCGTGAACCCGGCCGGCCACAGCTCGCGCTCGGGCGGCCCGGTGACGGCCGTGCGCCATCGGGCAACGGCCGCGTCCACAACGATTACAGCGAGGCCTCCGGCCAACGCCGGCTGTCGCTGGTGCTGCCCGATGCGGCCGAGCGGCGCGAGCTGGGACGTTTCTGCATCCTGAACTTCTGGCGCTCGATCAAGGGCCCGGTGGTGGACACGCCGCTGGCGGTCTGCGATGCGCGGTCGGTCCAGGCCGGCGATCTGGTCGCCAGCGAGATCCGCTACCTGGACCGGCTCGGCGAGATCTACCAGTGCACCCATGCGCCGGCCCATCGCTGGCATTACTTCGCCGAGATGGACCGGCATGAGGTGCTGGTCTTCAAGCAGTACGACTCCCAGGCGAGCGGTGTGTCGCGCTTCACGCCGCATGCCGCCTTCGACCTGCCGGACGTCCCGCAGGATGCGCCGCTGCGCGAAAGCATCGAGGCGCGCTGCCTCGTCCTGTTTTGAGGTCGCACCGTGAGCCCGCACATCGAATTCTGGTTCGACCTGTCCAGCAACTACAGCCATCTGAGCGCCCAGCGCATCGACGCCGAGGCCGCCCGGCGCGGCGTGCGCGTGAGCTGGCTGCCGTTTCTGCTCGGGCCGCTGTTCGCGGCGCAGGGCTGGAACACCTCGCCCTTCGTGCTGCAGCAGGCCAAGGGCGCCTATGTCTGGCGCGACATGGAACGCCGCGCGGCGCGCCACGGGCTGGCGTTCCGGCGGCCGAGCGAGTTTCCACGGCCGGCGACGCTGCCGATGCGCGTCGCCGCTGCCCATCTCGATGCGCCGTGGATGCCCAGCTTCTGCCGCGCGCTGATGCTGGAGAACTTCGTGCACGACCGCGGCGTGGACGGACCGGAGCCGAGCCAGGCGGTGCTGCGTGCCCTTGGCATCGACCCCGCACCGGTGCTGGCCCATGCCGAGTCGCCCGACGGTCGCGCGGTGCTGAGGCGCCTGACCGGCGAGGCCCAGGCCCGCGGCGTCTTTGGCGCGCCAAGCTTTTTTGTCGGCACCGAGATGTACTGGGGCGATGACCGCCTCGACGATGCGCTGGATGACGCGGCGCGGCCGGCGGCGGCGACATGAGCGCGCCGGCCTATGCGCCGCTGGCTCTGGCATCGCCCTTCCTGGACGGGCGCATGGCGCTGCTGACGGATGGCGGCTCGCCACGGCGCTTCGCGATCCACGTCCTGGCCAGCCATTGCAACGCGCAGGGGCTGGCCCACGGCGGCTTCCTGGCCACCTTGTCGGACGTGGCCGCCGCCTACACGCTGGCGCCGTGGTTGCCCGACCATGCGCGTGTCCTGACCACCTCGCTGCGCATCGACTATGTCGCGGCGGTGCGGGCCGGCGACTTTCTGGAGTCGGTGCCCGACCGGCTCCGGCTGGGCCGGCGCAGCGCCGTCGTCACGGGCGCCTGGCTGTGTGGCGCGGCCGAGGTGGTGCTGTTCTCGGCGTCCTTCACGCAGCGCTGAGCGGCTGGGCGCAGGGCAGGGTGGCGACGAAGCTGCAGCCGCGTCCGTTCAGCCCGTCCTCGATGTGCACCTGGCCGCCCAGGCGCAGCACCGCACGGCGCACGATGGCCAGGCCCAGGCCCGAGCCGGCGATGTCGCCGCTGCTCGCGCCCCGCCAGAAGCGTTCGAACGCGGCCTCGCGCTGGTCGGCGGGGATGCCGGGGCCGTCGTCGGCGACGCGCAGTTGCGCCGTCGCCCCGTCGGCGCTGAGGGAGACCGCCACCCGGCCGCCGGCCGGCACATAGCGCAGCGCGTTGTCGACCAGGTTCAGCAGCACCGATTCGAACGCGGCCCGGTCCACCCGTGCCGGCAGCGAGGGCGGCGCGTCCAGCGAGAGGTCCAGGCCGCGCTCGAGTGCCTGCGGCGCCAGCTGGGCGAGCGCCTGCTCGACGAGATCGGCCAGGTCCAGCGACTGCGCGGCGCCGGCGCGGGTTTCGTCGAGTGTGGCCAGCGCCAGCAGCTGGCGGCTGAGATGCGAAGCCCGCCGCAGCGCCGCGTCCAGGGACTCGGCGGCCTGGCGGCGTTCGGCCTCGTCGCTGGCGGTGCTCAGCAGATGGGCCTGGGCGGCCACGACGGCCATGGGCGTGCGCAGCTCATGGGCGGCGTCCTGCACAAAGGCGCGTTCACGCTGCAGCTGGGCGCGCAGCCGCCCGAGCAGGTCGTCGAAGGCTCGGGCCAACGGGCGAAGCTCGTCGTATGGGGGCGTGATGCCCAGCGGCGACAGGTCCTGGGCACCGCGCTGCGCCACCCGCTCGGCCAGCTCGGTCAAGGGCTTCATGCCGCGCTGCACGGCGATCCACAGCGGCAGCAGCACCAGCGGGAAGGCGAGCGCCAGCGAGACGATCAGGTCCTTCCAGATCCAGCCCATCACCGTGGTGTCCGGCAGGCGGGGCTCGGCGACCATCAGCCGCCAGCGACCGCCTTGCGCCTGGGCCATCCAGTGCTTGTCGTGGCTGACCTGCGCGGCACCCGGCGTCGCAAAGGCGCTGCGGCCGCTGGCGTCGGTCAGCTTGAGTTCGAGTTCACCCGCCAGCACGTTGGCCTCGCGACGCATCTGATTCAGCTCGCGGGCGTGGCTGCCCATGATCAGGGCGGCGTCGCGGGGCTCCTGAATGTCGGCCAGCGAGGCAGCGATCGCGTCCGCCAGGGACTGCACGCCAGGTTTCTCGGCCATGCTCTGTTTGAACTCGAGCAAGGTCTGGGTGCTCAGCGCGGCACCCACCAGCGCGAAGGCCAGCAGCAGCGTGCCCAGCAAGCGGCGCAGCAGCGTCGGGCGCCACAGGGGCTGCAGCCAGGCGATCATGCGACCAACTGGTAGCCGATGCCGCGCACGGTGCGGATGCGCTCGGCACCGATCTTGCGGCGCAGATTGCTGATATGCATCTCCAGCGTCGCCGTGTCGACCGGCTCGTCGAGCGGCGCCAGGCGCTGGGCGATGCGGCCCTTGGCAACCACCGCGCCGGGCTCGCGGGCGAGCTCGACGAGCAGCTGGAACTCGCGCCGGGTCAGCGTCAGCGGCTCGCCGGCCAGGCGCACCGCATGGCCGCGCGGTTCGATGACCAGATCACCCAGCTGCCAGGCCTCATGGGCCTGCCGGGCGCTGCGGCGCACGACGGCGTGGATGCGTGAGAGCAGTTCCGAGATCGCGAATGGCTTCATGACGAAGTCGTCCGCGCCCCCGTCCAGGCCCGCGAGGCGGTCTTCCAGCGCGGTGCGCGCGGTGATGACGATGACCGGCGTCGTCGCATCGGCGCGCCGCCAGCGGGACAGCAGGTCGAAGCCGCTGCCGTCGGGCAGGCTCAAGTCCAGCAGCACGCAATCGGCCGCGACATCGGCGAGCTGCGGCGGCGCATCGAGCACGCGGCGCAGCCATTCGCAGCTGAAGCCCTGCTGGCGGAAGGCCGCCTGCAGGCTGCGGCCGAGGTCGAGGTCGTCTTCGATGAGCAGAAGGTGCATGACCGGCGATTGTCGCGGTGCCAACCTCAATGACGGCCAAAAGCTGCCGCCCGCGGCGCGGTGTCGCGAGGGGCCGGGCCGCAGCCTGCGGAGCGCCCTGCGGTGCCGCGGCGCGAGGTTTTTTGGCGGCAGGCGCTGCAGACTATGATGTCGGCCTTTGGTCGCCCGTCCCGTCATGCCTCTTCCATCCGCCCCCTCGATCGAGTTAGCTGCGGGCGGCGCGGGGACCGCCGGCGACCAGTCCGCGGCGGCGGCATTGCCGGTCCTGGCGCAGTCGAGCAGCGGCCCGCTGGAACTGGCCGTCGTCGTGCCCACCTTCAATGAGCGCGCCAACCTGGCGGGGCTGATCGGGCGTTTGGACCGCGCGCTCGCCGGCGTGGCCTGGGAACTGGTGGTCGTCGATGACGACTCGCCGGATGGCACGGCCGAGCTGCTGCACGAGCTGGCGCGGCGCGACCCGCGCGTGCGCTGCCTGCGTCGCGTGGGCCGTCGTGGGCTGTCGGGCGCCTGCATCGAAGGCATGCTGTCCAGCGGTGCGCCGCTGTTCGCCGTGGTCGATGCCGACGGCCAGCACGATGAGGCCCTGCTCGCCGCGATGCTGCAGGCCCTGCGCGCCGACCCGGCGCTCGATGTGGCGATCGGCACCCGCTATGCCGAGGGCGGCGGCGTCGGCGACTGGCAGCAGCAGCGCCAGCGGCTCAGCCATTGGGCGACACGGGCCGCGCAGTCGCTGACCGGCGTGGCCGTCAGCGACCCGATGAGCGGCTTCTTCATGCTGCGCCGTGCGGCGCTGCATGGCGCGCTGCGCGGCCTGTCGACGGCCGGCTTCAAGCTGCTGCTGGACCTGCTGACCGCCTCGCCACGGCCGCTGCGCGTGATCGAGCTGCCCTACCAATTCCGGCCGCGACAGGCTGGGGAAAGCAAACTGGATTTGCGCGTGAGCTGGGACTTTCTGATGTTGCTGGTCGACAAGCTGCTCGGCCGCTGGCTGCCGGCACGGCTGATCTCGTTTGCCGCGGTGGGCAGCCTCGGCGTGCTCGTCCACCTGGCCGTGCTGCGCACGGGCATGCTGCTGGGTGGCCTGCCCTTCGTCACCGCACAGGCGCTGGCGGTGGCGGTCGCGATGGCGAGCAATTTCGAACTGAACAATCTGCTCACCTACCGCGACCAGCGGCTGCGCGGCTGGCGGCGGCTCAGCGGTCTGCTGAAGTTCATGCTGGCCTGCAGCGTCGGCGCCGCGGCCAACGTCGGTGTGGCCGGCTGGCTGGAGCATGGTGGTGGTGGCTGGCTGGTCAGCGGCCTGGCCGGCGTGCTGGTGGGCACCGTGTGGAACTACGGTGCCACGGCCCACATCGTATGGTCGCGCCCCCGCTGATGCAGGCCGCTGCCGCGTCTCAGGCGTCCGGCGCAGACCGGGCGCGCGCCCCGAGCCTGTGGCAGGACCGGGCGTCGCTGTACATGCTGGCCTTCGGCGCGCTGCTGCATCTGGCATTGGCCAGTGCCATCCACCTGTCACCGGACGAAGCGCATTACGCGCTCTATGCCGCACATCTCGACTGGAGCTACTACGACCATCCGCCGCTGGTCGGCTGGCTGCAGTGGCCCTGGCTGCAGCTCGGCGGCTCGGACCTGCTGCTGCGCCTGATGCCGATGCTGGCCTGGTGTGTGGCCGCGCTGGGGCTGCGGGCCTTGACGCTGGACTGCCTGCCGGCCACGGCCGGGCAGCGGCTGTCACCCCACCATGCGGCGCTGGGGCTGTGGCTGCTCAGCCCGCTGCCGCATCTGCTCGGCGTGGCCTGGGTGCCCGACACGGCCCTGCTGATGCTGGTACCGGCCATGATGGCCCTGGTCTGGCGGCTGGCCCGCCGTGAAGGCGGCGCGCGGCTGGGGCTGTGGGCCGCGCTCGGCCTGTGCATGGGCCTGTCGGGCCTTGCGAAATACACCACCGTGGTGCTGGGGCTGGGGGCATTGCTGGTGCTGCACTGGGGCCGGGGCCTCGGCCTGTGGCGCCAGCCGGGGTTCTGGCTGGCCCTGCTGCTGGCCGTCGCCGTCGTGACGCCGGTGTTCTGGTGGAACGCGACACACGACTGGATCTCACTGCGCTACCAGGTCGACCACGCCGCCGGCAGCGAGGCGCCGCGGCAGGCCTGGCGCGTGCTCTGGTTCGCGCTGGTGCAGGTGCTGGTCTATGGCCTGCTGCCCGTGTTCGGCTGCTGGTGGGCCTGCCGTTCACCGCGGGCGGTGGGGCTGGATGCCCGGGTGCTCTGCCTCGGCTTCGGCCTGCCCGTGCTGCTGCTGCTGGCCTGGCTGTCGGCGCGGCGGCTGCCCTTGCCGCACTGGGCGGCGCCGGCCTGGCTGGCGCTGCTGCCGCTGGCCGGCGCGGGCGTCGCGCGGGTGTACGAGGTCGGTCGGCGCCGCGTGCTGGGCCTGGCGGCGTGGCAGGCCCTGGGCGTGGTGGCGATGGTGCTGGCGCTGCTCTGGGGTGGCGGGCCGGCGGAGTCGGGCGAGGCGGCGCAGACGCTGCCGCACGAGGGTGGTCGTGGGGTCGGCAATCCGGTGGCGGATCTGTATGGCTGGGACGAGGCGTCCGCACGTGCCAAGGCCCTGGCTGCCGAGCACCGGGTGGCGCGTCTGGCGGTGCATAACTGGACGCTTGCGAGCCGGGTTGCCTGGTATGCCCGCCCGCTGCCGGTGCAGGTGCTGGACGGTAGGCCCGGCCAGTTCGGACTGTGGTTCGGCGAGATGCCGGCAGGCGCCGACGCGCTGGTGCTGGACTGGTCGCTGATGTCGCGGCCGATGCCGGTCGGGCCGGAAGGCTTTGAGCGCTGCGATCTGCTGGAGAGCCGGCCGGTGGTCCACCTTGGGCGGCAACTCGCCCATTTCAGCTTCCTGCACTGCCGGGGCTGGCGGTCGGTGCCGGCGGCGCCGGCGGCAGCACCCGGCTCAGCGCCCGGCGCACTGCCTTGAGCCCAGGACATGCGATGAACGAGCCGCACAGCGATGAACCGGTGGAGGTGCGCTGGTCGCCCCGGCTGTGGTGGGCCTGGGCCGGCGTGCCGGCGCTGTTGCTGCTTGGCGTTTTGACGGTCGCGGCCTTTGCCGCGCCGCCGGCTCGTCTGGCCAGCTGGGAGTTTCAGCAGCAGGCGGTGGCCTGGCTCTACGCCGATGCGACGAACTGGGCGTCGGACGTGTGGTCGACGGTGACCCTGCTGGGCGACACGACGGTCGCATTGATGCTGCTGGCGCCGGTGGCGATGTGGCGGCCTCAGGCCTTCATGGCCGTGGTGGCCTCGATCCCGGTGGGTGGCCTCGTGTCGGTGCTCGGCAAGCTGGCGTTCCGGGTGCCGCGCCCAAGCGCCACGCTGGACGTCGATGGGCTGGTGCAGGTTGCCACCTCGACGACCCATCTGAACAGTTTTCCGTCGGGGCACAGCATCACCGCCTTCGCCGTCGTGGCGGCGCTGTGCGCGTCGCTGATGCCGGCGCCGCGGCGGGCGCAGCAATGGCTGTTGATCGGCCTGGGACTGCTGGCGGCGCTTTCCGTCGGGGCCTCGCGGGTGGCCCTGGCCCAGCATTGGCCGCTGGACGTGCTGGCGGGCGGGCTGTGCGGCTGGCTCGCGGGTGTGAGCGGCGTCTGGCTGCAGCGCCGCTGGCTCGGTTCGTGGCAGCACGAACGCATCAGCGCGCGCAAGCAGCAGTTGCTGCTGGCGCTGCTGCTGGCCAATGCGGCCTATCTGGTGCTGCGCGCCGAGGCCGTGCCGCTGGCCCGAGGCCTGTTGTGGATTGCGTCACCGCTGGCTCTGCTGGTCGCGCTGCAGATCTATCGCCGCCGCGGCGGCGCGGCCAGGCCGGGGGCCTCGGGGACGACGCCCCTGGGCCTCACTTGACGACGAGAACCGGCAGCTGGGTGTGGGTGAGCACCTTCTGTGTCTCGCTGCCCAGCAGCAGTGCGGCAACGCCGCGGCGGCCGTGGGAGGCCATCACGATGAGGTCGACCGCTTCGGCCTTGGCATGGTCGAGGATGGCTTCCCAAGGGTGCAGGGCCTCGACCGTGTGCGCGCGGCAGGCCAGGCCCTGAGCGGCGGCGGCGGCGCTGACGGCTTCGACCCGCTGGGTGGCGACGCGCCGCTGGGCGTCGATGAACTCCTGTGGCGGCACCGGCTGGATCTCCGAGACCGCGGCGTAAGGGAAGGGCTCCATCACGCTGAGCGTCAGCAATTGGGCGCCATGCAGCTTGGCAAGCTGGATGGCGGTGTCCGCCGCGTGGGCCGTGATGTCGGAACCATCGGTCGGGACGAGGATGCGCTTGAACATGAGGGCCTCCGGTGATTGGGTTGGCGTTCAGTGTGCGCCCGGTCACCCGCCCGGCGCTTGCGCTGCGTCAACCGGTCGCGATCGGGCGGCGGGCGTCCGATGACCATTCGCTCCAAGAGCCGGGGTAGAGCAGGCCGTCATCAAGGCCTGCATGGGCCATCGCCAGCAGGTTGTGGCAGGCCGTGACGCCCGAGCCGCATTGGTGCACGACGGCGTCGCTCGCGGCTGGATTGAACAGGGTCTGGAATTCCGTGCGCAGCTGAGCCGCCGGCTTGAAGCGGCCGTCGGCGCCGAGGTTGTCCTTGAAGAAGCGGTTGCGAGCCCCCGGAATGTGGCCGGCGGCGCGGTCCAGTGGTTCCACCTCACCACGGAAACGTTCAGGTGCGCGGGCGTCGATGAGACGGACCCTGCCCAGCCTGGCCTGCAGCGTCGCGGCGTCGATCAGGTCGACCAGCGGGGCGGCGGGCTGCCAGTCGGAGGCGGTCGCGACCGCGGCCTCGGTGCTGAGCTCGCCATCCCAGGCGCCGTCCAGCACGGCGACCTCGGCATGGCCGAGCCAGCGCAGCATCCACCAGGCCCGCGCGGCATAGGGGCCGCCCTGGCGGTCCAGGCTGACGACCTGACGACCGGCGCGCAGACCGAGTCGGCGCAACAGCGCCGCGAAGACCTCGCGTTCCGGCAGCGGGTGGCGGCCACGGAAGGCGCCTTCCGGCCCGGTCTTGGGGCCGGCGAGATCGCGGTCCAGGTGCAGGTAGAAGGCACCCGGCACATGGCCGGCCGCGTAGGCCCGCTCGCCGGCCTCGGGGTCCGCCAGGTCGAAGCTGCAGTCAAGGATCAATGGGTCGTGCATCCGACGGAGGTCGGCCGCCGAAACCAAGGTGGTGAATGCCATGCGAATCTCTCCTTGTCGGGTCGGGTCGGGTGCGGCAATCGCCGCGGAACCGGCTTTGCCCGGCTGCTGGCGCTGCCGCGTCGTGGGGGCGCGAAATGGGTCGGGGGTTAAACCTCGGCGGGGTTGAACTGGCTGTCTTTGGCCGGCGGTGCGACACGGGCGCGCAGCAAGGTGGCGGCCAGCCCGGCAGCGACGATGAGCAGCATGCCTACGGTGGCGGACAGGGTCAGCGGATCCCGGAACAGCAGCATGCCGTAGCCGAATGAAAAGACGATGCCGAGGTATTGGAGGCAGGCGTTGACGAGCGGGCGACCGACCGCATAGGCGCGCGTCATCGCAACCTGAGCGGTCGTGGCGAGCAGGCCGACGGCCAGCAGCAGCGCCATGCCCTTGAGCGTGTGGGGCTGCAGCGTGCCCACCGCGACGGCTGTGGTCGCTGCGCCGGCGATGGCGCCGCCAAGCGAGAAGTAGAAGACCACGCGCAGTTCGGGCTCACCCGCACGGCCCAGTGCCGTGACCTGCAGATAGGCCAGAGCCGCCAGCATGCCGGACAGCAGGCCGGCCAGACCATGCCAGAGCTGCTGCTGGTCGAGCGTGGGCCGCAGGATCAGCGCGACGCCGACAAAGCCCAGCAGCACGGCCGCGACGAGCCGCCAGTCCAGGCGCTGCGCGCCCAGCAGCACCGCGCCGCCGAGCATGAACAAGGCCATCCAGACCGAGGACATGTAGTTCAGCGTCATCGCCGTGGCCAGCGGGAGCTTGCCGATCGCGTAGAACCACAGCGACAGCGCCGCGACGCCGGAGATGCTGCGCCAAAGGTGCATACCGGGCACGTTCGTCCTCAGGCTCATCCGCTGGCGGCGGGTCATCAGCGCCATCAGGACCATGCCGACCAGCCCGCGGTACATGACGATCTCGCTGGCCGCGTAGAGCTCGCTGGCCAGTTTGACGCAGACGCCCATGGTGGCGAACAGCAATGTCGCCAGGACCATGAGCAAGGGGGCGGGCATCAGAGCGCGATACCGATCTCGCTGCGATACCACTCATGGAAGTGCTGCATGCCGTCTTCCATCGGGCTTTGGTAGGGGCCGGCTTCGTTGTCGCCGCGGCGGAACAGCGCCGCACGGCCGGCGTCCATGCGTTCGGCGATCTCGTCGTCTTCCACGCAGGTTTCCATATAGGCCGCCTGATGGGCCTCGACAAACTCGCGCTCGAAGGCGGCGATTTCCTCGGGGTAGTAGAACTCGACGAGGTTGAGCGTCTTCTGCGGACCCTGGGGGTGCAGCGTGGACACCACCAGCACATGCGGATACCACTCGACCATGATGTGCGGGTAGTAGGTCAGCCAGATCGCGCCGGCCTCGGGCGGACGGCCGTTGCGGTACTTGAGGAGTTCGTCATGCCAGCGCTGGTAGACCGGCGAGCCCGGGCGCTCCAACGCCTTCTGGACGCCGACGGTCTGCACCGAGTGATGCCTGCCGAATTCCCAGGCCAGGTCCTCACAGCTGACGAAGCCGCCAAGCCCGGGATGGAAGGGGCCGACGTGGTAGTCCTCGAGGTAGACCTCGATGAAGGTCTTCCAGTTGTAGTCGCATTCATGGACCTGGACCTTGTCGAGCACGAAGCCCGAAAAATCGAGCTCCGCACGCGGCCCCAGCCGGGACAGCTCTGCGGCGACATCGTGGCCGTTGTCCTCGAACAGCAGGCCGTTCCATTCCCGCAGCGGGTAGCGGTTCAGGTTCAGGCAGGGGTCTTCGGCGAAGTGAGGCGCGCCGATCAACTCGCCCTGATGTGAATATGTCCAGCGGTGCAGAGGGCACACGATGTTGGACTTGGTGTTGCCGCGCCCGCGCAGCATGACGGCCTGGCGGTGCCGGCAGACATTGGAGATCAGCTCGATGCCCTGGGCAGACCTCACCAGGGCGCGGCCTTCGCCTTCCTGGGGCAGTGCGTAATGGTCACCGACCTCGGGCACGGCCAGTGCATGGCCGACATAGCGGGGCCCTCGCTGAAAGACGCTGGCCAGCTCGCGCTGGAACAGATCGGGGTCGAAATAGGCGCTCACCGGGAGCTGGGTCTGGCTGCGTTGAAGCGCCGAGACAGGGAGGCTCAGGTCGGACATGATCCAGGCGGGTCTTTCAGGCGAAATGAGGTGCTGCGTCCCTCCGGCGCATCTCGGGGTTGCCGAGTCGGCCAGGTTGCTAGGTGGGTGGGGTGCGCGCGTCGCGCGCTCAAAGGGGACGGGATTGTAGCCGCGGGGCCTGCGCCGGATGCAGTTTCACGTCTTGTTGCATCAGCGCAGCTGTGCCGGCTGACTACAATTGCCGTTTCGCGTATTGAAATGACCAAGTCCTCCTCCCGCACCAAGGCCGCTGCGACAGACGGCGATGCGCTCAGCTACGAGCAGGCGCTCGATGAGTTGGAGCGCCTGGTGTCGGCGATGGAAGGGCAGCAGTTGCCGCTGGATCAACTGCTGCGCGCCTACCAGCGAGGCGCGGAGCTGTTGGCTCTGTGCCGCGGCCGGCTGCAGGCGGTCGAGCAACAGGTCAAGCTGCTCGATGACGGGGAACTGAAGGCCTGGGAGGGCTCCTGAACAATGGATGCAAAGGACTTTGACCGCTGGGTTGACACGTCCCTGACCGCTGTCGAGGCGGCACTGGACGGCCTGGTGCCGGTGCAGGCGCCGGCCGGCCTGGGCGAGGCGATGCGCTACGCGGTGCTGGGCGGCGGCAAGCGGCTGCGACCGCTGCTTGTGCTGGCGAGCTGTGAATCGGTGGGCGGCAACGTCTTTGCGGCGATGCGGGCGGCATGCGCCGTCGAGCTGATCCACGCCTACTCGCTGGTGCATGACGACATGCCGTGCATGGACGACGACGTGCTGCGCCGCGGCAAGCCGACCACCCATGTGGCCTTCGGCGAGGCTCAGGCCATGCTGGCGGGTGACGCCATGCAGGCCCTGGCCTTCGAGGTGCTGACGCCGGACGAAGGCATCGAGCCGGCGCTTCAGGCACGGCTGTGCTCGCTGCTGGCCCGCGCGGCCGGCTATGACGGCATGGCAGGTGGTCAGGCCATCGATCTGGCCAGTGTCGGCAAGCCGCTCGACGAGACGACGCTGCGTGACATGCACCGCCGCAAGACCGGCGTGCTGTTACAGGCCAGCGTGTTGATGGGCGCGGCCTGCGGGCCGCTGTCGGCAGTGGCAAGGCAGTCGCTGTCGGACTATGGCGCCGCGCTGGGCCTGGCCTTCCAGGTGGTTGACGACATCCTGGATGTCACCCAGGACTCGGCCCTGCTCGGCAAGACGGCCGGCAAGGACCAGGAGGCCAACAAGCCCACCTATGTGAGCGTGCTTGGCATGGAGCCTGCCCGTGCGCTCGCGCAGCAACTGCGGTCCCAGGCCAAGGCGGCGCTGGAAGCCAGCGGCCTGGCTGACACGCGGTGGCTGAGCCTGCTGGCCGACTGCGTCGTCGAGCGCGACAACTGAGCGGAAGGGTTTCGCGATGGACTACACGCTGCTCAAAGGCATCGACAGCCCGGCCGATCTGCGTCGGCTGCCCCGCACCGAGCTCAAGAAGCTGGCCGACGAGGTTCGCGCCTATGTGCTGGAGAGCGTCTCCCGCACCGGCGGCCACCTGGGCTCCAACCTGGGCACGGTCGAGCTGACGGTGGCCCTGCATTACGTTTTCAACACCCCGGAGGACCGGCTGGTGTGGGACGTCGGCCACCAGACCTACCCGCACAAGGTGCTGACCGGTCGGCGCGACCGCATGAGCGGGCTGCGCCAGCTCGGCGGCATCAGCGGCTTCCCGCGCCGTGACGAGAGCGAGTACGACACCTTCGGCACCGGCCATTCGTCCACGTCGATCTCGGCCGCCCATGGCATGGCGATGGCCTTCAAGCTGAAGGGCCTGCCCAACAAGGCGGTGGCCATCATCGGCGACGGCTCGATGACGGCCGGCATGGCCTTCGAGGCCTTGAACAACGCCGGCGTGGCGCACGGCGGCCTGCTGGGCGACCTGCTGGTGATCCTGAACGACAACGACATGTCGATCAGCCCGCCGGTCGGCGCGCTGAACAAATACCTGGCGCGGCTGATGAGCGGCAGCTTCTACACCGCGGCCCGCGAAGGCGCGAAGAGCGTGCTGAAGAACACGCCGCTGTACGAGTTTGCGCGCAAGTTCGAGGAGCACACCAAAGGCATGGTGGTGCCGGGCACGATCTTCGAGGAATTCGGCTTCAACTACGTCGGCCCGATCGACGGCCACGACCTCGACTCCCTCGTGCCGACGCTGGAGAACCTGCGCGACAAAAAGGGCCCGCAGTTCCTGCACATCGTCACCAAGAAGGGTGCCGGCTACAAGCTGGCCGAGGCCGACCCGGTCAAGTACCACGCGGCCTCGGGCAAGTTCGACCCGGCGGTGGGCTTCGTCAAGCCGGCCACGCCGCCCAAGCTGACCTTCACCCAGGTCTTCGGCGACTGGCTGTGCGACATGGCCGAGGCCGACCCGCGGCTCGTGGGCATCACGCCGGCGATGCGCGAGGGTTCGGGCATGGTCGAGTTCCACAAGCGCTTCCCGCAGCGTTATCACGATGTCGGCATCGCCGAGCAGCATTCGGTCACCTTCGCCGCCGGCCTGGCCTGCGAGGGGATCAAGCCGGTCGTCGCGATCTACTCGACCTTCCTGCAGCGCGCCTACGACCAGCTCGTGCACGACGTGGCCATCCAGAACCTGCCGGTGTTGTTCGCGCTCGACCGCGCCGGCCTCGTCGGTGCCGACGGCGCGACGCATGCCGGCAATTACGACATTGCCTACACGCGCTGCATTCCGAACATGGCGGTGCTGACGCCGGCCGACGAGAACGAATGTCGCCAGGCCCTCTACACCGGCTTCCAGCACGACGGCCCGGTCACGGTGCGCTACCCGCGTGGCGCCGGCGCCGGCATCACACCGGTCAAGCAGATGACGGCTCAGCCCTGGGGCAAGGGCGAGATCCGCCGCCGCGGGCAGCGCGTGGCCATTCTGGCCTTCGGCACGCTGCTCTACCCGGCGCTGGAAGCCGCCGAGCGTCTTGACGCAACGGTCGCCAACATGCGCTTCGTGAAGCCGCTGGATGCTGAACTGGTGGCCGAACTGGCGCGTAGCCACGACGCGATCGTCACCGTCGAAGACGGTTGCCTGATGGGCGGTGCCGGCAGCGCCGTGACCGAGGCCCTGAACGCCGCCGGCATCACCATCCCGGTGCTGCAGCTGGGCCTGCCGGACGAGTTTGTCGAGCATGGCGACCCGGTCAAGTTGATGAGCCTCTGCGGCCTCGATGCGGCCGGCATCGAGGCCAGTATCGTCAAGCGCTTTGGCGCCAAGCCCCAGGTGGTGCGAGCGAGCGCAGCCGGTTGAGCAGCGCAGGCGCCATCGGCTGTGCGGGCCGGTGCAGCGGCAACAGTGCACTGACCCGGTAGGGGATGGACAGGGCCAGCGGCCGCACGACCACGCCCCGCCCTGCGCAGGCCGCAGCCGTCAGTGGATTGACGATCGCCACGCCGAGCCCGGCGCGCACCAGCTCGCAAACCGCCACCGCGCTGTGCGTCTGTACCCGCAGGCGCCGTGCGATGCCGGCCGACGCGAAGCGTGCATCGATCTCACGCCGGTAGGGGTCTCCCTCGGCCAGGCTGATGAAGGGCTGGTCGGCGAAGTCCTGCAACGCGAGGCGCTCGCGCGACGCGAGGGCATGCTCGGCTGGCAGTACGGCCACCTCGTCGACCTCCAGCACTGGCTCCACCCGCACGCCTGGCAGGGGCGTGGCCAGTTCCGCGAGGCCGAGGTCGAAGCGCTGCTCGCTCATCCAGGCATCGAGCAGTGGCGGTTCGGCGGGTGTGATGGAGACACGGGCTGCGGGGCGCTCGGCCAGCAGTCCGGCGAGCGCTTGCGGCAGCAGGGCGTGGCTCAGCGCCGGCAGGCACAGCACATTCAGGGTGGCGTCGTCGTCCCGACCCAGCGCCTGGGCGCGCTCAATGACACGCCCCAGCCCTTGGAAGCTGCGCTCCACCTCATCGAACAGCGCACGTGCCCGGGCCGTGGCCTGGAGCCGGCCGCGTTCGCGGTCGAACAACGCGTAGCCGAGCAACTGCTCCAGCCGGGCGAGGTCGCGGCTCAAGGTGGGCTGGGAGGTGTGCAGCAAGGCGGCGGCGCCGGTGACGCTGCCGGCGGTCATGACCGCTCGGAAGACCTCGATGTGGCGGTGCTGGATATCCATATCAGGAGTGGATTGTCTGTCGACAATTCTCAATTTGATTGAATGGATTCCGACGGGCATGCTGGGAACCATGACGACGACCAAGCCTCTGCCCGGCGCCCTGACGCCCGCCCGACTTCAAGGCCTAGCTGCCGAACATGGCACCCCGCTGTGGGTGTACGACGCCGCGACCATCCGCGAACGCGCCGCTTCGCTGAAGCGCTTCGACGTGGTCAGGTTCGCGCAGAAGGCCTGCTCGAACATTCATATCCTGCGGCTGCTGCGCGAGGCCGGCGTGAAGGTGGACGCGGTGTCGCGCGGCGAAATCCTGCGCGCCCTCGCGGCCGGCTACAGCGGAGGTGCCGACGACATCGTGTTCACGGCCGACCTGCTGGACCGAGCGACGCTGGCGACGGTGATGGAGCACCGCATCCCGGTCAATGCCGGCTCCATCGACATGCTCGAACAGCTCGGCGCCGCGTCAGCGGGCCACGCGGTCTGGTTGCGCATCAACCCCGGGTTCGGCCACGGCCACAGCCAGAAGACCAACACCGGCGGCGAGCACAGCAAACATGGCATCTGGCACGGCGATCTGGAAGCGGCCCTGGCCGTCGTGCGGGCCCACGGTTTGCGACTCGTCGGGCTGCACATGCACATCGGATCGGGTGTCGACTATGACCACCTGGCGCAGGTCGGGCAGGCCATGGTCGAGCTGGTTCGGTGGGTGGCCGCTGCCAGCCATGACCTGCACGCGATCTCGGCCGGCGGCGGGCTGTCGATTCCCTACCGCGACGCCGAGGCCCGGGTCGATGTCGACCACTACTTCGACCTGTGGCAAGCCGCACGGCGCGAGGCCGAGGCACTGGTGGGTCATGCGTTGAAACTTGAGTTGGAACCCGGTCGCTACCTCGTCGCCGAAAGCGCGGTGCTGCTGGCCGAGGTGAGGGCGGTGAAGAGCGCTGGCACGAATCGCTTCGTGCTGGTGGACGCCGGCTTCAACGAGCTGATGCGGCCGGCCATGTACGGTGCATTTCATGCGATGAGCCTGGTCAGCGCAGGGGCGGTGGCGGGCGCCACGCAGCCTACGGTCGTTGCCGGCCCGCTGTGCGAGTCCGGCGACGTGTTCACCCAAGGTCCAGGCGGTGAGGTGCTGACCCGCGACCTGCCGCCCGCGGCGGTTGGCGACCTGCTCGTCATCCATGACGTCGGTGCCTACGGTGCGTCGATGTCCAGCAACTACAACAGCCGGCCGCTGGCGGCCGAGGTGCTGGTCGACGGTGACGCCACACGGTTGATCCGCCGCCGACAGACCGTCGAGGAACTGTTGGCACTCGAGAACTGACGACCTGCTGTCACTCCTGACGGCGAGAGGCGTGATTTGCGCGGATCATCGGGCCCATGAAACTGGTCCCGATTCAGCAGGTGGCTGCTCATATCAAATCAGGCGCGGCGCTGCCGTTCGGCGTGCGTGATGCCGACGGCCAACTGCTGTTGGCCAAGGGCCAGATGGTGCCGAACGACCCGACGCGCGAGGCCCTGCTCCAACGTGGCGTCTTCGTCGATCTGGACGAGTTGCGCGATGCCTCGGGGCGCGGCGGCGACGGTGGCACCGGTGGCGAGGACTTCTTCGCCCGCTGGGAGGCGCTGCAGACGCGGCTGTCCACGCTGCTGCGAGCCCCGGAGGAGCCGCTCTTCCTGCCGCGCGTGAAGGAGGCTGCCGCGCAACTGATCGGCTGGGCCGAGCGCTTCACCGACCAGACGCTGTTTGTCGTCGTGCAGCACGACCACAGCCGCCACGAGAGCTACGGCCTGGCACATCTGCAGCACGCGGCGGCGGTCGCTGCCGTGCTCGCGCGCCGCCTGGCCTGGGCGCCTGAGCGCCAGCGCAGCCTGGTCGGCGCGGCGCTGACGATGAACCTCTCCATCATCGACCTGCAGGGTCGCCTGGCGTCGCGGGGCGGCAAGCTGCTGCCGCCGCAGCGTGCGGCCATCAACCGCCACCCGGATGAGGCCGTGGCCTGGCTGCGCAACGCCGGCCTCGCTGATACCGAATGGCTGACTGCCGTGGCCCAGCATCACGAGCAACCCGGTGGCGGAGGCTATCCGCAGGGTCTGGCCGAGCCCAGCGAAACGGCCCAGTTGCTGCGGCTGGCCGATATCTTCCTCGCCAAGCTGGCGAGTCGTGGTGGCCGCCAGGGCATGCCGGCGCCTCAGGCCGCCAAGGCGCTCTACACCGGCACCGCAGGCCATCCCTTCGCGGCCTTGCTGGTCAAGGAGTTCGGCGTCTACCCGCCGGGTACCCTGGTCAAGCTGGCGAGTGGCGAGACGGCGGTGGCAGTGCGGCGGGGCGCCTCGGGCCACACGCCGATGGTCAGCGCGGTCATGAACCGCCATGGCGACCCGCTCGGTGCGCCGGTCCGCCGTGACACCGCCCACGCCGACTACGCGATCACTGGCCTCGTCAGTTCGCAGTCGCTGCGCGTCAAGCTCAGCCCGCACCAGCTCTACGACCGCCGTTACGAGGCCTGATGGCTGGCAGTCAGCTGGTTGATAGGGTGCCTCAATGAGCGCGATTTGATTAACTTTTTCAACTGAAACGCTGTCTTTTATATAGTTCCGGCTATTCCATCAACCCGCCCCTACCGGAGCTTTCGAATGTCCCTGATCAACACCCAAGTCCAGCCCTTCAAGACCCAGGCCTTCCACAACGGCAAGTTCATCGACGTGTCCGACGAGTCCCTGAAGGGCAAGTGGTCGGTCCTGATCTTCATGCCGGCCGCCTTCACCTTCAACTGCCCGACCGAAGTCGAGGACGCCGCGGACAACTACGCCGAGTTCCAGAAGCTGGGCGCCGAGGTCTACATCATCACGACCGACACCCACTTCTCGCACAAGGTCTGGCACGAGACGTCGCCGGCCGTCGGCAAGGCCAAGTTCCCGCTGGTGGGCGACCCGACGCACACGCTGACCAACGCCTTCGGCGTGCACATCCCCGAAGAAGGCCTGGCGCTGCGTGGCACCTTCGTGATCAACCCGGACGGCGTCATCAAGACCGCCGAGATCCACTCCAACGAGATCGCCCGTGACGTGTCGGAAACCCTGCGCAAGCTCAAGGCCGCGCAGTACACCGCCGCCAACCCCGGCCAGGTCTGCCCGGCCAAGTGGAAGGAGGGCGCCAAGACCATCGCCCCGAGCCTGGACCTCGTCGGCAAGATCTAAGGTCGCCATGCGCCACACAAGGAGCCCGGGAGGGCTCCTTCCCACCGCAGAGCCTCACCGGTTCTGCTGAAAGCGCCTCCGTCATGGGGGCCCTTTCAGCAGTGGCCGCAGTTCGCCACGCCTCACTGAAAGGACCTCACCATGTTGGACGCCGCACTCAAGACCCAGCTCCAGGGCTACCTGGACCACGTCAAGCTCCCCTTCGAGATCATCGCGTCGCTGGACAACTCCGCCAGCAGCGCCGAGATGCGCGAGCTGCTGGACGAGATCGCCAGCATGAACGACAAGATCACGCTGCGCACGGATGGCGTCGACACGCGCACGCCGTCCTTCCTGCTGCGCCGCACGGGCAGCGAGCAAAGCCTGCGCTTCGCCGCGATCCCGATGGGCCATGAGTTCACCTCGCTCGTGCTCGCGCTCCTGTGGACCGGCGGCCATCCTCCCAAGGTCGAGCCGGCCCAGATCGACGCGGTGAAGGCGCTGGATGCGGATCTCGACTTCGAGATCTACATGAGCCTGACCTGCCACAACTGCCCGGACGTGGTGCAGGCGCTGTCGCTGATGTCCATCGTCAACCCGCGCATCCGCACCACGGTCATCGACGGCGGCCTGTTTCAGTCGGAGGTGGAAGGCCGCGGCATCATGGCCGTGCCGGCCGTGTGGCTGAACGGCCAGCCGTTCGCTTCCGGTCGCATGTCGCTCGAAGAGATCGTGGCCAAGCTCGACACCAATGCCTCAGCCCGCGACGCGAAGAAGCTGGATGCCGAAGCGCCCTACGACATGCTCATCATCGGCGGCGGCCCCGCCGGCGCTGCTGCCGCCGTGTACGCGGCCCGCAAGGGCATCCGTACCGGCGTGGCGGCCGAGCGCTTCGGCGGCCAGGTGAACGACACCCTGGGCATCGAGAACTACATCTCGGTGTCCATGACCGACGGCCCCAAGTTCGCTGCCGCACTGGAAGGTCATGTCAAGGACTACCAGGTCGACATCCACAACCTGCAGCGCGCCGAGAAACTCATCCCCGCAGCCGAGCCGGGCGGCCTGATCCAGGTGAAGCTTGCCAACGGCGCGACGCTCAAGGGCAAGACCGTCATCCTGTCCACCGGCGCGCGCTGGCGCAATGTCGGCGTGCCCGGCGAGGCCGAGTACAAGAACAAGGGCGTGGCCTACTGCCCGCACTGCGACGGCCCGCTGTTCAAGGGCAAGCCGGTGGCGGTGATCGGCGGCGGCAACTCGGGCGTCGAGGCCGCGATCGATCTGGCCGGCATCGTCAAGCATGTCACGTTGCTGGAGTTCGGTGCCGAGCTGCGCGCCGATGCGGTGCTGGTGAAAAAGCTCGAAAGCCTGCCCAACGTCACCATCATCAAGAACGCGCAAACCACCGAGTTCACCGGCACCGGCGGCAAGCTCGACGGCCTGAACTACACCGACCGCGTCTCAGGCGAGGCCAGGCGCGTGGAGGTGGAAGGCTGCTTCGTGCAGATCGGCCTGGTGCCGAACACCGAATGGCTGCGTGGCACCGTTGAGCTGAGCAAGCATGGCGAGATCATCGTGGACGCCAAGGGCGCCACCTCGGTGCCGGGCGTGTTCGCCGCCGGCGATGCGACGACCGTGCCGTTCAAGCAGATCGTCATTGCGGCTGGCGACGGTGCAAAGGCCGCCCTCGGTGCCTTCGACCATCTGATGCGCCACTGAAGCGCAGCGCCCTGCGGCTGCTCAGACCCTGGCCACCCGGCGGGCCTGCCACAGGCCCTCGGCGCTGTAGACCAGCAAGGCACCCCAAATGCAGGCGAAGGCCACCAGGCGCGTGCCGTCCATCGGCTCCTTGAACAGGAACACGCCGAGCAGGAATTGCAGCGACGGCGACAGGTACTGGATCAGCCCTAGCGTCGCCAGCGGGATGCGACGCGCGCCCGCTGCGAACAGCAGCAGGGTGCCTGCCGTGACCGGGCCGGTGCCGATCAGCCAGGCCCAATCGATGGCGGTCTGGCCGGCCATGCTGCCGTCCTGGCTCCACCACAGCAGCCCGCCCGCCGCCAGCGGCGCGAGGATCAGCGTCTCCAGCGTCAGCCCTTCCAGCGCCCCCAAGGCCGCAGTCTTGCGCATCAGGCCGTAAACGCCGAAGCTCAGTGCCAGCACCAGGGCGACCCAGGGCAAGCGACCCGCCGCGACCGTCAGCCACAGCACGCCGACGGCCGCCATCGCGACCGCGGCCCACTGCACCGGCCGTGGGCGCTCGTGCAGCACCAGAAAGCCCAGCGCGACATTGACCAGCGGATTGATGAAGTAACCGAGGCTGGCGTCCAGCACATGCCCGTTCCCGACGGCCCAGACATAGGCCAGCCAGTTCACGGCGATCAGCAGGGCCGACACCGCAAAGCGGCGCCAGGTCGCCGCCGTCACGCCGCGCAGCCAGGCCAGGCGGCGCATGGCCAGCAGCAGGAGCGTCACGAAGACCAGCGACCAGAGCGTGCGGTGGGCAACGACCTGCAGCGCCGGAATCGCCGCCAGCTGCCGGAAGTAGAGCGGGAACAGCCCCCAACTCAGATAGGCACCGACCGCATAGAGGACTCCGGCATTCATCGGCCGCATTCTCGCTGTCATGCTGCGCGTGCGGATCAACGCGTTCTCGTTGCTTGATCGCAAGCTGCAGAGCCTCGTGCCGGTGCACCGCACCCCGCCTGATGAATTCCAGGTTGGTACGCAAATTCACTGCTTCTGCATAAGCAAGGCCTGCAGACAGGCGCGGAGGGTGTTCGATCCACGCTGAAGCCCATCGCTGAGGCTATCCTGAGCAAGCCCCGCAGATGAAGGCCCGCATGTCAAGACGATTGCTGATCGCGTTGCTCCTGTCAGCGCCATTACTGGCGCCGGGGCTGTGCGTGAGGCCGCTGCGGGTGCCATTCGAAGATTGGCGGCCTTACTCTTTCATTGACACGAACGGGCGCCACACCGGCCTGGAGACCGAGTTGCTGGCGGCCGTGGCGGGTGAGGCCGGCTGCTCGGTGACCTATCTGCGCGATGTACCGCGCAACCGTCGGCTGCGCATGCTGGCGGCGGGCGAACTGGACCTGCTGGTGGCTGCGACGCCGGTGCCAGGCCCGGAGGCTTGGTACACGCGGCCATATCGCGAGGAGGTGTATTCGGCGTTTATGCGTCCCGAGGCAGCGCGGCCAGAGGCGCGTTCCTTGGAGGCGTTGCTGTCAGCCAAGCTGCGCCTGCTGACCCATCGTGGGCCACTCGTCGATCCCATCATCAGAGAATTCAACGCACGCGGCCAGCTGACTTGGTTCGAGGATTACGCCAAGGGCGTGCAACTGATGCAGCTTGGGCGTGGTGATGTGCTGCTCGGTGACAGCCTGGCCATCCGCCATGCCGCGCATGCGGCCGATTTGAAGCTGGTGGAATTGCCCTCGCTGGTTTCGCGTTCCGGCGTCACCTACAAGCTGAGTCGCAAGTCACTGACGGAAGGCGACCTCCAAGCGTTCAACCAGGCGATCCAGCGCTTGGAGGCAAGTGGGGAACTGCAGCGCATCCGCAACCGTTGGCTGCCTGCCGTGGGCCTGCGATGAATTCGCTGCCCGGTGCGCCCAACGAAAAACGGGCTAGCGGCCTGAGCAGCTAACCCGTTGATCTACTTCAATAAAATGGTCGGGACGGCGGGATTCGAACTCGCGACCCCTTGCACCCCATGCAAGTGCGCTACCAGGCTGCGCTACGCCCCGACTGAGCCTGACAGTATACCGCAGAAATCCGGCGTCGCGCCGCAGCTGCCGACTCAGAGCAGGCTGGCCCGGATGGCGATCAGCTCGGCGCGCACTTCGTCGAGAGAGCTGATATTCCCAGCGGCGGGGACGGGCACGGTGGTCGATGCCTCGGCCGCTTTCAGAGCTTGCGTGTGAGGCGCAGAAAGCCGTGAACGAATGTCGGCCCGAACGATCTCGCCGGGCAGTTCGAGCTCGTCATCGTCGTCCAGCAGGCCGTCCTCAGCCGCCTCTTGCGCCTGCGCGGCCTCGGCTTCATCCCGGAAGGTTTGCACCATGCCTGGTGCGAGGCCTTCGCTGAGTTGGTTCCGCGCGCCGCTGATCGTGAAGCCCTGGTCGTACAGCAAATCGCGAATCCGACGGACCAGCAACACCTCGTGATGCTGGTAGTAGCGGCGGTTGCCGCGCCGCTTCATGGGCTTGAGCTGCGTGAATTCTTGTTCCCAGTAGCGCAGCACATAGGGCTTCACGCCGCAAAGCTCACTGACCTCACCGATGGTGAAGTAGCGTTTGGCGGGGATGGCGGGAAGCGCCTTTTCCATTGCAAATCAACAAGTTCGCGAGGGGAGGGGAGACTCTACTCGAAGTCTTCGGCTGCTGGCGCATCACCTTGCACCTGCCCCTTCAGTTTGTGGCTTGCGTGAAAAGTCACAACGTTTCGGGCCTTGATCGGGATGGACTCGCCCGTGCGCGGGTTGCGCCCGGGGCGCGGCGCCTTGCGGCGGATGTTGAAATTGCCGAAGCCCGACAACTTCACGTCCTGACCCTTGACGAGACTGTCATGCAGGATGTCGAAAAAAGCCTCGACCATGTCCTTGGACTCACGCTTGTTCAGCCCGAGCTTGTCGAACAGCAGTTCGGCGAGTTCGGCCTTGGTCAGCGTGGGCGTCTCGAGGCTGCCGATGACCACGGCCGTGGCGTCCTTCTTGGTGTCGTTGGCGTCCATGGGTCCTCCGTTCAGCCGCGCAGGCGGGCTCCCAGTTGCTGAGCCGTCGCCGTGACGATGGCCGTGACCACGGCCTCGATCCGTTCATCGGTCAGCGTGGCCTCGTCGTCCAGCAGTTCCAGGCGCACCGCCAGGCTGCGTTCATCGGCCTGCAGGTCGGTGCTGGCGCCGGCTGCGGGCTTGAAGACGTCGAAAAGGCGGGCCGAGCGCAACAGCGCGCCGCCCGCTGCGGTGATGGCGGCCATCAGCGCGTCATGGCTGACACCGTCCTTGACGACCAGGGCAAGGTCGCGCTGCACGGCCTGCTGGCGTGGCAGCGGCTGGCCGTGGGGCAGGGTGCGGGTCAGTGCGGCGTCGAGGTCCAGTTCGAAGATGACCGGGGCGCTGCCATTGATCTCGTAGCCTTGGCGCCAGCGCGGATGCAGTTCGCCGACAAAGCCAATGGCCTGGCCGTTCAAGCTCACGCGGGCGCTGCGGCCGGGGTGCAACGCGGGATGCTCGGCCGCTTCGAAACTCAATCGCTGGGGCGCGAACAGGGCCTCCAGGTCGCCCTTCACGTCGAAGAAGTCGACGGCGCGGTCCTTCTGGCTCCACTGCGGCTGGTCGGCCGGACCCCAGGCCAGGCCGCCCAGGCGCAGTGGCTGGTCAATGCCGGCGACCGTCAGCGGACCATTGGGCACTGCGGCGGCGCGCTTGAAGACGCGGCCCAGCTCGAACACGCGCACGCGGGTCGCGCGCCGGGCCTGGTTGTGGCGCAGCACCTGCACGAGGCTGCCGATCAGGCTGGTGCGCATCACCGACAGCGGCGCGGCGATCGGGTTCAGCAGCTGGATCGGGTCGCTGATGCCGGCCAGCTCGCGCTCCCAGCGCTCTTCAACGAAGCTGAAGTTGATGGTCTCGAAATAGTCCCGCGCAGCGACCGCGCGGCGCAGCGCGTGCTTGGCCTGGTGCGATTCCGAGCCGGTGCGTCCGACGATGGGCGCAAGCGGCGCGGTCGACGGCAGCGTCGGGTAGCCCAGCACGCGGATGACTTCCTCGATCAGGTCTTCCTCGATCTGCAGGTCGAAGCGCCAGCTCGGCGGGGTCACGGTGAGCACGCCGTCAGCGGCCGTGAACGGCAGGCCGAGGCGAGTGAAGACGCGCTCGCAGTCCGCCTGCGTGACCGGCATGCCGATGACCTTGGCGGCGCGGGCCACGCGCAGCGCCACCGGCTGGCGCACCGGCAGGTTGGGCGACTGATCGTCCATCGGGCCGACGCGGGTGTCGGGCGTGCCACAGATGTCGAGGATGAGCTGCGTGATGCGCTCGATGTGCTCGACGGTCTGCGCGGGGTCGACGCCGCGCTCGAAGCGGTGGCCGGCGTCGGTCGAGAAGTTGTAGCGGCGGCCGCGGCCCATGACGGCCTCGGGCCACCAGAAGGCGGCTTCGACGTAGACGTTCTGCGTGTCGTCGGACACGGCGGTGTGGTCGCCACCCATGATGCCGGCGAGGGACTCGACCTCGCGCGCATCGGCGATGACGCCAACCTTCTCGTCGACGGTGATGGTGTTGCCGTTCAGCAGCTTGAGCTGCTCGCCGGCGCGGCCCCAGCGCACGACGAGTTCGCCGCTGATCTTGTCAAGGTCGAAGATGTGCGACGGGCGGCCGTACTCGAACATCACGTAGTTGGAGATGTCCACCAGCGCGGTGACCGAACGCTGGCCGCAGCGCTCCAGGCGCTGGACCATCCAGGCGGGCGTTTGCGCCTTCGTGTCGATGCCCTGAATGACGCGGCCCGAGAAGCGGCCGCAGAGGTCGGTCGCCTCGATGCGGGCGGGCAGCGTGGCGTCGGTCGTGGGCTTGACGGCCGGGAACTCGGCCTTGAGCAGCGGCGCGCCGGTCAGCGCGGCGACCTCGCGGGCGATGCCGTAGACGCTCAGGCAATGGCCGAGGTTGGGCGTGAGCTTGAGCGTGAAGAGGGTGTCGTCCAGCGCCAGGTGTTGGCGGATGTCTTCACCGATGGCCGCGTCGGCTGTCAGCTCGAGCAGGCCGCCATGGTCTTCGCTCAGTTTGAGCTCGCGGGCCGAGCACAGCATGCCGAAGCTCTCGACGCCGCGCAGCTTGCCCACGCCGATCTTGAAGGCCTTGCCGTCTTCGCCGGGCGGCAGTTCGGCGCCGACGGTCGCCAGCGGCACCTTGATGCCAGCGCGGGCGTTGGGGGCGCCGCAGACGATCTGCAGGGGCTCAGCGCCACCCGCATTGACCTTGCACACGCGCAGCTTGTCGGCGTTGGGGTGTTGCGTGGCTTCGAGGATCTCGGCCACGACGATGCCATGGAAAGGCGGCGCGACCGGGCGCAGCTCTTCCACCTCCATGCCGGACATGGTCAGCAGCTCGGCCAGTTGGGTGGTGGACAGCGGCGGATTGCAGAACTCGCGCAGCCAGGACTCGGGGAATTGCATGGTCTTGTTCTTGTCGGATTACTTGAACTGGGCGAGGAAGCGCAGGTCGCCGTCGAAGAAGGCGCGCAGGTCATTGACGCCGTAGCGCAGCATGGCCAGGCGGTCGATGCCGGAGCCGAAGGCGAAGCCGATGTAGCGCTCGGGGTCCAGGCCCATGTTGCGGATGACCTGCGGGTGCACCTGCCCCGAGCCCGACACCTCCAGCCAGCGGCCTTTCAACGGGCCGCTCTCGAACATGATGTCGATCTCGGCGCTGGGCTCGGTGAACGGGAAGTAGCTGGGGCGGAAGCGCAGCTGCAGCTGGTCGGTCTCGAAAAAGGCGGTGATGAAGTTCAGGTAGACCGCCTTCAGGTCCTTGAACGAGATGTTCTCGCCGACCCACAGGCCTTCGACCTGGTGGAACATCGGCGAGTGGGTCGCGTCGCTGTCCACGCGGTAGGTCCGGCCCGGCGCGATGACGCGTATTTCTGGCATCCCTTCGGGCGTGGTGGCCTGGGCGGCATAGCGCTTGGCGTGGGCCCGGGCATAGCGGATCTGCATCGGGCTGGTGTGCGGGCGCAGGTTGAGCCACGAACCTTTCTCGTCCTTGATGTCGACGTAGAACGTGTCCTGCATCGAGCGGGCCGGGTGGTTCTCGGGGTTGTTCAGCGCCGAAAAGCTGTACCAGTCGGTCTCGATCTCGGGGCCGTCGGCCACGTCGAAGCCCATGGAGGCGAAGATGGCCTCGATGCGTTCCATCGCGCGGGTGATGGGATGCAGGCCGCCGGTGCCGCGCTGGCGGCCGGGCAGGGTGACATCCAGCGCCTCGGCCTTGAGCTGCTTCTCGAGCTCGGCGGCGGCGAGGGCGTCGCGGCGGGCCGTCAGGGCGGCTTCGATGGCCAGCTTGCACTGATTGATCTCGGCGCCACGAGTCTTTTTCTCATCGATGCTCAACGCACCCAGGCCCTTCATCAGCTCGGTCACTCGGCCGGACTTGCCGAGGAAGCGGGCCTTGGCGTTTTCCAGTTCGGCGGGCGTCGGGGCGGCAGCGAAATCGGCCTGGGCCGCTTGCAGCAGGGCGTCGAGATCAGACATCGGAGATTCGGAATGACAAGGGTCAAGCCCTGGTGTCGAAGACAAAAAGGGCCGGTCACAACAGTGACCGGCCCCGAAAGTTTGCGGGCTCCGGCAGAGCCGGAGCGGTTCGCAATCAGGCGAGCGCGGCCTTCACCTTGGCGAAGATGCTGGCGAAGCCAGCCGGGTCGTTGACGGCCAGATCGGCGAGAACCTTGCGGTCGATCTCGATCTCGGCCTTCTTCAGACCCGCCACGAACTTGCTGTAGGACAGGCCCAGGCCACGCGAGGCGGCATTGATACGGGCAATCCAGAGCTGACGGAAGACGCG
>RXJV01000085.1 GCA_003963075.1 Burkholderiales bacterium
CATCCTTGAGCTTGTTGTTCGGGTAGAGGTAGTACAGGCCGCCGACGTCCAGCGTCAGGCCCTTGGCGACCTCGGTCTTGTAGCCGCCGTAGAGGTCGATCTCGACATCGTCGCCGCCGCCCGGGATGTCCTTGATCCACTTGATGGTGGAGGCCCAGGTGCCGACGTAGAAGCCATTGGCGGCGTAGTCGATGCCGCCCTGCAGGGCCGGCTTCAGGCGGCTTTGCGAGATGCCGCGGTAGCGGTACTCGCTGACGACGCCGACGTTGAAGGACAAGGGGTAGGCCGGCGCCGCGGCGGGCTCGTCAGCGAAAGCAGGAACGGCGGCGGCAAGGGCCAGCAGGGAAATCAGAGTTTTCATGAAAGGCAATGAGAAAGAGGTTCAAACGAGGCCGAGGGCGACCAGGATCAGGTCGATGCCCTTGATGCCGATGAAGGGCACGATGACGCCGCCGAGGCCGTAGACCAGCAGATTGCGGCGCAGCAGTGCGGCAGCGCCAATCGCGCGGTAGCGCACGCCCTTGAGCGCCAGCGGGATCAGCACCACGATGATCAGCGCGTTGAAGACGACCGCACTCAGGATGGCCGAATTGGGGCTGGCCAGGTGCATCACGTTCAGACTGCTGAGCTGCGGGTAGGTCGTCACGAACGCGGCCGGCAGCACGGCGAAGTACTTGGCCACGTCGTTGGCGATGGAGAAGGTCGTCAGCGAGCCGCGCGTCATCAACATCTGCTTGCCGGTCTCGACGATCTCGATCAGCTTGGTCGGGTTGCTGTCGAGGTCGACCATGTTGCCGGCCTCCTTGGCGGCTTGCGTGCCGGTGTTCATCGCGACGGCCACGTCGGCCTGAGCCAGGGCCGGGGCGTCGTTGGTGCCGTCGCCGGTCATCGCGACGAGCTTGCCCTGCGCTTGCTGCTCGCGGATCAGCGCGAGCTTGGCCTCGGGCGTGGCCTCGGCGAGGAAGTCGTCCACGCCGGCCTCGGCGGCAATGGCCGCGGCCGTGAGCCGGTTGTCGCCGGTAACCATGACCGTCTTGATGCCCATGCGGCGCAGTTGCGCAAAGCGCTCCTTGATGCCGGGCTTGACGATATCCTTGAGCTCAACCACGCCCAGCACCTGCACACCATCGGCCACCACCAGCGGCGTACTGCCGCGTCGCGCGGCTTCGTCCACTGCAGCCTGGGCACTGGCAGGCCAGCGGCCGCCCAGGGCTTCGACATGGGCGCGGATCGCGCTGCCGGCGCCCTTGCGGATCTGCCGGCCGCCGAGGTCCACACCGCTCATGCGGGTCTGGGCCGTGAAGGGCACGAACACGCCATCGGTGAGCGACGGCTTGTCGCCGAATTTGCGGTGGGCCAGGGCCACGATGCTGCGGCCTTCCGGCGTCTCGTCAGCCAGCGAGGCCAGGCGAGCGGCTTCGGCCAGTTGCGCCTCGGACGCGCCCTCCACGGGCCACAGGCTTTCGGCCTGGCGGTTGCCCAGTGTGATGGTGCCAGTCTTGTCCAGCAGCAGCACGTCCACGTCGCCAGCGGCCTCGACTGCTCGGCCCGAGGTGGCGATGACGTTGGCCTGCAACATGCGGCTCATGCCAGCCACGCCCACGGCGGACAACAACCCGGCGATGGTGGTCGGAATCAGGCACACGAGCAGGGCCACCAGCACCAGCAGGCTGACAGGCTGGCCGGCGCCCGCCACCGCGACGCTGAACTGCGAGAACGGCAGCAGCGTGGCAACAACGCCCAGGAACACCAGCGTCAGCGCGACGAGCAGGATGGTCAGCGCGATCTCATTGGGCGTCTTCTTGCGCTGGGCGTTCTCGACCATCGCGATCATGCGGTCGACAAAGGTTTCGCCAGGATTGACGGCCACGCGGGCCACCACCCAATCGGACAGCACCCGGGTACCGCCGGTCAGTGCGGAGAAGTCGCCGCCGCTCTCGCGGATGACGGGCGCGGATTCGCCGGTGATGGCGCTTTCGTCGACCGACGCGACACCGTCCACCACCTCGGCATCGGCCGGCACCACGTCGCCCGTCTCGATCAGCACCAGCACACCCTTCTTGAGCAAGCCCGCCTCCAGCGGGTGCCACTTGATCAGGTCGCGCGGCGTGCTGGCCGTCCAGGCACCGTCGATCACCTTGGCCCAGGTCTGCTTCTTCAGGCCGCGCAGCGAGGCGGCCTGCGCCTTGCTGCGGCCTTCGGCCAGCGCCTCGGCGAAGTTGGCGAACAGCACGGTGAACCACAGCCACAGCGTCACCGCGATAGTGAAGCCACTGGGCTGGGCGACCGACAGCGCCGTCGTCAGCAGGCTGCCGAGATAGACGACGAACATCACCGGGTTGCGCAGTTGCGTGCGCGGGTCCAGCTTGCGGAACGAGTCCGCCAGCGCGTTGCGCGTCAGCGCGGGGTCGAACAGGGAAAAGGACTTGGCCGTGCTCATGCGGCACCCCACAGGATCAGATGCTCAACGACCGGCCCCAGGGCCAGCGCTGGCACATAGTTCAGAAGGCCGACCAGGATCACCGTCCCGATCAGCAGGGCGATGAAGAGCGGGCCGTGGGTGGGCAAGGTGCCCTCACCCGCCGCGAGCCGCTTCTTGCCCGCCAGCGAGCCGGCCATGGCCAGCACCGGCACCAGCACGCCGAAGCGACCGATCCAGATCACCAGGCCCAGCGCCACGTTGTAAAAGGGCGTGTTGGCGGACAGGCCGGCGAAGGCGCTGCCGTTGTTGTTCGCGGCCGACGAGAACGCGTAAAGCACCTGGCTGAAGCCGTGCGCTCCGGGCGCCGAGATGCCGGCCTTGCCGGGGTCGGCCAGCACGGCCACCGCCGTGCCCACCAGCACCGCGAGCGGCGTCAGCAGGATGGCCAGCGACACCATCTTCATCTCATGGGCCTCGATCTTCTTGCCGAGGTACTCGGGCGTGCGGCCGATCATCAGGCCAGCCACGAAGACAGCCAGGATGGCGAACACCAGCATGCCGTACAGGCCCGAGCCCACGCCGCCGAACACCACCTCGCCGAGCTGCATCATGACCATGGGCACGGCGCCGCCCAGCGGGGTGAAGGAGTCGTGCATGGCGTTCACGGCGCCGCAACTGGCGGCCGTCGTGATGACGGCGAACAGCGACGAGGCCTGGATGCCGAAGCGCACTTCCTTGCCTTCCATGTTGCCGCCCGACTGGCTTGCACTCACCGCAGCGTCAACGCCCAGCGGCGTGAGGCGAGGGTTGCCGGCCTGCTCGGCGCCGGTCGCGACGACAACGCCGACGACGAACATCGCCGTCATCGCGCCGAGCACGGCCCAACCCTGGCGCATGTCACCGACCTGGCGGCCCATGACGAAGCACAGCGCGGCCGGGATCAGGAAGATCGACAGCATCTGCAGCGCGTTGGTGGCCGCGCTCGGGTTCTCGAACGGGTGGGCCGAGTTGGCGTTGAAGAAGCCGCCACCGTTGGTGCCCAGCATCTTGATGGCCAGCTGCGAGGCGACCGGGCCGACCGCGATGGTCTGGGTCTGGCCGCTCTTGTCTTCCATGACCGGCTGGCCGTCGGCCTTCAGCTCGGGCTGGCCGTCGGCCTTGAGCTTGGGCTCCTGCCAGCTCTGGGCTTCGACCGTCGTCACATCCTGGTAGGGCGACAGCGTCTGCACGACGCCCATGCCGGCCAGCACGAGGGCAAACACGAAGGACAGAGGCAGCAGCACCCACAGCGTGGCGCGGGTCAGGTCGGCCCAGACGTTGCCAATGGCCGCCGCGCTGTGGCGGGCAAAGCCGCGCAGCAGCGCGATGACGACGACGATGCCGGTGGCGGCCGAGAAGAAGTTCTGCACCGTCAGCGCCAGCATCTGGGTCAGATAGCTCATGGTGGACTCGCCGCCATAGCCCTGCCAGTTGGTGTTGGTGACGAAGCTGACCGCCGTGTTGAAGGCCGAGTCCGGCGTCACGGGGCCAAAGGCCTGCGGGTTGAAGGGCAGCAGATGCTGCAGGCGCTGCAGTGCATACACGGCCAGTACACCCAGGCCGTTGAACAGGATCAGGCCGAGGGCATAGCGCAGCCAGCCCTGTTCGGACTCGGGGTTGACGCCAGCCAGGCGCAGCAGGGGCCGCTCGAGGCGCAGCAGCCAGCCGATGCGACCGTCCATCGCGCGGTGGATGAAGCTCGCCAGCGGCCAGGCGGCCAGCAGCAGCACGACCAGGAACGCCGCCAGTTGAATCCAGGCACTGGCGTTCATGACAGCGCCTCCGGGAACAGCAAGGCCCAGAACAGATAGACCACAAGGATGACCGTCAGCACGGCGGCCACGATTTCAAAGCCGCTCATGCGCGCCTCCCGGCCAGCTTGGCGCAGCCCCAGGCAGCGCCGGCAGTCAAGAGCACGAGCACCACGCTCAAGCCCAGATAAATGATGTCCATGACACCTCCTTTGATGGGGCGGAATTCTGGAAACCGCGGTGTCAAAGCAGCGACAAAAACGGCGGCCTGCGTATCAAGATTGCATCAAGAGCGGCGCTCGGACTTGCGCCAGGTCAACGCCGCAGCCACCCTTGATGAAAGCTTGACGCTCCCCGTCGAACTCTTAACGGCCCGCTGAGGCCGTTGGCGCTGCAATTGCGCCAGCATCAACAGCGCATCAGGAGTACATGATGACAAGGGGCTATCGAATACAACGCGTCCAGGACGCTGATCCGGTCGTCGACCTCAGATCGATGCTCAGAAGCGTCTTCGGCCTCGGCCGCTCCGCAGCTGAACCGGCCACCCGGCGAGCGGAGGGCAGCGTCTGTTTCGCAGCCATCGCCGACAAGCGCATGGTGGGCTCCGTCACGCTGCAGCCGCCCGCGGCGCGGCGCGGCGGCGGCTGGCGGCCGGCCGTGGCAAGGCTGGTGCGCATGGACGTCGACGCCGAGCACGAGAAGCTGGGCTGCCCGCAGGCGCTGCTGGACGTGGCACGCATCTGGGCCAGCGCCAGCGAGTACGACGCGCTGGAGGTCAGCGTGCCGGCCGCACCGGTGGGCGTCGTGGACTTCTATCTCGCCAACGGCTTCCACATCGTGAGCAGCAGCCACGACGCGGGCTCCCGTCGCCTGAACGTCGTGCTGAGTCTCAAGCTGGCCGAATCCAGGCCGCACTCTGACGCCTGGTACTCCAAGCACCATGGCGCATGGTTCGCGTCGATGACCAGGCACTGACGGCGGCCGCGGCCCTTCCTAGAATCGGTCGATGGACCCGATGACCGAGCCGCTGCGCCGCCGGATGCTCACCCTCTTGCTGGGCGAAGCGCTGTGCCTGCCGGCGCGCCCGGCGTCAGCGACCAGGCCGGTGCTGCCGCTGTTCGTCGGCACCGGGCGCTCGGCGCAGGCGTCCTCGATGCTGGCCTGGCTGGCCGCACAGATGGACGTGGAATGGGACTTCCGCCCCACGCCCTGGCTGCGGGCGCAGAAGCTGGCCGCCGCCGGCGAGGGGCTGATGTATGGACTCAGCCGCACCGCCCAGCGCGAAAAGGAATTGCTGTTCAGCCTGCCGGTGTGGTCCAACCACACCTGGGCGATCGTCCGCGACGGCGCGCAGGCCGAGATCCGTCGATATGCCGACCTGTCCGGCCAATTCGTGTGCTGGGCGCGCGGCTCGAGCTATGGCGATCTGTTCACCGCGGCCGGCCTGGGCCGCATGCGGGGCATCGAGTCCGCGGATGACGATGGCGCGCTGAGCATGGTGGGGGCCGGGCGCTGCCGCGCGGCGCTGTTGACCCTGGAGGCCGGCAAGGCCGATCAGGCGCTGCGGCATCCCGCGCTGAAGGACCTGCGAGCACTGGGGCTGGCGCTGGTCCCGAAGCCCGTCGCCGAGACACCGCTGCACTTCGTCACCGGCCTCGACAGCCGCTGGGCCTGGGCGATCACGCGCATCAACCAGGTGGTGTCGCGCTCGCACCAGGAGCTGGAACGCATCCGCCAGGGCTGAGCGCCCGGCGGGCTCAACGCGGCAGGGGCGAGGTCAGCTCGATGCCGCGCTCCCGGGCGATCGCCTCCAGCACCGGCAGCAAGGGGCCGAGCCTTTCGTCGAGCGCATCCCGCACCGTGTCGACCATGACCTGGGTGCTGCGCTCGATCTCGATGTGGACCGCATCGCAGACGCCCTTGTCGCCGAAGGTGGTCATGCGCAGCGTCTCGGGAATCAGCCAGACCTCGAACCAGCCCGAGCCGTCGCGCTCGCGCTGGGCCTCGGCTACGGTCAGGCTGCAGCCGTTGACGCCGATATAGCCCTTGGCGAACACATAGCGCATCCACGGCGCGGGCAGCGCGAAGCGGATGACATGGTTGTTGTCGGGCCGGCGGATGTCGGCGATGCGGGCCGACACGTCCACATGACCGGACAGCGGATGGCCGCCGATCTCGACGCCCTCCCGGGCAGCGCGCTCGACATTCAGACCCGAGCCCGGCTGCAGGCCGCCCAGGGTGGTCAAGCGCAGGGTCTGGGCCATCACGTCAAAGCTGGCCAGACCGGGCGCGGGCCGCTCGGTGACCGTCAGGCAGACGCCGTCGCAGGAGACGCTGGCCCCGATCGCCAGCTCCTCGTCAAAACCCGGCGGGAAGCGCAGGCGCAGCGTGTGCAGCCCCTCGCGCGCGTCGATGCCCTCGACATGGGCGACGCCCTGGACAATGCCTGTGAACATCAGCGCCCTCCCTGCTGCGCAGCAAAGGCTTCGGGCGTGAAGCCCAGCGTCAGGCTGCCATCGGCCCAGCGCACGACCGGACGCTTGATGACGCTGGGCTCGGCCTGCATCAGCGCGGCCGCGGAGGCATCGTCGACGACCGCGGCCCGGGCCGCCTCATCGAGCTTGCGCCAGGTGGTGCCCGCGCGGTTGAGCAGCCGGTCACGGCCGAAGGCCTTCAGCCAGGCCGGCAGCAGCTCGGCCGGAACGCCCTGCTTCTTGTAGTCGTGGAACTCGACCGGCAAACCCTGGGCGGCCAGCCAGGCACGCGCGCGTTTGACGGTGTCGCAATTGGAAATGCCATACACGGTGATCATGGCCGCCAACTTACCATGCCGGCATGATCGACTGGCTCGACGAAGCCTCCCTCAGCTTCCCGCCCAGCGAGCGCGCACTGGGCAGCGACACCGATGCGCCCGGGCTGCTCGCCGCGGGAGCGACGCTGACGCCCGCGCGCCTGGAGGCGGCCTATCGGCGTGGCATCTTCCCGTGGTATGGCCCCGGCCAGCCGCCGCTGTGGTGGGCGCCCGACCCGCGCATGGTGCTGCAGACGGCGAACTTCAAGCTGTCGCGCTCGCTGCGCAAGACGGTGCAGCGCTTCGCCGCCACGCCGGGCTGCGAAATTCGCATCGACCATGACCGGGCCGCCGTGCTGCGGGCCTGCGCGAGCACGCCGCGCGACGGCCAGAACGGCACCTGGATCGTGCCCGAGCTGCAGGCCGCCTACCTGGCCTGGCCGGCCGTGCACAGCGTCGAGACCTGGATCGACGGCGAACTCGCCGGCGGCCTCTATGGCGTCAACATCGGCCGGATGTTCTTCGGCGAGTCGATGTTCATGCGCCGCACCGATGCGTCCAAGATCGCGCTGTGCGCGCTGGTCTGCCTGTGCCGCGAATTCGGCATCCCGTGGATCGACTGCCAGCAGAACACCCGCCACCTGGCGTCGCTGGGCGCCGCCGAGCTGCCGCGGCGTCAGTTTGAGGCCCACCTCGCCACCCATGTCGGTGAGGCCACGCCCGGCCCCTGGACCTATCATCCAAGCTATTGGCACTGGCATCTGCTGACCCCGACGTGACCCACCCCAAAGAACTGCCACTGGCGCAGATCCAGTTCTACGCCACCGCCGCCTACCCGTGCAGCTATGTGGCCGGGCGCCAGGCACGCTCGCAGGTGGCGACGCCCAGCCACCTGATCCACGCCGACGCCTATTCCAACCTGGTGGCCGCGGGCTTTCGCCGCAGCGGCCTGTTCACCTACCGGCCCTACTGCGACCAGTGCCGCGCCTGCGTCGCGCTGCGGGTGCCGGTGGAGCGTTTCGAGCCCAGCCGCTCGCAGCGGCGTGCCCTGAAGGCCCACCGCCATCTGCAGGCCAAGGTGATGCGCCTGAGCTATTCACCCGAGCACTACGCCCTCTACCTGCGCTACCAGGCCGGGCGCCACAGCGGCGGCGGCATGGACCACGACAGTGTCGACCAGTACACCCAGTTCCTGCTGCAGAGCCGCATCAACTCGCGCCTGGTCGAGTTCCGCGAGACGCTGCCCGATGGCAGCATGCCGCTGCGCATGGTGTCCATCCTGGACATCCTCAGCGACGGCCTGTCGGCCGTCTACACCTTCTACGACCCGGACATCGAGGGCAGCCTCGGCACCTATGGCGTGCTGTGGCAGATCCAGCAGGCCCGCGAGCTCAAGCTCAGCCACCTCTACCTGGGCTACTGGATCGAAGAGAGCCCGAAGATGGCCTACAAGGCCGGCTTTCGGCCGCACCAAATCTTGAAGAACGGCGTCTGGGAGGACGCCGTGGCGCCTTAGACGAGCACCTCGACGCAGGCCGGATGCCCGAGAAAGCCCTCGGGGCTCGCACTGCGGCCATAGGCGCCGCTCTGGTAGACCACCGTCAGGTCGCCCACCTCGCCGCGCACCATGTCCATGCGGTCGGCCAGCAGGTCCAGTGGCGTGCACAGCGGGCCGACGACGCTGGCGGCCTCGGTCGCCGTCTCGCGCCGGCCTTGCGGCTCGACCGAGGCCGGGTAGTTCTTGCGTAGCACCTGGCCGAAATTGCCCGAGGCGGACAGGTGGTGGTGCAGGCCGCCATCGGCCACCAGGAAGACCTGGCCGCGCGACACCTTGCGGTCGACGATGCGGCTGACGTAGACACCCGCCTCGCCGACGAAGTAGCGGCCCAGCTCGATGACCAGCTTGGCCTGCGGCAGATCGGCCTTCGCCCGCGCCTGCAGCGCCGCCAGATTGGCCGCGATGGGTGACAGGTCCAGCCGCGCTTCGCCCGGGAAGTACGGAATGCCGAAGCCGCCACCCAGGTTCAGGAACTTCACCGGCGCCGGTGCGGCCTCGGCCAGCCGCAGCGCCAATTCATAGCTCTTGGCCTGCGCCTCGCAGATCGCGTCGGCCTTGAGGTTCTGCGAGCCGGCGAACAGGTGGAAGCCCTCGAAGGCCAGGCCGTCGCCGGCCAGCGCGCCGACCTGGGCCAGCACCTCGGGCACCACTTCGGCATCGATGCCGAACTGCTTCGGCCCGCCGCTCATGCGCATGCCCGAGCCCTTGAGCTCGAAGTCGGGGTTCACGCGCAGCGCCACACGGGCCGGCAGACCGAGGCGCTGCGACGCCCTCGCCAGCACCTGCAGCTCGCGCGCCGTTTCGACGTTGATGAGCACGCCGGCCGCCACCGCCTGGCCCAGCTCGATGTCGCGCTTGCCGGGGCCGGCAAAGCTGATCTCGTGCGGGTCGGCACCGGCATTCAGCGCCACCTGCAGCTCGCCCGCCGAGGCCACGTCGATGCCGTCCACCAGCCCGGCCATCCACTGCACCAGCGCCGGCATCGGGTTGGCCTTCATCGCATAGTGCAGCTCGATGCCCTGCGGCAGCGCCGCGCGCAGCTCGGCGACCCGGGCCTTCAACAGCTGCCGGTCGTAGGCATAGAAAGGCGTCTGGCCGACGCGCTCGGCCAGCACGGACAGGCGCTGGCCGCCGACGAGCAGCTCGCCATCGGCATCACGCGGGAACAGGACGGGAGCATGCTCGAGGGCACGCTTGGGCGGTGTGGTGTCGCTCATGCAGGGTGGCGTTCGGCCCAGTCGGTCGACAGGGTCTTGCGGTCGATCTTGCCGTTGGGGTTGCGCGGCAGCGGGCCGGGGCGCACGTCGATGCCGTGAGGCACCATGTAGGCCGGCATGCGGGCCTTGCAGGCGGCGGTCAGCGCGGCCAGGTCCACCTCGGCTGCACCCTCCGGCGGCGTGGCAATCACCTGGATGGCCTGACCCAGGCTGTCGTGGTAGACACCGAAGGCCACGCACTCGCCGACCAGGCCGGTGGCGTACAGCACCTCCTCGACCTCGGTCGGGCTGACGCGGTAGCCCGAGGTCTTCATCATCTCGTCGCGGCGGCCGACGAAGTACAGAAAGCCCTCGGCATCGCGCCGGACCGTATCGCCGGAGAACACGGCGAACTCGGGCAGCTGCAGGCCACCTTCGCGGCCGCCCAATCCGACCGGCAGTGGCTTGTAGCGCTCGGCCGTCTTCTCGGCATCGTTCCAGTAGCCCAGGCCGACGAGGGCACCGCGGTGCACCAGCTCGCCCGGTTCGTCCGGCGCGCACTCGGTACCGTCCTCGCGCAGCACCAGGATCTCGGCATTGGGGATGGCCTTGCCGATCGAATCCGGCCGGCGATCGACCTCCTCGGGCGGCAGATAGGTCGAGCGGAAGGCCTCGGTCAGGCCATACATCAGGAAGGGCTTGGCCGAAGGCACCTTGGCGCGCAGCAGGTCCAGCGTCGCCCGCGGCATGCGGCCGCCGGTGTTGGCGAAGTAGCGCAGGTGCTGGTCGATGGCGGCCGGCCAGTCCAATTGCGTCAGCTGGATATAGAGCGGCGGCACGGCGGTCAGCCCCGTGACCTGCTCGCGCTCCATGGCCTTGAGCACGTCCTTGGGCAGCAGGTAGTTCAGCAGCACGACGCGGGCACCGCTGTGGAAGGCCGTGGTGAGCTGGCTGAAGCCGGCATCGAAGGACAGCGGCAGCGCGGCCAGCAAGGTGTCGCTGGCGCGGTTGTCCAGGTAGCTCGCCACGCTCTTGCCACCCGCCACCATATTGCGGTGGGACAGCACCACGCCCTTGGGCCGTCCGGTGGAGCCGGAGGTGTAGAGGATGGCCGTCATGTCGGTGTCGATGACGCGATGGCCGGCGCGAGCGGGTGCGGCCAGCAGCGCGGCCCAGTCGTGCACCGGCACCGGCGCCGAACCCGTGCCGCTGGTCAGCACCACATGCCGCAGCGACGGGCACTGCGTCAGCACCTCGCCGAGCTGGCCGAGGCGCTCCGGCGACGTGACCAGCACGCGCACATCGCAGTCGCGCAGGATGAAGCCCACCTGCTCGGGCTTGAGCAACGGGTTCAGGGGCACGAACACGCCACCGGCCGCCGGGGCGCCGAAGCTGGCGACAACGGTCTCGAAACGCTTCTCAAGGTAGATCGCCACCCGCTCACCGCGGGCCAGGCCCAGCTGCAGCAACCCGCGGGCGCAGGCGCGCACAGCGGTATCGAGCTCGCCGTAGCTCAGCGTCGCGGCGCCATGGGTCAGGGCCGGCGCATCCGGCCGGTGCGCGGCGGCGACGGCCACCAACTCATGAAGCAGCGTGGATTCGGGCATGGATCGGCGTCGATACAGAGTGAAAAAAGTATCTCACGCGCTCCTGAAGCCGACGGCCGGACTCCCCGGAACCACGGGGGCTCACCGCTAAACTGCGCGACTGCCTAACCCAAGCCGACCCCATGGACAACGCCCAGGTACTCAGCCACGTGCTGAGGCTTCTCGACGACGTGCTGAGCCTGAACGGCCGCGCCCAGACCTTCACCCGCGACACGGCCTTGCTTGGCGCCCTGCCCGAGCTGGACTCGATGGCGGTGGTCAGCCTGATCACGGCGTTGGAAGAGCAGCTCGGACTGGTCGTCGATGACGACGACATCGACGGCGACACCTTCGCCACGGTGGGCTCACTGGCCGACTTCGTCGCGGCCCGCGTCTGACGCCCGCCACACCGAGCATGAACGCAGACCCCAGCTGGCGCCGTGACGTTCCCCGGCACCCAGTGCCCGGCCCGCATAACGAACAGGTCGACACCGAAAGCCCAACGCTGCCCTGCCTTCTCGATCAGCCGGGTATCGTGTTGACGAGCAGTGGCCGTGCGGCCATCTTGCTTGGGCTGGAGAGCTTGGCCCTCGAGCCCGGGCAGCGTGTGTTGGTACCGAGCTACCACTGCCCCACCATGGTTTCGCCCGTGCTCGCACTGGGTCACGCACACGGCTTCTATCCGATCGATGCTGATGGTCGCCCCAGCCTCGAATGGCTGGAAACAAATGCTCCCACTGACACACGTGTGCTGTGCGTCGCCCATTTTTTTGGCTTGCCACTGGACTTGAGCGATCTGCGCGCCTGGTGCCAGCGCCGCAACGTGTTGATGCTGGAAGACTGCGCGCACGCCATGTTCGGACAAAGCGCCGCTGCACCAGTGGGCGGGCTGGGCGACGTGGTCATTGCCAGCCTGCCCAAATTCTTCGCAGCCCAAGAGGGCGGCGTGCTGCTCGTCCGGCAGCCCTTGCGCCCGATCTCGTCACTCCACTCGGTGAGCTGGAGGCGTCAGATCAAAGCCATTCTGGACGGCGCAGAGATCAGCGCACGTTACGACCGGTTGGGACACTGGAAGATCTGGGCGGAGCCGATGTTGAAGCTCAAGCGGGCGCTGCGTGGCAAGACTCCGACCCAGGTCGTCACGACAACGCAAGTGACCCAGTTTGATCCTGCCGGTGAATACGCGCGCATCGACGTCCAGGAATGCCGCCGGGCTCCGACCCGAGTTGCCAAGCGGATGGCCACGAGCGCTACGAGAGGCCGCGTCATCACAGCGCGTCAGCGGCACTATCGAGCCATGGCACAGGCCCTGGCCAACCGGGCCGGCATGCATCCGCTGTTCCCAGACCTTCCCGAACAAAGCGTCCCTTACGTATTTCCGCTTTGGGTCGACGAACCCGACAAGATTTACCAAGCCCTGAGAACCGTTGGCGTGCCAGTTTCGCGTTGGGACTGGCTGTGGCCTGGAGTGCCTGAGATGGATGGCGACCATGGGAAGGCCTGGTCTCACCATGTGCTGCAACTGCATTGCCATCAAGACATGACCGACCAGGACAGGAATTGGTTGATCGACGTCCTACTCAGCTACTGCAAGAGTTGATGTGAAAGCGACTTCAAACATGGACTGGACACTTGTGCCGGCAAAACAGTTGGCCGCGCTTGCCCCGCATTGGGATGCTTTGCAGGAGAGGACACTTCCGCATGCCTTCCTGAGGAGCGAGTTCCTGATATGCCTGCTGGATCAGTTTGGGCAAGGCAAAGAGCTGCTCGCCTACCGCAAAGAGGGTGCCGAGTGGGCAGCGGCACTCGTCGTTCAGCCTGAAGGCAAGGGTCGCTGGAACAGCTTCCAGCCGTCCCAGTTGCCTTTGGGCCCAGTGCTTATGCCAAAGAGCGGGCTCAACGAAGCTTCGTTGCAGTCGCTGCTGCGCGCTCTACCTGGCGTGGCACTGACGGTGGGCTTGACCCAACTGGACTCTCTGGCTTTCCCCGGCCCCTTTGAGCACGCCCGGCTGCGCCACCAGCATTACATAGATACAGCCTGGGTCGACATCGAAACCAGCTTCGAGGTCTATTGGGAGGCTAGGGGGAAGAATCTTCGCCAAAACACACGCAAGCAGTTGAAAAAGGTCGAGGCCACCGGAGTCAAACCGCGGCTCGAAATGATCGAGGCACCGGAATCAGTCGCAACAGCAATCGAGCAGTACGGCGTACTGGAAAGCAGCGGCTGGAAGGCCGAAGCGGGTACCGCGATATCACAGGACAGTGCTCAGGGGCGTTTTTATCGCGAGGCGATGGAGCGTGCCGCGTCAGCTGGCCACGCCAGAATCTACCGCTATTGGTTCGACGACGAAGTAGTCGCGATGGACTTGTGCGTGCACCAGGACGACTGCCTGGTGATCCTCAAGACGGCCTATCAGCAAGCGCACCAGGCGGTTTCCCCTTCAACGCTGATGCGTGCTGAAGAATTCAAGCTTCTGTTCGATGAAGGACGCTTCAAACGCATCGAGTTTTTCGGCCGGGTCATGGAATGGCACACACGCTGGACGGAGAACAGCCGCCACCTCTTCCACCTTACTGCCTACCGCTGGGGCTGGCTGAAGGAACTGCTTGACTGGACCAACCGCAGCAAGACCCGCAAAGCTTGAGTACATCACCCGAAATCTTCTTCTTGCCAACCGGCGGCGAACAGCGGCTGTGCGTGTTCCACGCTCCGTCCGAGGCCTTCTCTGGCAAGCCGCTCAGTCGCGTGCTTTATCTACATCCTTTTGCGGAGGAGATGAACAAGTCGCGTCGCATGGCGGCCCTCGCCTGCCGAGCACTCGCCGATGCAGGTCACGCGGTGCTCCAAATTGACCTGCGCGGCTGTGGCGACTCATCGGCCGACTTCTGCGAAGCCAGTTGGGACGATTGGCGGGCTGACGTGCGCCTCGGGCTGGATTGGCTGGATGACCATGTTCCACAAGCACCAGTGTGGTTGTGGGGTCTGCGAGCCGGTTGTCTGCTCGCCGCGGCCGATTGGGGCCGCCCACTGAACTACCTTTTTTGGCAGCCAATCACCAGCGGCAAGCTTGCCCTGCAACAGTTCCTGCGTCTGAAGCTTGCCGCCGCGATGGCGAGCGGTTCCGGCAAAGGACTGATGGATCAGTTGAAGTCCGAATTGGCGGCGGGCCGCCCCGTCGAGGTTGCAGGCTATCGCCTCGGAGCATCACTGGCCCTCGGGCTGGAAGCCGCCCAGCTCGCACCCAGCGGCACCGCTGGTCATGTTGCATGGCTGGAGCTCAGCACCCGTGAAGACGCCGCGCTGTCGCCAGTCAGCGAGTCGGCGATTGCAGCTTGGAGGAATGCCGGCTGGCGTGTCATCACGGAGATTGTTTCAGGTCCTAGCTTCTGGGCCACGAGTGAAATTGAGCTCGCGCCAATGCTGATCCCCGTCACTGTGCAGGCCCTGTCATGAAGGAGTCCGTGCTGAGCTTTGACTGCGAAGGCGAGCGCCTGGTTGGAATCCTGGCCGAACCCGGGGTCGGTCAACCCGCCGAGGTGGGAGTCCTCATCATCGTCGGCGGTCCTCAGTACCGCATCGGCAGCCATCGCCAGTTCACTTTGCTGGCCCGGCATCTTGCCCGCCAGGGCGTGGCAGCTCTACGGTTTGACTACCGCAGCCTGGGCGACAGCGCAGGCGAGGCACGCGACTTCCTTGGCATCGAAGCCGATATCGCCGCTGCCATCGGCGCTTTGCTGAAGGCGTGCCCCACGCTCAAGTACGTCGTGCTCTGGGGGCTGTGTGACGCGGCCTCGGCGGCCCTTCTTTACCTCGAGTCGACTCGTGATGCGCGCGTATCCGGCGTCGTCCTATTGAATCCTTGGGTCCGCTCACCCGAAACGCTGGCGCGAACTCATGTCAAGCACTACTACTCGCGGCGCATTCTGGAAAAGGAGTTCTGGCTCAAACTGCTGAGTGGCCGTGTCGGTCTGGAGGCGCTGCGCGGCCTGGGCGGCAATCTGCGCCTAGCTCGAAGCACTAACAGGCCAAAGACGGAATCTCGAAGCTTCCAGGAACGTATGGCCGCCGGGCTTCGAGGCTTCGACGGCCCGGTGCTGCTGATCCTGAGTGGCGATGACTACACTGCCCGGGAGTTTGTGGGGCATGCCCGGTCTGCTGAGGCTTGGCGAGGTCTTCTCGCGCGTCCAACGCTAGATTTGCACGAATTGCCGTCAGCGGATCACACCTTTTCGGCGACAGCAGACCAGGACTCTCAATTTGAAATTTGCTTGGACTGGTTGAGGACACGATGCCAAGGCACCTGAAGTTCATGATCCACGCAAGCCGCGCTGCTCTTGCCGTGGCCATCGGCGTGGCTGCCTTGTCTGCAGCCGCTCAAATTCAGCGCCTTGCGCCGGCCCCGCCGGGCTGTGGGGAAACCCATAACACCTACGGCCCTTTTGACTACCGCACCGCCCAGCAATCGCAGCGCTGGATCGTCGAGATCGCGCATTTCACGCATGGCGTCGAGACCTTGACCAAGGGCGCCACCGGCCCTTTCGGGGGCGATATCGGCTACACCCTGGCGGTATTCCCCAACCATCCGCGCGCCATTCAAACACTCGAGCGCCTGGTCGAAAAACAGAAGGCTGACCCCGCCCCCGGCACGGATATGACTGTTGAGTGCTATTACGCGCGCGGCATCGCCTTTGCTCCGGACGATCTGGTGTTTCGCATGTTCTACGTGAGCTATCTGATCCGGCGCAATCGGCCCGATGAAGCGCGCAAATTCCTTGACTACGCGGCCGAGAAGGGGGCCGAAAGCCCGCTGACGCAATTCAACGCTGGCATGCTGTTCTTCGACATGAAAGACTACGACAGGGCACTGGCTCAGGCGCACCGAGCGATTGCGATGGGCATGACCCGGACCGAACTTCGCGACCGCCTGAAGGCGGTGGGGCGCTGGAAGGATCCTGAACCGGTCGAGGTATTGGACGCCGCCGCGTCTGCCGCGCAGTCCGCATCTGCCGTGGCCTCGCAGCCTTCCCGCTGAGCCGCTGCATGCCGCGCGTCAACATCGTCATCCCTGCCTACAACGCTGAGGCTTTCATCGCCGACACCGTCCGCTCGGCGCTGAGCCAGACCTTCAGCGATCTGCAAGTCACCGTCATCGACGACGGCTCGAACGATGCAACGGCCACGCGCGCTGCGCTGGACGATGCCCGAGTGCGAGTCATCTCACAGGAAAACCGCGGAATGTCGCGGTCGCGCAACCGCGGCATGGCGGAAGCAGACTCTGAATTCGTCGCTTTGCTCGATGCCGACGACCTCTGGCATCCAGAGAAACTGCGGCTGCAACTTCAGGCCCTTCAAGAGTTGCCCGACCACGACTTCTGCTACACAGCCTTCGATGTCTGGCACGGCGAGCCTCGGCCAGACTATTTCATGCAGGCTCGCTCGGGCAGTATCGACGGGTCAAGATCCGGCTGGATCTATCCCGTTCTCGTACTCGACAACTATGCCCTGCCCTCGTCCGTCGTTTGGCGTCGCAGTGCCTGGGACAGCATGGGCGGCTTTTTGACGGACAACCAGCAAACCGACGATTGGGAGTACCTGGTGCGCGCCAGCACGCAGCACCGATTTGTGCGTCTGGCCGAGTCGTTCGTGCTCTACCGTCAGCACCCGGTGTCGCTGTCGAAGCGCATACCCGCGACCAACACCACCGAGCTGATGCGCTCAGAGCTTTTGCGACGCTTCGGGATGAGTTCCCCACCTGGTCACGATGTCGACCCTGTCGCGTTGCAGCGTTTCCAGCACAAGGGCTGGTGCAATTTCGCTGACGCGCACTGCGCCAAGGGCGACCTGGCCTTGGGGTTGAAGACTTTTGCCGGCCTGTTGCGCCGCGGCCCGTACCGCGCTGCCACACTGTCCAAGATGGGCAAGTCTCTATTCCGACGCTGGGTGCCGAATGACTGAGGCTCTACACGTAGGCATTAGCGCCACGAGCCTGAACACCTCCCATTTGCGCGGCATGGGTAAGTACCTGTTGGAGATGTGCAGCCAGGCTCGGCCCGAAGACGGCGTCGCCTGGACGCTGTTCGCCCAAGACGCGCGCCGTCCAATGCACGTGCCGCGCGAGCAACAAGTGCAGATCGATAGATTTGATTTCCCAGGTGATCGCTTCTCGCTGTGGGAGCAGGTCGGGCTTCCCCGCCGCGCCGCTCGGCACCGCCTGGACGTGCTTCATTGGGCCGAAAACACAATGGCCTGGTGGCAGCCCTGTCCAGCCGTCGTCACGATCCACGACACCATCCCCTGGGAGATGGACAACGATACGCGCTGGCAGCACTGGTACTGGCACCGTCTGATGCCCGCCGCCTTCCGACGCAGTGCGGCCATTGTGACCATCAGTGAGTCCTCCAGACGCGACGTTTTGGCCCGCTGGCCCGATCTCGAATCCAAGCTGACCGTGATACCGCACGGCATTGAATCCACCTACTTCGAGCCGCAGACCTACGCCTTACCGGTGACGCTGACGGCGGCGCTGGCGGGCACTCGCTTTGCCGTCTACATGGGAGGACCGATGAAGCGCAAGCGCTTCGAATGGGCATTGCAGGTGCTGGCTGCCCAGGCTGACCCAACGCTCAAGCTGGTGGCCTGCGGCTTCGGCACTGCGGCGCGTGACACCGCGCGCGCTGAGCTGCCGCGCGAGTTGCAGGGCCGCGTGCTATTTGCCGAATTCCTGTCCGACGCCGAGCTGCAGGCGCTTTACCGCGACGCCGCCGTCGTGCTGTACCCGACGCTGTACGAAGGCTTTGGATTTCCGGCCGTCGAAGCCCAGGCGGCCGGCGTACCGGTCATCTTCAGCCCTTTGGGCAGCCTGGCCGAGTTGGTGGGACCGCTCGCGACAGTGGTGCCTCCCGACGACCTGGACGCCTGGGCTGCCGCAGTCAACACCGCCCTGGCACTGGGCCCCGAGGTCCGCGCCGACCAAGCCGCAAAGGCCCGCGCCTGGGCTGCGGGATTCAGCTGGGAAGCGAGCTGGCGCAAGCACCTGGATGTCTATCGCAAGGTCGCCGCGCGACGCAACGCTGCGGAGCGCTGAAACGTCCATGGCCAACGACGGCGGCGCCAGTGTCGACACCTTTGCCCATGTGAGCGAGCTGCCCGCCGACGCGCTGGCGTTGATGCGCCGCGCCGAGCAGCAGCACATCGAGTTCGGCCCGGACTGGTTCGCCCACCTGATCGATGCTGTCTATGCCCGCGAGCCCGATGCCCACCAGGTGCGCCTGCAGGTGCTGCGTAACGACGGCCGCGTGCTGGCGGTGCTGCCCACGGTGGCCCAGACCGGCGCTGTGGGTCGAGAGATCAGCGCCCTGTCCAATTTCTACACTGCCATTTACGCGCCGGCACTCGCCGAGGGGCTGCAGGCCGAAGACCTGCTGCCGGTGGTGCGGGCCATGCGCCGGGCCGGTGCAGGCGCGGCGGCCTACCGTTTCGCGCCGATGGACCCGGCCTCGCGCGAGTTCACACTGCTCAAGCGCGCGCTGGGCCTGTCAGGGCTGAGCGTGCACGGCTACTTCGCGTTCGGCAACTGGTACCAGCCGGTGCGGCAGCACTGGGCCGACTACCTAAAGGACCGCAGCAGCCAGGTGCGCAACACGATCAAGCGCAACGCCAGAACGTTCGCGGCCGAGGGCGGGCGGCTCGAGCTGGTGCGGGACAGCGAGCGGCTGGAGGCCGGCATCGCCGCCTACCAGGCGGTGTATGCCCAGAGCTGGAAGGTGCCGGAACCTTATCCGGACTTCGTGCCAGGCCTGATCCGGCTGTGCGCGCGCCGCGGCTGGCTGCGCCTGGGGGTGGCGTGGCTGGGAGACAAGCCCGTAGCGGCGCAGATCTGGATCGTCGCCAACGGCCGCGCCGATATTTTCAAGCTGGCCTACGACGAGGCCTACAAGGCCCTCGCCCCCGGGACGCTGCTGACCGCGTTGCTGATGGAGCATGCGATCGACGTGGACCGCGTCAGCGAAATCGATTACCTCATCGGCGACGATGCCTACAAGGCCGCCTGGATGAGCCAGCGCCGCGAGCGTTGCGGCCTGGTGGCCTACGACCCGCTGACATTGCGAGGCCTGCTCGGCCTGGCCCGACAAACGGCAGGCGCCATCCGGCGCCGACTGCGCCCGCAAGCCGCGCCACGCCCCGACAATCCTGCCGCCGACTCCAAAGCCATACCCCGAGATGCAAGCCCACGCCCTGCCGCCTGACACGCCCTTCGCCAGCGGCGCGCCCCGCTTCCCGACGCCTGCAACGGACGCGCTCGCCGCGTGGCGCCAGGCCTATGCCGCGCGCGGCGCCGGCTGCGCCCGTGACGTGGGCGGCGAGTTCGCCGTCGCGCTGGACCTGCCCGATGGCGCTGCCTATCTCGCGGTGGACCGCTTTGCCGTGCACAGCCTGTGCTACGCGGTGCGGGACGGCCGCCTGCACTTCGCGTCGCGTGCTGACGCCCTGGCCGAACGGCTGGGCATTCGCGAACTCGACACGCAAGCCCTCTTCGACTACCTGTTTCACCACTGCATCCCGTCGCCGCGCACCATCTTCGCCGGCATCCACCGCCTGCCGCCGGCGCACTATGCGCTGTTCGAGCATGGTCGGCTGACGGTCGCTCCCTATTGGACGCCGCGCTTCGACGAGCAGGCCCGCCCTGATTTCGACGCGCTGCGCGAAGAGTTCCGCAGCATCCTGCGGACGTCGGTGCGCGAGCGCCTGGGCGAGGACGGCAAGACCGCCTGCTTCCTGAGCGGCGGCACCGACAGCTCCACGGTCTGCGGCCTGCTGCGCGAGGCCACGGGCGAGGCGCCGGCGAGCTACTCGATCGGCTTCGAGGCCGAGGGCTACGACGAAATGGCCTATGCGCGCATCGCCGCCAAGGCCTATGGCGCCGACCACCGCGAGTACTACGTGACGCCGGCCGATCTGGTGAAGGCGATTCCCGACGTCGCCGCCCACTACGACCAGCCCTTCGGCAACTCATCGGCGGTGCCGGCCTTCTACTGCGCCAGCAGGGCACGGGCCGACGGCTACACGCGCATCCTGGCCGGCGACGGTGGCGACGAACTCTTCGGCGGCAACACGCGCTACGCCAAGGAGCGGGTGTTCCACGCCTACAGCCAGATCCCATCGCCGTTGCGGTCCGGGGTCCTGCATCCCCTCTTCATGAATCCGGTGACCGGCCAGATTCCGCTGCTGAAGAAAGGGACGAGCTATATCCGCCAGGCCCGTGTGCCGATGCCAGATCGGATGCAGAGCTACAACCTGCTGGACCGCCTGGGGCTGACGGACGTGCTGACGCCGGCCTTTCTGGCGGCGGTCAACACCGGTGCCCCCCGCGAACACCAGCGGGCCACCTGGGCCGCAGGTCCGCATGACGCCAGCCTTGTCAACCAGATGCTGGCCTTCGACTGGCGCTACACGCTGGCCGAGAACGACCTGCCCAAGGTTGTCGGCACAACCGGGCTGGCCGACATCGAGGTGGGGTTCCCGTTGCTGGATACGCGGCTGCTGGACTTCTCGCTGAAGCTGCCGACGAGCTACAAGCTCAAGGGCCTGAAGCTGCGCTGGTTCTTCAAGGAGGCCTTGCGCGGCTTCCTGCCGGACGAGATCCTGACCAAGAAGAAGCACGGCTTCGGCCTGCCGTTCGGCCCCTGGGCCGTCAGGGACGCGGCCTTGAACGCGCTGGCGGCCGAGTCGCTGCGCGGCGTGGCGGCCCGCGGCCTCGTCCGCCAGGAGTTCATCGACAGCCTGCTGACGCGCCGACTCAAGGAGCACGCCGGCTACTACGGCGAGATGGTCTGGATCCTGATGATGCTGGAGCAGTGGCTGCGCCGGCATGCGCCGGACTACCGGCTGGCTTGAGCAAGGACCGCGACCTGCCGCGCCTGGACCGCGGTCCGGGCTGCGTCGCTCAGGCGATTGCCTGGGCCAGCGCTGCGACCACCCGATCCTGCTGTGCCTCGGTGAGATCAGCGCTCATCGGCAGGCTCATGACCCGCCCGGCCGCGGCGGTACTGTGCGGGCAGTCTGCCGGATTGCCGTAGCGGGCATAGGCTGGCTGGTGGTGCAGTGGCCGCGGGTAATGAACTGCAGTCGGGATGCCGGCGTCCTTCAGCCGCGTTTGCACCGCCTCGCGATCGTCAACGAAGACGGTGTACTGCGCCCACACGCAGTCGCGGTCCGGTCTGACGGCCAGCAACTGCAGCGACGGAATCGTCGCCTGGAGTTTGGCGCGGTAGGCGTCGCCGAGTTCGAGGCGGCGGCGGATCTCCCAATCAAAACGGTCGAGCTTGCCGAGCACGACGGCACACTGCAGCGTGTCCATGCGGCCGCCGACGCCCAGGCGGGTGTGCAGATAGCGCTGGCTCTGCCCATGCACGCGGATCTCACGGCAGGCCTGGGCGAGCGCATCGTCGCTCGTGAAGATCGCGCCGCCGTCGCCGTAGCAGCCCAGCGGCTTGCTGGGGAAGAAACTGGTGCAGCCCAAGGTGGAGGTGTTGCAGCTCTTGCGGCCCCGGTAGGTCGCGCCGAAGCTCTGGGCGGCGTCTTCGATGACCGCGAGTCCATGGCGCTGGGCAATCGCGTTGATGGTGTCCATGTCGGCCAGCTGGCCATACAGGCTCACCGGCATGATGGCCCTGGTGCGCGGCGTGATCGCTGCTTCAATGAGGTTGGCGTCGATATTGGCCGTGTCGGCCTCGATGTCCACGAACACCGGCACGCCGCCGGCCAGCACGATCATCTCGGCCGTGGCCGCGAACGTGAACGGGCTGGTGATGACTTCATCGCCGGGCTGCAGGTCCAGCGCCATCAGCGAGATGAGCAGAGCCTCGGTGCCGCTGGCGACACTGATGCAATGCTTGGCGCCGGTGTAGGCGGCCAGGGCCGTCTCCATCTCCTTGACCTCGGGGCCGAGGATGTACTGGCCGTGATCCAGCACCCTCTGGATACGGGCGTTGATGTTGTCGCGCAGGGCCGTGTACTGGCTCTTGAGGTCGATGAAATCCATTCAGCGGTGCTCGATCAGTTGGAGTTGCTGGCCGGTCAGCTGGTAGCGATCGCCGGTGTGCGGGCAGACGGCCTCGACGGGCTGCTCGCTGGTCAGCGGGAGTTCCAGGCGCTCGCCGAACCGGCTCATCCACCCGACCTGCCGAGCCGGCACGCCGACGATGAGCGCGAAGTCGGCCACGTCACGGTTGACCACCGCGCCGGCGCCGACGAAGGCGAAGCGCCCGACCGTGATGCCGCAGACCACCGTGCAGTTGGCCCCCAAGGTCGCGCCCTGGCGCACCAGGGTGCGGCGGTATTCGTCCTTGCGCGCGATGGCTGAACGAGGGTTGTAGACATTGGTGAACACCATGCTTGGGCCGCAGAAGACGTCGTCCTCCAGCGTGACGGCGTCATAGACCGACACGTTGTTCTGGATCTTGACGTTGTTGCCGATCGCCACATCGTTGCCGACAAAGACGTTCTGGCCAAACGAGCAGCGCTCGCCGATGCGGGCACCCGCGCTGATGTGCACGAAGTGCCAGACGCGGCATCCATCGCCGAGTTGGGCGCCGTCGTCGACGATGGCGCTGGGGTGGATCGTGGTCGTCATCGGCACCCGCCCGGCCGCGCGCCGCGCACAAACGCCCCATCAAGAGGGCACCAAAGGAAAGAAGCGGAGAGGCTCATGGGTTCAGTACGCCAGCGGCAGGCAGACGCGCTGGCCGTCGCGAGCACTCAGGTACATCGCGATCAGCAGTTCCAAAGACTTCAGTCCCTCGCGGCCATCGGTCTCGGCGTCGGCTTCACCGCGCAGGGCCAGGATGACGTTGTCGTAGTACAGCGGGTGGCCGAAGCCGTAGACCGAGGTGGTTTGGTAGCTGGCGTCGGCGATCTGGGCGTCCATCGCGTGCGGTGTCTCGAACTGCCAGTGCTGGATCTCGTTGACCGCCAGCCCGCCAACACGCACCGAGCCGCGCTCACCCAGCAGGGTGATCGAGCCTTCGAGGTTTTTCGGGTAGGTCAGCATGCTGACGTTGACCGTGCCCATCGCGCCATTGCGCCATTTGAGCGCGGCCACCCCGCTGTCCTCGACCTCGATGTTGCGCGCCAGGGTGCCCGTGTACGCCATCACGCTCTCGACCGGGCCGACGATCCAGTCCAGCAAATCGATGTAGTGGCTGGCCTGGTTCATGAAGGCGCCTCCATCGAACTCCCAGGTGCCGCGCCATGCGGCGCTGTCGTAGTAGCTCTGAGGCCGGCTCCAGAACACGTTGACGGCCACGTTGTACAAGCGGCCGAAACGGCCCTCCGCCACCGCCCGCTTGAGCAGTTGCAGCGTCGGGTTGCGGCGGTTTTGCTTGACAACGAACAGGCACACACCGGCATCGTCACAGGCCTTGACCATCGCCAGACCGTCCTGCCAGCGGGTGGCCATCGGCTTTTCCGTCATCACATGCAGGCCGGCGCCCGCGGCCTCGATGGCCTGCTTGGGGTGCAGGCCGCTCGGGGTGGTCAGCACCACGCAGTCGACGCCCAGCTCGGCTTGAGCCGCGAGCAACTCGGTCAATGAGCCGAAGCCTCGCGCGCCCGTCTTGGCCACGGCAGCGGCCCGAGCGCCGGCATCCACGTCGGCCACCGCCACCAGCTCGGCCCGGTCGGCGTGCTTTTTGAGGGCCTCGAAGTGGCTCTGCGCGATGCGGCCGCAGCCAATCAGCGCAAAGCGCAGCTTGCGGTCCGGGGGGGCGGTGCGGAAAAGGCGGGGCATACGGCTTACCGAGAGTTGTCCATCTCGGCTGGATTGTCCAGCCGCAATGGCCGGTGCTCGGTGGTGACGGTGCGCGACCCGCTGCCCGCCCCTCGGGCGGGCAGCCACGGTCATGGTTTTCTGAGGTAAAAGCAGGCGCGGCCAGCGTCGCCCACGGCGTTCAGTTGCCGCACGAGTTCCAGCGTCTCTTGCCGGTCTTGCGCGGCGTGCGGAACGGGCGCGGCGTGCCCGCCGGCCGAAGCCCTCACCGGGTCCTGGGCCACGGCCTGCACGGAGCCCTCGATTTCCCAAGGCTCGGAGTCAAACTCCACATGTTCGACGGTCAAGCCGCAACGGAGCGCAAGTTGCCGCATCGACTCGCGCGAGAACAGATAAAGGTGGCGAGGTGGGTCCAGCTCGACCCAGCGGCTGCCAAAGGTACGCCACAGATAGGTGTCGAAGACCGGCACCCGCACCAGGCAACAGCCGCCGGGGCGCAGCAGCTGCGCCGCCTTTCGCATCGATGCCAGCGGATCGGGCACATGTTCCAGCGAGTGATGGAACATGACGAGGCCGAACTCACCGGTGGCCTCGTCGATCGTGCGCTTGCGGACGGGAACCCCATGGAAGACGGTGTCCGACGCGATGAAGGGGTCCAGCCCTTCCACGGCCCCGAAACCACAGCGCTTCATTGCCGTGAGCCGATGCGGGCTGGCGCCACAACCGACATCGAGAATCCGCTCCGTCGCGCTGCGCAGCCGCGCGTGGCGAAGATAGTTGCCGATCTCGACGAAATCGGTCGGCATCGGCAGCACAGACTGAAGCAGCACGGTCCCGACCGAGCCCGAGCGCAATGCCCGGCTGCGGCAGTACCAGCGGACCAGCAGCCCCTTGATGCCGGTGGGCGCGGCCGGATCGACGCGGTCCCGCTGCGAGTAATAGCCTGGCGGATAGTGCCGAGCAAGATCCGTTGGCAGGTCCTGGATCTGCAGGCACCGGCATTGGGCACACAGCCAATAGTCGAAGGCCTCGTCGGTCCGGTACATCATCTCGCGCAGAGAATGGACCTCTCCGGCACCCCGCCAGCCACAAACGCGGCATTGATGGATGCGACTGTCAGGACGAGATGGCGTCAACATAGGCTGAAGCAGGTTCAATAGGTGGCCGAACGACGCCAACGGGCGACGGGGATTCGGTGCAGCCAGGGGCCCAGCGAGCGCTGCACCAACGCCTCCTGGGCCAAGGGATGCCGGAGATACCAGGCCGTCAGTACCCCGGCCGCGACGCCGAGCGCCGCCGTCGGCAGCCAGGCATACAGCGCCAGCGGGTGGCTGCGGTCAAAGCCTGCCCACAGGCATTGAACCAGCGCCGGCAGCAGCGTCGCTGCGGTGATCAGGATGTTGAGCAGCAGCATCTCCAGCAACTTCGGCCGGTCATCCTCCAGCACCTGGTTCTTGAACCACCAAAACACCGGCAGCGACACCAGGGCCGACAGCATGAATGCCACCGCACAGGCTTGAACGGTTCGGAACCAAATCGCAGCAATGAGGATCATCAGGACGCGCAGGGGCTGCATCAGCAGATCGGCGCGGGTCGCCAGGTCGATGCGCCCGACGGCCACCAACAGGTTGGGAGTCAAAGCGTTGACGGCTGCGAATGCGCCTGCGGCGCAGAAGATCGGGACCAGAGGCGCCGCCGCATGCCATTGGCGCCCGAAAAGCAAGTCGATGACTTCGATGGCATAGCAGGAGATCAAGCCATGGAAGGGCCACCCGAACAGGGTCACGATCGAAACGCTCCTCAGATAGCCCTGTTCCAGGTCCACGCCGTCGCGGTGCGCCTGCGCGAATGCCGGCAGCGCGACGTTGCGCACCGCGGACATCAAATCGCGGTTGAACAGATACATCAGTCCCTGCGCGCGGCTCAAGAGCGCAACGGCATGGAAGCCCAGCACCTTGCCGACGATGAGATCGTTGGCGTCCATCGAGATCGACGTGACGCAGCCGACCAGAGAGCTCCGTCCGCCAAAGCTCAGCACCTGGCGCCAGCGGGACAAGGTCAGCCTCGGCAATCGGTGGCTGGGTTGTGCCAGCCATGCGCCCACACCGGTGGCCGCATTGGTCACCAGCGAGCCCAAGGCCAAACTCGTCTCGCCCATGCCCAGAGCCGCCAGGCCGATGGAGGTTGCGCTGCCCAACGCCGCCGCGACAAGCGTGATGTGCAGCAGCCGCTTGAACTGCATCTCACGCCGCAGCAATGACAGCGAGATCGTGCAAAACGGCATCAGCAGGAAGTTGCCGGCACCGAGCATCAAGGTGGTCTGCATTCTCGGCTCGCCGTAATAGCTCGCCGCCCATGGCGTTGCGACCAGCGCAACCACAAACAACAAGGCACCGATCAGCAGAGAGATCGAAAACGCACTGCCAATCTGCTCGTCATCAACCACCTTTTCCTGGATCAGATAACTGCCGACACCGAAGTCGCGCAGCGCCTGGGCCAGGCCGATGACGGCGAGACTGACCGAGTACACACCAATCTGATCCGGCGTCAGCAACCGGGCCAGCACCATATTGCTGCCCAGGCCGATCGCGAGCGTGAGGTAGCGTTCAACCAACGACAGCGCGAGCGCGCGGCGAACACTGGTCATGATCTGGCCCTTGGCATCAGAGGAAGTGCTGGCCGCGCTGCGCGGTCAGACGGGCATGCTTGACGACCGTGGCCCATTGCGCCACCACCTGAACAAACGCCCAGACGCTGGCCAGGTAGTCCCTCGCGCTGCGCCGGACCAGGCCCTGCGCCAGCGGCGCGACCAACCCCTCGGCGAGCACCACCGCCAGCATGTGGGCGGTGCTGAAATGAGGGCGTTTGACCTGGGTCAGCAGGGTCGAGCGCAGGCGCCTGGACCGCCGCACCACATCACCCCAAAACCCAACCCGACCAGCCGCCGGTGACTGCCGCAGATGCACCACGCGCGACTGGGTCAGCAACGCGAAGCCAACTCCATGATGCCGCCAGCGATGCAGCAAATCATCGTCCTCGCCGTACATGAAGAAGAGCGGATCAAACCCACCCGCGATCCGCAGGGTCGATGCCCGAATGAACCAGGCTGCCGCGTTGACACCGAAGGTCAGGTAGTAGGGTTGGACCCGACCGAAGCAGGCGTCGGCCAGGTATCCCTCGGCATGGGCCTGCAAATAGCCACGAAACGTGCGCGGGTCCAGGTGATCCGCATCGGGGCTGCAATGCAATGGTGAAGCGACGCCAAACTCAGGGTGGCATTCCATGAAGTCACGCAATTCCGACACCGAAGTCGGCAGCACATAGGCATCCTGGTTGAGCAAGAAGACATAGCGCGCGCCGTCGGCCAGCGCCTGCACGATACCCAGGTTGTTGCCGCCCCCGAATCCGAGGTTCTTGGTGCTGCGGATCAACCGCGTGCCAGGGAATTCCTGCTCCACGATATCGGCGGTGCGATCCGTGGAGGCGTTGTCCACGACGATGGATCGAACCGGCGTGCTGCTCTGGGCCAATGATTCAAGGCAGCCGCGAATCCAGGCCTCGCCGTTGTAGGTCACCACCACCACATGCACATCGGCGCCCCCCGCGGTCGGCAGCGCTGACGAAGACAGTGGGCTGGGTTGCGTCATGCGTAGAGCCCGTTCTTCTTCTGCGAACGTTGCTCGACCCATGTGGCATGGGTTGAAGGCCTGAGCCAGCCATGCCATGCGTTGCTGACGGTTCCAAGTGCGCGCCACATCCGCAGTTCGCGGCTGAAGCTTTGCGCCTCATCCAGCCCGCCGCTGGATGTGAGGTGCGCCCAGGCGTCCTCAAGCAGCTGGCGGTAGATCCAGCGGGCAACACGGGGCGGCCGCCCTGCTGCGTCAATTCCACCGCTGCGACCGATGCCGGCCTTGAATGCCCAATGCCTGAAGTACTTCTTCGTGAGGCAGCGCTCATCGACCGGGGCCTGCACCACCAGCTTCGGCTCGTAGATGATGCGGACCCCGCGCTGCTGACAGCGCATGCCAAACTCGTAGTCCATATGTCTGAAATGCGTCTCAGAAAACAGGCCCACGGCATCGAACAGTGAGCGGCGTGCAATCAGGTTGCTGCCGCCGGGCGCATATTCAGGTGGTGCGGGTGCAAGCTGTTTGTCTCCGAGATCGACACCCGCCAATATCGCCAGCATGTCGGGGGCAAACCAACCAGGCTTGCCGCGGGCGCCCCAACCAATCAGGGTCTTGCCCCCCGCCAGATCAACCTGCGCGCTGGAGAACAAGCGCTGTATCTCGAGCAACCAGTTCTGAGGCAGATCGATATCGTCGTCGGTGAATGCAAGGATCTCGTTCGAGGTGACTCGCACGGCGCGGTTCAAGGCGAACTGTTTCCCCTGGCGCGGCTCGAAAACATAAATCAGGCGGCCAAGCGGCCAATCCTTTGCAAAGCGCTCGACCAGGGACCGCGTGCCATCGACGGAGTTGTTGTCCACCACCACGCATTCGATGGCGTCCTTACGAACACCGGCCTGTGCACTCAGGCTGCGCAAGGTGGATTCAAGCCAGTTCGCACGGTTCCAGGTGCAAATCACCACCGAGATCGTCGGGTTCGAGGTTTCCATCGGGTCGCCGTTCCAATTGTTCGCCTGTAGGCTCATTTTTCGTCCACCGTTCGGGCCCACGCGAGCCGGCTGTCGTGGCGAGCGTCTTGGTAAAGGTTATGTGCCAGGCGCAAGGAGAACTTCCAGCGCGACCGGTCCCAGGGCGTGAAGCGTCTGATCTGAAAAACATCGTCGCCCTGCCGCGACGCCCCGCTCTGGGTGGACACCGCGGCGTCAAAGCCCAGTTCCTTCACCAGCTGGGGATGCACGCCCGGAAGGTAGTCCAAGCCGGGCTTGCCATTGGGATAGGCAAACAGCCCGACCCGTTCTCCGAGCAGCGTCTGCAGGGCCTCGCGGCTGCGTGCCATTTCGTCGGCGGCCTCACTGGCGTCCAGTGTCGCGAGGATGGGGTGGTTGACCGTGTGGGCGCCGATTTGCATGCCGGCACGGCGCAGCCCGCGAACCTGTTCGCTGCTCATCATCAGGTCGTCCGGAGGATGCACCTCGGCACGCTCGGCAATCGCTGCGACGCAGGCCAGTCGCGACGCCGGCGCCAGGTACTTCACGCGCTCGATAAGCCGCTTGAGCGCTGCTCGCCGGCTGGCGACATCCCCGAGCGCGTGCTGACCCAGATCGTCACCGCGACCGTCTTCGAGGCCGCGCAGGTCCAGCAGTGGTTTGGTCGAGAGGCGTACCGACTCGATCAAGGTGTCGTTCCACATCCGGCCGCCATCCAGGAAGCCGGTGGCGATGAAGAAGCTGCAAGGCAAGCCATGCTTTTGCAGCAGGGGCAGCGCAATGTCATGGTTGTCGGCATAGCCGTCGTCGAAGCTCAACGCTGCAGCACGCGCGGGCAGGCTGCCGTCTTTCAGGCGCTGGGCCGCCTCGTCCAGCGGCAGCACATTGAACCAGGACTTCAGCCAGCCCAAGATGGCATCGAAGCGTGCCGCGTCGATCTCGTCCGGGAACAGCGGATCGGGCTGCGGCAAGACGCGATGAAAGATCAACACGCTCAGCCGTGCACGCGCACCGGAGGGCGACAGCAGTTGGAATAGAGGTCTCATCACTGCGTCAACGCCTTCCTGGGCTTGAACCAGCGTTGCATGAATGCCGGAAGCACGACCAGCGGCTCCGGCTTTTCCGTGAGCCATTCCTTGCGCTCCAACCAGCGGCGGCCGACCACGGCCATGACCATCATGTTGTACGGCAAGTCCCAATAGGACAGGCTGAGGAAGGCGCCGCCGACCGCATAGCCGACGAAGCCCACCTGCACCATGCTCCCGAGGTCAGACAGCCATTGGCTCTCCGGCTGTTTGCGGCCCTGCACGCGCAGAAAGCCGGCCGACCGCCACGCGAACAGGAACAGCGTGAGGAAGATGAAAAGACCGACAAAACCCTGCTCGCCCAGCACCATGAAATAGATGCTGTGGGCCGCATGCACATCCAGCGGGTCTGGGCCATAAATGGCAAAGATGTTGCCGTTCCAGATATAGAAGCCTCCGCCGAAGAAGTTTGCCTTTGCGAGATTCCAGGCCATGCCCCAGGCGTTGATGCGGCCCATCGCCGACTCGTCCTGCTGATAGGTCTTGATCGTGTTCATACGATCCCACCACTCGGCCGGCATCATCGACAGCAAGGCGGCGCCCACGACCACCATGCCAATGGCGCCTACCAGCTTGTTCCTGCCTCGCCACCACAGCACCAAAGCCATTGCCGCAACGGCCAGCAGTGCGCCACGTGAATGACTGCCCAATGCGGCGGCCGCCATCATGACCATGCAGAAGGTCATCAGTCGTTTGGCCCACTTACCGTACATCTGCAGTTGCAGGAATCGCATCAGCGGCAGCACCATGACAGCCGCCAGGGCGATCTCGTTGTTGCCTTCAATGTAGGTGTTCTCGGGCCCCCAAACCCTGTAGCTGCCACCCGTCAGTACGGTGAAGACTCCGCCCTTGACACCATAGAAGCCAATGGAGATCACGTTAATCCAGACGAAGAGCATCAGGTGCCGCTTGGAGTGCAACAGCACGATGGTCACCAGGATCATCAGATCGATCTTCATCACCCGTTTGAAGAGATCGAAGCTTCCGTCCCAAATCATCGAAAACGGCAAGGTGATGCAAAACCACACCATGAAAAGCATCAGCGTGATGCTCTCCCGGCTCAGGGAGAAATCGCGCCTGTCTTTTGTGATCAGTAGGCCAACCAGCGTTGCCCCCCCAATGGCAGCGGCGAAAGGCATGGTCTTGAGCGTCCAGGAGAGCTGGTGCGGATTCATGATGCTCATCCATGTCCAGCCAAGGATGCCAATCCAGGGTCGCCGCAACGCCTGCAGGAAAATCCAGCCCAAGATGCCGAGCAGGATGAGGTCACGCATGCTGTGCTCCCAAGACCACCGCCCGCATCAGTGCAGCCAACTGGGTGGCACTGTGCTCCCATGAATAGCCCAGGGCCAGTTGACGCACGGCGCCCCGGTCTGGGGACCTTGGCAGCCAGCGCCTTATCGCCGCGGCGATGGCCTGCGGCGTCCGTTCGGGCATGACTTCGCCCGCCTCGGGCGACCCACCCAGAACTTCGGGAATGCCACCTACTGCACTGGCCAGCGCCGGCGTGCCGCAGGCCAGTGCTTCAAGCAGCGCGTTGGGCAGCCCTTCGCGGCTGGACGGAAGCAGAAATAGGTCGGCCGCGTTGTACCAGGCGCCCAACTGCGCATTCGGAATCGCACCCAGCAGGTGCACGCGCGCAGCAAGGCCGCGACGTTCAATCTGCGACTGAAGGCGCGAGCGCTCTGGGCCCTCACCGGCGATGAAGAGTTGCAGCGCTGGCAGTTCCTCACGCAACTCATGCACGGCATCGACCAACAGCGCATGTCCCTTGAGTTCAAAAAGGTTGCCGACGCTCAACAACAGTGGCACACCTATCGACAGCCCAAGCTCGGCACGGGCGGCACGGCGGTCAACCGGAAGGAAGCGCTCCAGGTCAACTCCGTTGCGCACGACATGCAGCTTGCGCTGAGGCACGCCCCAGCCTTGAAGCACGTCGACCAGCGCCTGGCTGACACCGATGCAGGCGCTGGCCTGCGAAGCGGCGTCGAGCATTCGAGCGCGGGCCCGGGAATCCTGACCGATCAGGTTCACGTCCGATCCGCGCGCGGTGATGAGTAGCGGCTTGCCGTAGCGCTGCGACAAAGCCGCAGCAGCTACGCCGTCCGGATAAAAATAGTGCGCGTCGATCAGGTCGAAGACAACGCCCTCGCGCTCGATCCACGCCGCCGCCGCGCGGGCCATGGCATCTGGCTGCCAATGCATGCCAACGATCGGCAGCATCAAATAGCGCGGGTGCGCGGCGGGCTGCCCCTGCCAATCCTCGCGAGCTGGCGTGCGCGCCCAGGCCGCGTAGTCGCCAAAGCGAGGAGACGTGAATGGGAACCATGGCACCGGTGCCAACACCTGCGCATCGAAGCCATGCCGAGCGCGCAACTCGCGCAGCCGTGACGCCACAAACAGCCCATGCTGCGGACGGGCGCTGCTTGGATAAAGCGAGGAGAAGGTCAGCAGGCGCATGTGGCTCAGGCATTCACGGCTTCGAGGGCGATCTGCTCGAAGCGCTCACCTGCCACGCGGTGACCGAAGCGTGCCTCGACCAGCTCGCGCGCAGCCGTAGACAAGCTCTGACGCAAATCAGCGTCGGCGATCAATGCCAGTACCGCGTGAGCGAGTTGGTTTACGTCATCAGCCAGCAGGTAGTGGCGCCCGGCGTCGACCGGCAAACCCTCGATGCCGATGGCTGTCGACACGACGGGGCAGCCCATCGCCATCGCCTCAAAAGCCTTGATACGCGTGCCACCACCCACGCGTAGAGGGATGACAAAAACCTGCGCATCACGCACGTGGTCTCGGACATCGTCGACGAAGCCCGTGAAGCTCACGCGAGGCGCGCGCTTCTGGACCAGGGCGCTTGGCGGGTTGCGGCCGACGACGCGTAGCCGCGCCTCGGGTTGGCGCAGCAGCACCAGCGGCCAGACCTCGTCAATGAAGAAGCGGATGCCGTCGACGTTGGCCTCCCAATCCATCGAGCCGGTGAAGACGACCACAGGCCCGTCTGCGCCGGGCGCTTGCGGTGCCTTCCAAGAAAAGAAGTCGAGGTCGACCCCGGTCGGGATGGACCGCACAGTCGTCAGGCCATAGTGCGCCCTGAACTGTTGGGCATCGCGCTCCGATACGGCCACGACACGCGTGAAGCGCTGCAGCGAGGCCGCCTCGAAGCGCTGCATCTTGCGGTGCTGGTTGCGCCACAGCCAGCGCAGAAGCGGTTGCTTCGCGGTCTCGCCGTGACGCTTGAAGATCTCTGCCTCGACGTTGTGCGTGAAGCAAACCGAAGGTGGCAACGGCCCAGGTGGCAAAAGCACCGCTGCATGGACGAAGTCGAAGACGACGGCATCGAATTGACCGGTAGCCAAAGTCTCCCTGACGACACGCAGGGCCTCGGCGGAGCGATCGGCCGCAACGTTGACCGGCAGCTTGCCGAGCAAGTCCCCAACGCGCCGCCAGCGCGGCAACGCCGGCCTGGGCTGCCAATTCACGAACTCGTCGCACATCTGCGCCAGCTCAGACGCCCAACGCTCCAATTGTTCGACCGTGGCGGGCGACACCAGCGTCACGTTGAAGGCGCCACCACGCATGGAGCGCAGGATATTGCCAGTGCGGATCTTGCCGCCCGCGTCCGCGGGTAGCAGGAAGACCGGCGAGATAAACGCAAGACGCAGTTGCCGGCTCTGGGAGCCGACTCGATTGCTGGACGCCACCCTGGTGTCGGTCTGCGGCGTCACACTGCGCAACGGGGCCGAGGGCATCACCAGCAGATGCCCTCGTACTGCGCAAAGCCGGCGGCGCGCAGGTCGGCATAGCCGTTCAGGTCAACGACGCGGGCACCCAGGGCAAGCGCAATGATGCGCTGGCGCGTTTCGGCATCTGCATGGCCCACGACGACGATCTCGGCGCGCGCCAGCGCGGCATCAGGCGTTTCGTGCAGCAGCTTGTCGAGATGGGGAATCTCGCGGTCGATGTATTCCTTGTTCTTGCCCAGCAGCCGCGCGATCTTGACGAACTTGTCGTAGATGGCGAGATCGAAGCCCTTGCCGAGCAGCTTCTCGGCCAGCACGACCAGCGGCGAGTCGCGCAGGTCATCGGTGCCGGGCTTGAAGGCCAGGCCGAACAGCGCGACCGGCTTGCGGCCGGCGGCGGCGATCAGGTCGTAGGCGCGGCCGATGTGGGCGTCGTTGCTGTCCAGCAGCGAGCCCAGCACGGGAATGGCCACACCCTGCTCGCGGGCGATGGTCAGGAAGCCCTTGACCTCCTTCGGCAGGCAGGAGCCACCGAACGCGAAGCCGGGGCGCAGATAGGCCTTGGAGATGTTGAGCTGCTTGTCCTCGCAGAACAGCGCCAGCACGTCGCGCGAGTCCAGGCCCGCTTCCTTCAGCACGGCACCGGCTTCATTGGCGAACACGATCTTCAGCGCATGGAAGACGTTGCAGAGGTACTTGACCGATTCGGCGACGCCCACATCGGCGGCGACGAAGCTGCCCGGCACGCCGGTGTAGAGGCGGCGCATGACCTCGACGCCCACCTCGTCCAGGCTGCCGACGATGGTCTGCGGCGGGTTGTGGAAGTCCGACACCGACGAGCCCTCGCGCAGGAACTCGGGGTTGAAGACCAGCGACAACCGGTCACCGATCTTGCGGCCCGCGGCCTGCTCCAGCAGCGGTGCGATGCGGGCACGCGTGGTACCGGGCGCCACGGTGCTGCGGATGACCAGCGTGTGGTGGCCGGGCTTCTTCGCGATCTCCGCGCCGATCTGGCCCACCACCGCGTCCAGCGCGGTCAGGTCGGGCATGTAGTTGGGCAGCGAGGGCGTGGCCACCGAGATCAGCGACACCTCGGTGCCCCGGACGGCAGCGGCGACATCGCGCGTCGCGGTGAGCTTGCCGGCCTTCACGGCCGCCGAGATCAGCTCCTCGATGCCTTCTTCCACCACCGGCGACTGGCCCGACCCGATCAGCTCGACCTTGAGCGGGTTGATGTCCACGCCCACCACCTCGTGGCCGAGTTCGGGCAGGCAGGCGCAGGACACCGCACCGACGTAGCCAAGACCGAAAACCGATACCTTCATGTCGTCCCTTTGTCTGAATGTCTCAAGCGGCCGCGCGAGCCGAGGTGGCGCCCAGGCCCGCATTGCGCAGGAAAGCGTCGAACATCAGCAGCGCCCACAGCGGCTGGGCATGGTCCAGCGCGCCGCGCTCATGCTGGTCGAGCAGCCGGGCGATGGTGGCAGGGTTGAACCAGCCAGTCTGCGCCAGTGCACCGTGTTGCAAGGCCTTGCGCGTCGCCTCGCGCAGCGGCCCGCGCAGCCAGCGCGCCAGCGGCACCGCAAAGCCCATCTTGGGCCGATAGAGCACATCATGCGGCAGCATCGGCTCCAGCGCCTTCTTGAAGATGTACTTGCCCTCCTGGCCACGCAGCTTGAGGCTCGATGGCAGGGTGGCGATCCACTCGACCAGCGGATGGTCCATCAGCGGCTCGCGCACCTCCAGGCTGTGGGCCATGCTGGCGCGGTCGACCTTCGTGTTGATGTCACCCGGCAGGTAGGTGTGGATGTCCAGGTACTGAATCAGGGCCAGTGGGTCTTCGGTCTCGGCGCGGCGGGCGTGGTGGTGGAAGATCTCGCTGGCATGCCAGCCCTGCAGCTCGCGCTTGAAGCCGTCGCTGAACAGCTGCTGGCGCAGCGGGTCGCGCACCAGGCCCATGGTGTTGAAGTAGGCATCGACCGAGCTTCTGGCAATCGCCTGGAACGTCGTCTTGGCGCGGAACACGCGCGGCGCCCAGTCGGCCTTGGGGTACAGCCGGGCCAGCGGGCCGAACACGCCCTTGCGCAGGGCAAGCGGGAAGGCGCTGCGCATGCGCTCTTCCATCATGTGCATCTTGTAGCGGCGGTAGCCGCCCAGGCTCTCGTCACCGCCGTCGCCGCTCAGCGCCACCGTCACGTGCTTGCGCGCCAGCTCGCAGACGCGGTAGGTCGGGATGGCCGACGAATCAGCATAGGGTTCGTCGTACAGGTGGGCGAGCAGGTCCACCAGGCCGAAATCGTCGCTGTTCACAACCTCGACGCGGTGGTTGGTGCGGTAGCGGTCCGCCACCATCTGGGCGAACTCGGTCTCGTTGAACTTGGGGTCGTCGAAGCCGATGGAGCAGGTGTTGACCGGCTGGTTGTCCAGCTGCGCCATCGCGGCAACCACGGCGCTGGAATCGACACCGCCCGACAGAAAGGCCCCCAGCGGCACTTCGGCCTTGAGCCGCAGCTTGACCGACTCGGCGAGGCGTCGGCGCAGTTCCTCGGCCGCTTCTTCCTCGCCGATCTTGGCGTCGAGCGTGAACTTGACGTCCCAGTAGCGCTGGGGCGTGCCGAGCGGCTGGCCGCGCTTGACGAGCAGGCGGTGGCCGGGCGCGAGCTTCTTGGCGTGCTTGTAGATGGTGCCGGGGTCGGGCACATAGCCCAGCGCGAAGTAGGCCTCGACGGCGCGCGGCTCGATCTCCTGGCGCAGGCCGCCGTGGGCCATCAGGCTCTTCAACTCGGAGCCGAAGAGCAGCCAGCCGTCCTCGGTCACGGCGTAGTGCAGCGGCTTCACACCCAGGCGGTCGCGCGCCATGAACAGGCAGTCGCGGCGGCGGTCGTGGATCATGAATGCGAACATGCCGCGCAGGTGGTGCACACAGTCCTCGCCCCAGTGCTCCCAGGCGCGCACGATGGCTTCGGAGTCGCTCTTGGTGCGGAACACATAGCCGTGGCCCCGCAGTTCGTCCATCAGCTCGAGGTAGTTGTAGACCTCGCCGTTGAACACCAGGGCCACCGACTTGTCGTCATTGAAGATCGGCTGCTGGCCGGTGGCGATGTCGATGACGGACAGGCGCCGGTGGCCGAAGCCCACGCCAGGCTCGATGTGCAGGTCGCCCTCGTCCGGCCCGCGGTGATGCTGGGATTCGTTCATCCGGTGCAGGCGCTCGCGCTCGGGGAGACGCTGACCGCGGGTGTCGAACAGGCCGGTGATGCCGCACATGGGTTGGACTTGGTTCAGCGAATCAATGGAAGGAGCGCTACCGCCAGCACGACCGGTCGCGGGTAAGCATAGATTCTTACCGAGCCGAGACGCCTCGCTGACGCTAGGTAGCGCGACGTGTGACGTCAGGCACGCCTTCCCCCCCTTGTCCGAGGGGCGATCCGCCCGCTAACGACGGCGTGCACGGCGGGCGTTCCTGCTGCGCCGATACTTCGGCACCGTACGCTACCGCGACGCAGCTGCGCCGGGCCTCAGGTGTTTACACAATTTTTTTCGTTCCTGTCAGTCGGCGTACTCGCCACACTGTTCCAGTACGCGCTGACCGCTGCCTTGGTGCTGGCCGATTGGCTGCCGCTAGTCGCCGCCTCAACACTTGCCTTTCTTTTGAGCGCAGGCTTCAACTATCTGGCCAATGCCCGGCTCACCTTCGCCAACCAAGCAAGCCCGGCCCGCCATCGACGCCAGCAGTTTCGCTTTGCCGTGATGGTCGCGCTGGGCTGCGCACTCAATGCCTTGCTGCTTCGCTGCGCCACGTCAGCAGGCCTGCACCCGGCACTGGCTCAGTTGCTCGCTACAGCGACCGTGCTGGCCAGCAATTTCACGCTGAGTCGCCTTTGGGTGTTTCGCAAGCCTTGATCGGATCGGCCGTGTCATGAATCAATTAGGTTTGCTCCGACCGCGCCGGTTGGCGGCGTAGCGAAAACCGGCCACCCGATCATTGGGCTGTGCACTGTGCTCTTTTCGGGCAACCTCGTTGCGCAGCGGATGACGAGCCACGCGACGAGGATGCGGCGCCGCACCCGCCTAGGCCTGCTCCGCCGGAATTCCGAGCGAATAAAGCTCGGCATACGCTGCCAACATGCCTTTGAGATCGAAACTCGCGCGGGCACGCGCTAGCGCGGCATCGGCCAGTTCTGCCCGCAGGCCCGGCTCACGCACCAAACGAGCGAGTGCTCCGGCCAAAGCAGCGTGATCCCGGGGCGGCACCAGCAGGCCATGGCGCCCGTCCTCGACCAGTTCCGGATTGCCGCCGACATCGGTGGCCACCGGTGCGCAGCCGCACGCCATCGCTTCGAGCAAGGTGTTGCTGATCCCTTCGGCCCGCGATGGCAGCGCAAAAATGTCCACCTGCGGCAGCAATGCCGGTACATCGTTGCGGTCACCCGGCAGCCAGGTCTGAGCGAGCGCGCCTCCCTCAGCCAGGCGATCCTTTACCGCCGCATGCAAGGGGCCGCCCCCCAGAAACACCAGGCGCAGCCGCGGCCAGTCAGCCGGGCACAGCGCACGCAGGCTCAGGAAAGCCTCGACCAGGTTCAGCGGATCCTTCACCGCCTGCATGCGGCCCACCGCGCCGATGACAAGGTGCTCGCCGCGGCGAAACGGCCAGTCTGGCGGCGCGACCGAGGACGGGCTAAAGCGCTGCGTATCGACTCCATTGCAGATGCGTTTCACACGCGCGGCGGGGAAGCCTACCGGACCGGTCAGATACGTCTCGATGGCCTTGGAGAGAGCCACGAACCGATGCGTGCCCATCCCGTAAACGCGGCGCAGGCGCTGGTTGGTGCGGCTCACGCCACCCAGGTCGTCGACGTCCCAGCCATGCTCGCTGTGCACTCGCAGCGGCACACGCGCCGCCCAGGCCGGCAACTGGAACTCCATCGCACCGAGATTACGTGTATGGACAACAGTTGGGCGAAGCTCCTTCAGCAACCGATACACCCGGGGGTACAGCCAAAGGCCCTGCCCAGGCGGCTTGTTCAGCGCAATGAACTGCGTACCCTGCGCCTCAATGCGGTCCTTGAACGCAGTGACATCCGTGACTGCCACCACCGCATGCCGGAACGCCGTCAGGTGGTTGATGATGTTGACGACGCCGTTCTCCAGCCCTCCCGTGGCAAAGCGGTTCAGCAGATGCACAACCAAGGGGCGGGAATCGTCAGTCATGAGCCGGCCACGCAGATGGATCAAAGGGACGCGGGAGAGCGACTGGCGCATGGCAGCCCGTCGCCAGCGCCCCGCCGAAGGGTCAGCCGCGCAGGCGGGTGATCGATGGCGACAAACGGACGTGCGCCGGGCACCAATTCCACAGGCCTGAGCACGGCCCCCTCAACACTACGAAGGCCAGGCACCCAGTGGTAGCGAAGCACCAGACGGTCGCCGCTGATGTCGTCGAGTTCAAGCCGGTTGTGGCACCGTGCTGTCACGCGAGCCTGCCCCTCAAGCACCCAACCAGGCGCCGTTGTACGCTCAAACGCGGTCACTGGCCCCAACTCAGCAACGCGTGAAACACCGGGCACGCTCTGCATGGCGTGGCGGCACGCCTCGCGATGACACAGCATCCAACGTATGTTGTAGTCATCGAGTCGTTGCACCAACGCTTCCGGCGTAAAACGACTCAACGGCTGGCCAAAGGCCGTGTCGTCCCAGGCATTGGCAAAGTCGACGCCGGGGTAGGCACCGCCGATCAGTTCACGGTCAGCGCGCATCGCCAGCAGACCGGCGATGTGTGCCCCATCGTGAATCCGACCGAGAGAATTCTCGAAATAGACGCGCGCACTGCGGTCTGTGTGCTCCTTGAGGAAAAGCTCAAGGCGGCGCAGCACCTCGCCATCACCCTTCACCTCAGGCGGTGCGACTCCATAGCGCGGCCCACCATCGGGCAACGTGAATTCTCGCCAGACTTCACGGCAGAAGAATGCTGCAAAGAGCGCGACCGTGCAAAGCGACAGCCCCAGCACCAGGCGGAGTCCGCGAGCAGCGTGCCGCCAAGTGCTCAACGCGGCGTCAAGACCACCCGCAGCTGGCACGACGAGCACGAGCCAAGCAAGGGTGCTGAAGCGGTTCGGTTGCAGACGCGCGATACCCGGCGAAACAGCACCGACAGAGGCCCAGATCATCAGCACCGCACTGCCCAGCATCAGCCCCACCAGCTCAAGTCGGTGAGGCACGCGTCGCAGCGCCAGCACCAGCCCGGCACCGACAAGTAAACCGATTGCCATGCGAGTTCCACCAGCGGCGGTTCCGGCTCGGCCGAGCATCTCCTGCAACGGCAGCCAGACGTTGACGCCAGCCTGATAGAGCAGCCCATTGCTGATGCCAGACTTCTCAGTGAGTGTGGGGGCAACCCAGGCCCAATTCACGGCAACCATCAGTACAGTCACAGCAACCACACAGCCCGTCGCCGCAAGCGGTTGGCGGATGTCGCGCAAGCCAACGATCAGCAAGGGCAGGCCCAGCAGCACGGCAGCAACCGGAAATAGCGGGTGTAGCCAAAATCCCGCTGCAGCAAACAGCCCCACGGCGAGCGCGGCGACCGGTCCCGGGGCAGCAACCAGTCGCTTCACAGCGATAACAAAAGGAATCAGGGCGTAGGCCATGGCCACGTAGCTAACCAGGCCAGCCGTGTGATACCAGCGCAGCCCACCCGTCCACCACATCAACACGCCAAGAACTGAAGCAAGCACTGTGGCTCGCACGCTCAACCCGATGAGCATGCAGGCAACGACCAATGTCGCGGGCCCCAGCAAGCCGAATACGAAGCTGCTGGCCTTGTATGTCGGCCAAATGGCGCTCGGCTGGCCATCCAAGCATGCGAACAAGCCCTGCACTTTGGCACTTGCATTGCCCACCACACCGGCCGGCTGCCCGCCACCAAAAAACGGATCCCAGCCCTGAATTTCGCGCTCTGAGCAAAGCTGCCGCGCCACCTCCATCTGATAGGCGTGATAGGGGGCGTCGATGTGCACGAGTGGCGTTGCATCCAGTACCGACGTGCCCGCAAAGAAGATCGCCTGCAGCACGCCCTGAACCAACAGGGTTCCCAGGAGAACCCAGCGCAAGCCTGAAGTGCAGCGCTGAAACATCACACCGTGGCCTCAATCAGGTATCGGGGGCGGCGTTTGGTTTCAAGGTAGATCTTGGCAACATACTCGCCGATGACCCCCATCGAAAGCATCTGGATGCCACCAAGGAAGTAGATGGGCACGACCGTGGAAGCCCAGCCGGGCACGACGGCCCTGAGGACCAGGGTGACGTAGACCACGAAGACGATCATCGCGAAACTCGCCACCGAGATGAGCACCCCTAGAAGCGTGATCAGGCGCAATGGAACCACGCTGAATGACGTGATGCCCTCCAGTGCGAACGTCAACATTTTTCGCAGGGGATACTTGGACACGCCAGCGAATCTTTCGGCTCGGTCGTAGCGAACTGTGGCGACGCGATAGCCGATAAGCGGCACGATGCCCCGCAAGAACATGTTGGTTTCGCCGTAGTCGCGCAGTGCCTCGATGGCACGTCGCCCCATGAGCCGAAAATCGGCGTGGTTGTGTATGAGGTCCACCCCCATCTTGCGCATCAATCCGTAATAGGCGAGCGCGGTATTACGCTTGAACACCGTGTCCGTCTGGCGGGAATCCCGCACGCCATAGACGATCTCGGCTCCGGCGGCATGCTCATCGACCATCCGGTCGATAACGTCGACATCGTCCTGAAGGTCAGCATCGATGCTGATCAACGCGTCACCTGGCACGGTCAGCAGGCCTGACATCAGCGCGGCCTGGTGCCCGCGGTTGCGAGACAGTTTGATGCCGTGCACACGGCTGTCCTGGCGGGCCAGATCTGCAATGAGCGACCAAGTCCGGTCTCGACTCCCATCATCCACGTAGTAGATGGCGCTGTCCGCCGTGATGGCAGCACGAGCCTGCAATCGTGTGAGCACCTGCAGCAGGCGCCGGTTGGTTTCCGGCAGCACTTCTTCTTCGTTGTAGCAAGGGACGATGATTGCAAGCCGTGTCGTCATAAGGTCACTCCGCTGTGAATGTCAGTGGCGCGCCGCACACCGGCTGCCGTGAGAAGAAGTTGCGCTGCGTCATACAGGCAGTCTCCGTTGTCGCTGCGACGGCCAGCGCTCCGTCTGGGGATGGGGGGAGGCACCTACGCGCAAGCGAATCGACAAGAACAACGGCGAACCGGTTGATCACGGTCAGACCATCACGCAGGCGGGCATCGGGGTTCGACACCACCACTGTGCCTTGTTCGACGAAACCGAAGCAGTTCACCCATCCGTCGGAGAGGTGGCAGGGCAACACGGAAGACGGGCCCGCATTCACGCGCTGCAAATGAGCGGCAACGCAAAAGACGGGAGCGACGGGACCAATCCGCAGGGGGTGCACTTCGACCGACCTCAGCCGGGAACGGGGTCGCCTCAATCGAACCTCCTTCGGCGCGATAACGAAAGGAACAAAGCCAGTCGCGCGCTGCCGGTCTCTCAGTGCTGCGGTACCGGGGTGCCCGCGCTCACTCGGGTCAAGGCCGAGGGGACGCAGGTTCGCACGTCGGCCAGTGGCCCGGTCCGCAGGCCCGCTGGGACGCATCGGTCACAGACGCCACAGTCGGTAGCCGGCGCCCTCGATCGCCTTGGCATCAAAAGCCGCCTTCACGTCAATGAACGCGCCGCCCTTGGTCAGCTTCTTGCCGATGTCTTCCGTCGACAGCGATGCGTACTCGCGGTGCGACACGGCTGCCACGATGGCGTCGGCGCGCGGCAGGTCGTCAAAGGCCATCAGCCGCACGCCGTACTCGTGCATCGCCTCCTCCGCCTCGGCCTGGGCGTCGGTCACGAACACCTCGACGCCATAGGTCCTGAGTTCGTTGATGATGTCGATCACCTTGGAGTTGCGCAGGTCGCCGCAGTTCTCCTTGAAGGTCAGGCCCAGCACGTTGACGCGGGCGCCCTTGATGTAGCTGCCGCTGGCGATCATCTGCTTGATGGTCTGCTCGGCGATGAACTTGCCCATGCCGTCGTTGATGCGCCGGCCGGCCAGGATGACCTGCGGGTGGTAGCCCAGCATGTCGGCCTTGTGGGTCAGGTAGTAGGGGTCCACGCCAATGCAGTGGCCTCCGACCAGGCCCGGCTTGAACTTCAGGAAGTTCCACTTGGTGCCCGCGGCTTCCAGCACCTCGGTGGTGTCGATGCCGAGCTTGTCGAAGATGATGGCGAGTTCGTTCATCAGCGCGATATTCAGGTCACGCTGGGTGTTCTCGATCACCTTGGCGGCCTCGGCGGCCTTGATGCTGGAGGCGCGGTGCACGCCGGGCACGATGATCTTTTCGTAGACCTGGGCCACCTTCTCCAGCGTCTCGGGCGTGTCGCCGGAGACGATCTTGAGGATCTTGGTCAGCGTGTGTTCCTTGTCGCCCGGGTTGATGCGCTCGGGGCTGTAGCCGACGAAGAAGTCCTGCTTCCATTTCAGGCCGGACTCGCGTTCCAGCACCGGGATGCAGACCTCTTCGGTGGCGCCGGGGTAGACGGTGCTTTCATAGACGACGATCGCGCCCTTCTTCATGTGCCGGCCGACGCTGGTGCTGGAGCCGATCAGCGGCCGGAAGTCGGGGATGTGCGCCTCGTCGACCGGTGTGGGCACGGCCACGATGATCACGTCGGCCTCCGCCAGCAGCTTCGGGTCGTCGGTGTAGACCGCATGCGTGGCGGCCTGGACTTCGGCGTCGGTCAGCTCACGGCTCGGGTCGGTACCGCGCTGGCAGGCCTCGACCTTGTGCTTCGCGATGTCGAAGCCGATGGTGCGCATCTGCTTGCCGAACTCCACCACCAGGGGCAGGCCCACGTAGCCGAGGCCGATGACTGCGAGCGTATTCATGGAAGTTTTCTCGTTACTTTGAAAGCTGGGAAGGCCGACATTTTCACTGCTTGTGGATGACATCCCTGTCACGGGCGTCCCTCAACAGCGCGTCCACTGCGGGCCAGTGTTGGTCGACGAAGCGCCGGAGCAATGCGTCGTCAGCACCGCTTTCGAGCTTGTCGGCATAGATCAGCACGACGGCGGCATCATCGCCATGACCCAGCAGGCTTTGCCAGACGCCGTAGAGCTTGGCCTGCCAGTCAACGACGAAAGCCCGCCCGTTGATCCAGTACAGCTGCCAGACCCGCAGGCGTGGCGCACGGCTGCCATCGCCACTGATCTGTGCAAGCGCCTGTCCACGCAGCTCACCGGTGCGCCAATCCTGGGGGCGCTCTGCCGGGTCGAGTCGGACCTGGCCCTGGGCCGTCTGCGACCACTCCTTTTCGGTCTCGCTGTCGACCAGGCGGTTGACCGAGGTGATCAGCTTTCGGCCATAGCGTTGGTCGCGGTAGTAGCCGATGTAAAGGCCAATTGCCGCGCCGCCCGTTTCGGGCTCGAAGCGGCCGTGCAGTTCGCGCGTGGGGTTCTCGAAATGGGGCCGCCAGCTGACCATCGGCTCGGCCCGCCAGGTCCAGCCCGGCAGGACGGGTGCAGCCAAGACCGGCACACCGTGCGCGCCCGCCCGCTGCGCATTCAGGCGCAGTTGCACGGGTAGAGCCAACAACAGCGCCGCGGCGAGCAAAGCGCCCAACGCACGGAGCGTAGAGACCTGGCCGCGGGCGGCATCCGCAGAAGCAGGCTGAGGCGGCAGGTCCGGTTCGGTCCAGCGCGCGCCGATCATGAACATCGCCAGCATGATGATGCCGAAGAACACCCAACCGTAGATGATGTGGTCCACGCCGGTGGCCAGCTTGTTGCCCGACAGATGGCCGAGCATCACGATCATGTAGGCGCGCAGCCAGTTGGCGACCAGCGGCGTGACGACGGACACGCCGACGAACACCCAACGCCTGGCGAGGCTGCGGTAGTTCAGGTACGCGAACAGCGTGCCGACCATGACCGAGGCCATCAGGTAGCGGATGCCGCTGCAGGCCTGCACGACCGACCAGGAGCCGCTCGGAATGATGAACTCCAGGCCCTCGCGGAACACCGGGATGCCGGAGGCACGCAGCGCCACCACCGTGAAGTCGGCCGTGCGCTCCATCAACCAGGGGGTCAGGAAATCACCGAAGGGCACGGCAAAAAACAGGAAGCCGAGCGGAAAGGCGATGCGACGCGCCGTTTCCGTGCCGAGCAGCACAGGCACCAGGACGACCAACAGGCCAACCAAGGCGAACTGAGTGGCCGCATTGGCGGCCGCGATGTCGCCGATCAGCCAGAGCAGGCCCAGCGGCGGCAGGGCCCACAGCCACTGGAGCGACGGACGCGGCAGGAGCACGGCCAGGTCGGCCCGCCGGCGCCAAACGAGCCAGATCGAAATCGGCGGCACGACCCAGGCATGGGCGAAGGTCTCCGACCGGTTCCAGATCAGCACCATCGCGGCGCCGGTTTCGGCATACAGCAGCGCCAGCAGCGCCCAGGCCAGACCGAGGCCCAGCAGCGGCAGGCGCCAAGCGCGTGGAAGCTTCAGCATGTAGTCTCCAGTTGACGATCCAGGCCGGCCAGGTGCGCGTCCCAGCTGAAGGCATCGCACACGAACTCACGCGCGCCACGCCCTGCCGCATCCGCCCCAGCCGGATCGGCCAGCAGCGCGGCGATGCGCTCGACATAGCCGGCCGCATCGTCCGCCGGCTCCAGGCCCGACTGCCTCTCGGCCGCGATGGCTCGAACACAACTCGCCGCGGCGACAACCGGCCGGGCCATGGCCATCGCCTCCAGCACTTTGTTCTGGATGCCACGCGCCAGCCGCAGCGGCGCAACGACCGCCGCCGCGTGCTGCAGGTACGGCCTCACATCCGGCACCGTGCCCGTCACCCGAATCAGGTCGCTGGCCAGTGCCTGCACCGCGGGCGCCGGGCTGCGGCCGACGATGTGGAAACGCAAGGCCGGGAAACGCGCACGCAGCTGAGGGAAGATTTCGGTCGCAAACCAGCTCACCGCATCGACATTGGGCCAGTAGTCCATCGCCCCGGTGAAGACCAGCGGCAGCTCGCCCGCGTTGAAGGGGCTGAGGCGGGCCGGGTCTGGGGCGAAGAAGTCGGCATCCACCCCATTGCCGAGCGACGCCAGGCGCAGCGCCACGCCGGGGCTGAGGTCGCGAAACAGCGCCACCTCGTGGTCGGTCACAAAGAAGCTGCAGTCGGCCTCGCTCGCCACGCGTTGCTCGAACGACAACAGCTTGGCGAACTCACGCCGGTAGAGCCAGGACATCGGCCAGGCGTGCTCGGGCGCATAGTCGCGCCATTTGGCCGAGTCGACATCGACGAAATCGATCAGCCGGCGCACACCGGGCGGTGCGTACTGCGCCATCACGCCGCTGAAGACGATCACCGCGTCGAAGCCGATGCGCGCGGCGCTCTCGTCCACCCAGGCGCGCAGCCCGGCGTCGCGGTAATAGGGAAGGCTCAGCGCCTCGCCGCTCAACAGGCCGCGCAGGCTCACGAGTTTGGCGATGCGCGGGTGCAGGCGCGCGACATGCAAGCCGGCGCAGAGCTCGCGCACACGCGGCAGGTGCTGCTCATCGTCCGGATCGTCGATGAAGGTCCCGAGATGCACCTCGTGCCGCGCCGCCAAATGCCTGAGCAGATGGTAGGAGCGCACCTTGTCACCCTTGTTGGGTGGGTAGGGCAGCCGGTGGACGAGGTAGAGGATCTTCACGCGATCCCCGTCAACCCAGGTTCTTCACGATGAAAGGGCCCAGCCAGTTCGCGACGCCGATCGGCAGCTTGCGCCAGGTCTTGATCATCAGCTGGTATTTCGGGTTGTTCGGGTTGTTCTGGGGAATCGAGTCGCGCTTGAACAGCCGGTACTCATAGCTCAGCGGCTGCGGCTCAAAACCCCAGTTCTTCTTGAAGGCGTAAGGCCCCGTGCCCTGCTTGCTGCGGCCATAGTCGAAGACTTTGAGCCCGCGCGCGCAGGCGCGGCGCATCAGCTCCCAGTATTTGAAGTCGTTGGCGGCCAGGCCGCGTGCGGCCTCGTCATCGCCCGCGTAGTAGGGCAGCACCTCGTCGCGGAAGTAAAAGCTCAGCACCGAGGACAGCGGACGGCCATCGGGTCCCGTGACCGTCAACACCTCGGCGTCGGCACCGAATTCGTCGAGCAGTGCCTGGAAGTACTTCTTCGGCATCGCCGGCGTGCCATGGCGCAGCACGTTGTCGGCATACAGATCGAAGAAGCGCGCGACATCGCCGTCGAGCTCGGCCTTCAGGCCGTTGGCCATGCCCTTGCGCACCATGGCCCGCTGCTTGCGCGGGATGGCGAGCATATTGGCTTCTTCGTCGGGCAGGATGGCCTTGCGGAAGGTGACGTAGAGATCCTGGCGTGGCCAGTCGGCATGCCGGCTGGGCCCGAGGTTGCGGTACTCCAGATGCTCCGCGCCCTGCCCGCGCGCGATCTTTTCGGCCTCGGCCTCCAGCGCTGCAGCGGCCTCGTCGTTCAGCGCGGCCACACCGCCGTAGACGGCAAACGGCAGGCTGGTCAGCGAATGGCCGAACAGCCGGCTCTTGATCTCGGCCAAGGGCAGCACGCCCTCGATGACGCCGTCACGCTCGGCATACAGGAAATAGCAGCGGTGGCCGAACACGGACGCGATGACGCGCTGCCAGCCGCTGCGATGAAAGAAGGTGGCCTGCGGGCAGGCGAGGACGAAGTCGTCCCAGCGCGCAGACACAGCGAGATCGTGCGCGGGCAGCCGCGCAATGCGCAGGGGATGACTCATTCAGACCGGGCTCAGCGAAGGCGCCTGCGGGCGCGGGCTGGCATCGCGGCCGAGGAAGATCTCGTCCATCCGGCCCCAGCGGAAATCCTGCAGCAGGCGGGCGATGCGGCCCTCGGTGCGGGAGATGTTCACGTAATGGCGGAAGCGCGTCTTGGCGTCGATGCCCGCAATGCGCGGCTGGTCGGGATCGATCTCCCACGGGTGGAAGTAGAAGACGGCCGGCTCGCCATCGACCTCGTTGACGCGACGCATCATCCAGCGCGACAGCGCATAGGGCAGCAGCCGGAAATAGCCGCCACCGCTGCTGGGCAGGTTGCGAGCGCCCAGGCGCAGCGTCGTCACGGGGATCTCCAGCAGGCCGTCGCGCACCGGGTAGGCGAAGCGCGGGGAATCGGGCATGCCGTAGTGATCGTGAGCGATCGGGTAGACGCTGCTGGAGTAGCGGTAGCCGGCATCGAGCAGCACGTCGAAGGCCCAGAGGTTGCCCTTGCCGATGGAGAAGCTCGGTGCGCGATAGCCGACGACCGGCACGCCGCCGAGGTCTTCCAGCAGTTTCTTGGCGCTGGCGATATCGGCCAGGAAGGCCGCCGGGTTCAGGTCGCTGGCGCGCTCGTGCCCATAGCCATGACTGGCCAGTTCATGACCACCGGCCACGATGGCCCGCACGACCTGCGGATAGCGCTCGGCGATCCAGCCCAGCGTGAAGAAGGTGGCCTTGACCTGCTGATCGGCCAGCAGTTCGAGGATGCGGCCGATATTGCGCTCCACGCGGCATTCAAGGCCGCTCCAGTCCTCACGGCGGATGTGAGGCGCAAAGGCGGAGACCTGGAAGTAGTCCTCCACGTCGATGCTCATCGCATTGCGCAGCGCAGGGGTCTTGGTGGGCATCAGCATGGCAGGCCTTCGTCAATGCTGCTTGACCGCATCGACCAGCTTTTGCAGCAGGGCGAGGGTCTGCAGGTTGATGCGCTCCAGCCGCATCATGCTGCGCTCCAGGCGCTGCAGGCGGTCGGTGTGGTGGTCGGCGCTGAGGGCGGCGATCTCGGAGGACAGCCCCTCGACCTCGGCGACGCTCATCTTCAGCTTGGCGACATCGAGAGCGCCGGGCGCGCTGTCCAAGGCGGCCGGACGGCTGTCGGGCAGCCTGGCCGGTGCGCTGTCCAGAGAACCGACGTCGCTGTGGCGCGTGACCTCGCTCTCCTGGGCGATATCCCGCAGCACCTCCTTGACGTCGGCCAGCGTCAGATGCGGGCGCCCCTGCATGAAGCCGAGCAACAGCAGGCGATCGCAGAGCCGGTTGATCCGCCGCGGGATGCCGCTGCTGGCCTTGTGCACCGCAGGGAAGGCCTCGTGATCGAAAGTGGGCTTGCCCGTGGAGCCTGCGCACTTGAGCCGGTGTTCGATGTAGCGCTGGGTCTCGTCCTCGTCCAGCGGGCCGATATGGCAGGTGGCTGCCACACGCTGGCGGAACTGCTCCATCTCGGGCTTTTGCAGGATGCTGCGGAATTCAGGCTGGCCGACCAGGAAGGTCTGCAGCAGGGACTGGTTGGCGAACTGGAAGTTGGAGAGCATGCGCAGCTCCTCGACCGCACGCGCGGTGAGGTTCTGCGCCTCGTCGACGATGAGCAGGCAGCGCTTGCCCTGGGTGACCTGGTTGACGAAGAAGGCCTCCAGCGTCATCAGCAGCTCGGACTTGGGCGCATCCTTGACGCGCACACCGAAGGCCGCGCCGACCATGCGCAGGGTGTCTTCGGCATCGAGCTGAGTCGTCACGACATTGCCGATGACGACATTGCTGCGGTTCAGGCTGTCCAGCAGCCCACGCAACAGCGTGGTCTTGCCGGCACCGACCTCGCCGGTGATGACGATGAAACCGTCATTGCGCAGCACGCCATAGTCGAGGTAGGCCTTGGCCCGGCGGTGCTGCTTGCTACCGAAGTAGAAGTTGGGATCCGGGCTGAGCTGGAAGGGCTTGCTGCTCAGCCCGTAAAAGGCTTCATACATGTCACTGCTGCCTTGGCGCCGTCGACCGCAGACGACGCACCCTGCAGGGTGTCGGTTGGCGCGGCCACGACGATGATTTCATGTCAGAACTGCTGGGTCAGGTTGGCGTAGACCGCATTCTCGGCATAGGCCGTGACACCCGAGAAAAGCGAGCGACGCGCACCCAGCTGGAGCCCGAAATACGGCCCCAGCTTGCCGTTCCAGTTGGCGGTCAGGCTGGTCAACCGCGTCGCCAGGCCGCTGCTGTCACCCAGCGTTTGCTGGCGCGCAGCGGTCACGGCGATGCCCGAGTTCGGCGTCAGTTGGTGACTGGCGGTCAGGGTGTAGGAACGCTGCTCGACCTGCGAATTGCTCGCCAGATCGCCCTGGTTCAGCCCATTGCCGAGGCGCCGCGTGACGCTGCGGCTGACCTGCCCGCTCAAGGTGCTGCGCACGCCCTGCAGCGCGAAACTCAGCAACTGGTTGTGCAACTGGCTCGGCCCCGTAGACAGGAAACCGGAATTCGCTGGGGCATCCGGCGACAAGCCGAGGCTTTGGAGAAAGCGGCGCACCAACTGGTCGCGCTTGACCGGGTCGGGCTCGATCGACACGAACTGCAGGAAGTACAGGTCGTAGTTGGTGCGCACGCCGCCGGCCGCACTGTTGCCGACCGTCACCGTGCGCGAGTCGGACAGCTGCAACACCGAGCGCGCCATCCGGTGCTCCACGCTGAAGCTGTGGCTGTCGCCATAGCTGTGGTGATGCCAGTCGCCGCTGATGCGGGTCCGCGGCGTCGGCGTCCATTGGGCGGTGAGCCCCCCCGTGGTGCCGTTCTGGCCCGTCTCGGCAAGATAGTCATTGCGCTCGCGACCGACGTCAGCGCCCAGCACCCAGTCCACGTCCGGCCGATAACTCAGCCCCAGCACGGCCGAGGTCAGCCGGTTGGCGCGCGAACCGGTCGGAGCGGTCTGCTGGGAACTGACGAGCGACCACCATTCCAGGGGCCCGCCACCGAGACCGCTGAGGCGCAGCGAACCACCGGTGCCCCGGCTGTCGCCCAGGCTGGAGCCGCGCACCTCGGTGCGAGTGAAGTTGCCGCGCAGGTCGAGTCGGGCGAGGCTGCCGAGGTTGGCACGCCAGAGCGGCGAAATATTCAGCGTCCCGACCTCACGACGGTTGGCATTGGCAAGTGTCGAAATACCGCCTTGCGAACCCAAGGTGGGTGTGGACTGGAGGCCGAACGCCGATGCCGACTGTTGGCCGATGCTGGCGCTCAGGTCGACGACAAGGCGGCGTTCGATCAGTTCGGCCTGGCCGCTGGCCTGCAGCGAGTTCTGCACCCGCGAAGGCTGGTCGGATTTCAGATAGGCAATGCCGCTCAGCGTGTAGTCCAAACTGCCGCGCAGCGCGCCTGAGTTGCGGACGATGCTGATGCCCGGCGATATCGCCGTGACGAAGGCGGCGTCTTTGTCGCGGTCGCTGAGCCGCAGGTTGTCCGTCCAGGTCTCCATGACCGAGAGACGCGGCCGCACGACCGCGGCGCTCGACGACCCCGAGTCGGTTTGTGCGTGAACGCCGGCCACTGCCCCCAGGGCGAGGACCAAGGCGCACGGACGAAGAAGCGACTCAGCCCTGCGCCGAGTCATTGCTGCCATAGCCATAGCCGTAACCGTAGCCATACCCGTAGCCATACCCGTAGCCATAGCCACCGGCCGCATTGGGACTGGCTTGGTTCAGCAGCATCATCTTCACCGGGCAGTTCTCGATGGTCGCCAAAGCCTGCTGGACCGCACTTTGCGCGGTCTTCTCGGCATGCACGACGATGATGATCTGGCCCATGTGGGAGGCGAGCACGCGCGATTCGGTCGTCAGCAGCAGCGGCGGCGAATCGAAGATGATGATGCGGTCCGGGTAGCGCTTGGCCATGTCCTCGAGCAACTGGCTCATCGCCTCACTGGCCAGCAACTCGGTGGCTCGCGGATGTGGCGTGCCGCTGGGCAGCAGCGTCAGCTTTTCGACATTGGTGCGAAGCAGCACCTCGGACATGTCGACGCGGTCTTCCAGCACATCGAGCAGGCCTGGCCCTTGCGGAAGACCGAGCATGCGCAGCACTGACGGGCGTGCAACGTCCGCATCGACCAGCATCACCGTGTTGTCCAACTCGGCCGCAATGCTGAGCGCCAGGTTGATCGACGTGAAGCTCTTGCCTTCGCCGGCCAGCGCACTGGTCACCATCAGCAGATTGGCGTGATTGATCGTCGCGGCGCCCTTGCCCATCGCGTTCTTGATCAATGGCCGCTTGATGACGCGGTACTGATCCCCGGTCTGGGAACGCGGCGTGTGAGGCATCAGGAAGCCCTGGGCCGCCAGTGCCACTACGTCCAATTCCACCCGCTTGGACGTGCTGTTTGGCGCGTCCTGCTCAACACTGATGCCGACGGGGCGCACCGCATCAACCGATGCAGCCTCAGCAGCCTGCCGGGCAGGAGCCGGCGGCGGGACCTGGCCAGCCACGACGGCAGGCTGAACCTGTTCGTCGCCCGGCAACACCACGCCCGCTTGGCGCAGTTGTTCGAGCCGCTGCGCGGCCTGTTCGATCAAGCTCGTCATGTCAAACCACCTGCCGGCTGAGCTGCACGGCCAAGATTGTCAGGGCCACCGCAAACATCGCCAGCAGTCCGCCGGCGCCCGCCGCGAATCGGATGAAGTCGACGCGCTGGCGGGCGCGGTCAGCATCGGTGACCAGGCGCGTCACAACGCCCAGGATCGGCAGCTCGACACGGGCACGCAGGTCGTTGCCATCGTGGAAGACCGGCCGCAACTGGCTGGCGGCGAAGGTCGTGAAGAAGCCCACCACCAAGGCACCCGCCATCGCGCCAGCCAGCAACAGCAGGCGATTGGGTGCGACCGGCTTGGGGTTGGCCCGAGGCGGATCGATCACCCGGAAATCCGCCACACCAGAGGCGACATCCAGCTCGCCGGAGATCGAGGCCTGTTCGCGACGCTGGACGAGATCCTCGTAGTTCTTCTTCTGGATTGCATAGTCGCGGTTGAGTTGCGCCGCCTCGGCCTCCATCTGCGGCGCCGTCTTGAGTGCCGCCATCGCCTGGGCGTAGCGACTCGAATACTCGTCCACCCGCGCCTTCAGCGCCGCAACCTGCACCTCGGTGGTGGCCAGAATCCGCACGAGCTCCTGGGTCGCCAGGCTGCCAGACGGCGTGGACAACGAGAAACTCGGTGTCGCCGCGGCGGCCCGGCGCAACTCCGCGAGTTCGCGCTTGCGCTGCTCTTCGAGGTCCTTGATGAGCTTGCGCGTGGTGATGATGTCCGGATGCTGGTCGGTGTAGCGCTGCAGGAGCGCGTCGAGGTTGCGGCGGTGCTCGGCGAGGCGGGCATCGAGCTCAGGCGTGCTCACCTGGGCATTGGCTTCCTGCATCAGGCTTTGCTGGGTCGTCTGAGCGCCGCCACGCGCCTTTTCAGCCTCGAGTTGCGCCTTCGCAGCATCTCGCGCGTTCAGCGCCTCGCGGTATTCCAGGCGCGCGCGTTCCAGTTGGCCGCTCAGCTCGGCGATATGAGCGGCCGAATCCTTGCCATCGCCCGACATGTTGGACAGGTTCTTCAGTCGGAATTCCTTCAGCCGCGTCTCGGCTTCTTCCAACTTGGCCTCGTATGCCTTGATCTGCTCGTTCAAAAACGTCGTCGCGGTCGAGGTGTCCTTTCGCGTGCCAGCCAGGCTGGACTCGACGAAGATCGACACCAGCGACTGAACCACGCGTTTGGCGGTTTCCGGATCGTTGTCGCGATAACCGAGGATGTAGAGGTTGTCTCTCCCGCTGCTCTGGATCGAAAGCTGGCTGGTCACCGTCTCAATGGTGGCCTCCTGCTGCGCCTTGGACTGGCTCTTCAAATCCAGGTCAGCCATGCGCACCAGTTTCTCGACGTTGGGACGACTGATCAGCGTGCGACTCAACATCGTGACCTGCTGCTCGACATTGGGCTGCACCGCGAGACCGGACATCAGCGGCTTCAGAATCGACTGGGTATCGACATAGATCCGAGCGCTGGCCTCATAGCGGTCGGGCAGCACGAAGACAACCACGGCACCGATGATGCCGGTCACCCAAGCCACGGCCAAGCCGACCCAGCGGTACTTCCACATCCGCCTGACGATGATCAGCAATTGACCCAGGAGCGCTTCCATCTGGAACAGTCTCAGTTAAATCAAAACGGCGCAGGCGAACTTCGACCAAGCCCTGCGCATTGACATCAGCGAATTGCTTTGTGCAAACCTCAGAACCAGCTTTGCGGAATGATCAGGATATCGCCTGGCCGCATCTCGACGTTGGCTGAGACATCGCCGCGCTTGATCAGGTCTTTGAGGCGCACCGAATATTGCTTGTTGCCTTCTGCAGTGCGCAAGATCGTCGCGCTGTTACCGGCTGCGAAATCCGTCAACCCACCCACCGCAATCATCACATCCAGCACCGTCATTTTCTGCTTGAACGGCAGGAACTGCGGCTTCGCGGCCTCACCCACTACCCGGATCTGCTCGCTGTACGGGCCAACAAAACTTGTGACGATGACGGTAACCACCGGGTCACGCACATATTTACCCAGCTGCTTTTCAACCTCGCGGGCGACCTGCACCGAAGTCTTGCCCTGCACGACGATCTCATCAACCAGTGGCGCGGCAATCTTGCCGTCCGGGCGAACCGGCACGGACATGGACAACTCCGGGTTACGCCAGACCAGGATGTTGAGGTTGTCCCCGGCACCGATGACATAGCTGTAGTCATCGCTGGCCACGTTGGCCGGCGCTGCCGGATGGTTGGTGCTCGCGCAGCCCGCCACCAGGCTGATCGACAGTGCAGCCAAAAGCTTCGCGGCTTGGGTCCAAGGTGCACGCCACGCCGGAGCAAGCTCGGCAGTCTTCACGGGCGCAGCGCAGCGATCAGGAGCAGGAAAGGTGTCCAAGGCAAATCCTCTTTGGGTCTTGTCATCTGAGGGACGGAGGGCGCGGGCGGCCGGCATCTTCGTCTCGCCATCACAGGCGCGACGCATGATGCCATATGCCCATCAGCCCCCCAGCAACCGAATCGGGGGGACGCGGGGCGAGAAGCACGTGCAATTTCACGCCCACTGCGCGTTTGCGCGCAAGACTCAAGCGTCAGCCCGGCTTGGCGCGCCCTTCGAGCAAGGGTCGAATCAGCAACAGCATCAGTTGCTGGATGGGGTTGGCGTTGCCAAAAGGGCGCCACGTGAACTTGATGCGCTGGTGGAAGGCATCAAACTGCATCGCCCACGGCGCAGCCCTCAACTTGCCGCGACCGAGCACGACTTTCAAGACCGACACCCCCATGACACCGGCGCAGAGGTCACAGGACATCATCGTGGAAGGTCCGCGTCGCTCCTGGAAATTCACTGCGGTCGGCTCGACAAGATAATCACGCTGCAACATGGCCGGAGACAACCCAGCGATGAATCTTGCATATTGTTCGTTCTCTGCGCGGCCCTCTACGCGAAAGTACTGCTCAAAACTAACACCGCCAGGCTTGAAGTACATCAGCGACACGCCCATTCCCAAAGGCGCTGCGGTCAACGATGGAATGCCCAGTTGGTCGCAGACGCGAAACAGCATGCGCCTGGCAGGCAGCGCGAAGAAGTCAATGCCATCGACATAGACATTCACATCGTGCAAAAAATCGGCGACGTTCGATTCGGTGACACCCTCCGGAAATAACCTGATGTCAACCTCGGGATTGATGTCCCGCGCCATGTCAGCCAATACTTGAGCCTTGGGTCGACCGACAGTCGACATGAATGCGCCGACTTGGCGATTCATGTTGTGAACCCCGAATTCGTCGAAGTCCGCAATATTGAAACGACTAATCCCGAGCCGACACAGGGTCAAAAGATGCGCACCACCGACGCCGCCGAGCCCCGCAATCGCCACACGCGAGGAGCGAAGTTTTTCCTGTTCAGCCCGTGTCACCCAGCCGATGTTCCGGGAAAATGCTTGCCCGTAGTCGAAGGTCGCCGCTTGATTCAAGATTCCCCCTGTTGGCCAACCGAAACCATCATGATGTCAGCACCGGGGGCTGACGCATGCACCGACCACATCGCCGCGTCGCGGCCATCCCGCAACTAAGAAAGGCCGCTAAAAGCATGGATTCGCGAGCAGTCATCGAGCAGATCCTTGATTTTGCACGATGGGCGCCCAGCGGCGACAACACGCAGCCCTGGCGATTCGAAATCATCGCGCCCAATCATGTCGCCGTCCATGGCTTCGACACCCGTGACCACTGCGTGTATGACCTGGACGGCCACCCCAGCCAGATTGCCCTTGGCGCACTGATCGAAACCGCAGCGATCGCCGCGAGCCATCACGGGCTTCGCACCTTCGCCCGGCGCCGACCGGATTCCCCCGAACACCGCCCGGTGTTCGACCTGGAGTTCGTCGCCGATGCTGGGCTCGCCCCCGATCCGCTGCAGGCCGTCGTCAAGACGCGCAGCGTCCAACGCCGTCCGATGCAAACCCAGCCACTGTCTGCCGCGCAAAAGCAAGCGCTCGAAGCAGCCATCGGCGCTGATTACGCCGTCGACTGGCTCGAAAGTACGGCCGACCGGCTCAAGGTCGCGAAGATGCTGTTCCACTCGGCGAAGATTCGACTGACCATCCCTGAGGCGTATCGGGTCCACAAGGACATCATCGAATGGCGCGCGCAGTTCAGTGAAGACCGCGTCCCCGACCAGGCGCTTGGAACGGATCCAATGACCACCCGACTGATGCAGTTTGTGATGCAGAGCTGGGGCCGCGTCGAGACGTTCAACCGCTTCTTTGCCGGCACCTGGGCACCGCGCATCCAGCTCGACTTCATTCCCGGCGTGGCATGTGCGGCGCACTTCCTGTTGCTGGCCAAAACTCCGGCGAGGACGATCGATGACTATGTGGCCGCCGGCCGCGCCATCCAGCGCTTCTGGCTGACCGCGACTCAGCAGGGGCTGCAGCTGCAGCCCGAGGTCACTCCGCTGGTGTTCACTCGGTACGCCCGCGAGAAGGTCGCATTTTCGAGCAAGAGCGGCGCGCAACAGATGGCGCAGGACCTCGACGAGCGCTTCACCCATGCGGTCGGCGCGCATGCGGCCGCCCATGCCGTCTTCATGGGCCGAGTGGGCGTGGGTCGACAGCCGACTTCGCGGTCCCTGCGACGACCGCTGGCGCGCCTGCTGTCCCTGGAGGCGAAGTGACGCCCCGGCCGCTACGGATTGCACTCTTTGCTGAAGCGGTGACGCTGGCCCATGTGGCCCGCCCACTCGCACTCGCACGGGCAATTGCACCCGACGGCCATGAGCTGCTGCTGGCATGCGATCCGCGCTACTCCGGGTTCACAGCCGACGGCCCCTGGGAATCCTGGCCGCTACGCAGCATCCCCAGTGCCGACTTCAACAAGGCACTCGCACAGGGGAAACCGGTCTACGACTTCGACACGCTGGATGGCTATGTCACCGAGGACCTCCGCGTGATCGAGGCTTTCCAGCCTGACCTCGTCATCGGCGACTTTCGGCTCTCTTTGTCGGTCAGCGCGCGCTTGGCGGGCGTGCCCTACATGGCCATCTCCAATGCCTACTGGACGCCCCACTACCAGGGTGGCTACGCCTTGCCGGTGATTCCGCTGAGCCGAGCGCTTCCATTGCCGTTGGCCTCTGCACTGTTTCACACCTTCAGTCCGCTTGCATTCATCCCGCATTGCCAGCCCCTGAACCGCCTGCGCAGCAAACACAAGCTTGCGCCGCTCGGCTACAACCTCAGAAGGATTTATGCCGACGCAGATCATCTGCTGATCCCAGACCTGGCGGGGCTTTACCCGCTCGGTGAGTCGAACGGCAGCTACAGCCATATTGGGCCCCTGCTCTGGTCTCCGGACACTCCACAGCCGAGCTGGTGGCAAGACCCGGACCACGAGCCGCTGGGAACGGTGTACGTCACGCTGGGCAGCTCCGGCGATCCCTCGCTGCTGCCGCAAATCCTCGACGCCTTGGCGAACTTGCCCGTCCGCGTCATCGCATCGACGGCAGGAGCACCCGCGCCACAACACCTGCCCGCCAACGCTCGCGTGGCAAGCTATCTGCCCGGCGATGCAGCCGCGAAGCGTTCGCGCTTGGTGATCTGCAATGGTGGCAGCCTCACCACCCAGCAGGCTTTGGCTGCCGGCATCCCCATACTCGGCATCGCCAGCAATATGGATCAATTCCTGAATATGGGCCCAATCGAGACCGCCGGTGCCGGCCTCACGCTTCGGGCCGACCGCCTGACCCGCCGCGCGATCGGCTCGGCCGCCGAATCGCTGTTGCGCTCAGACAATGCATGCGCTTCAGCGCAACGACTTCAACCGCCGCTACTGGCGGCCGCCGGCCAGGTCCGCAATGCCTTCCGCCGCGCAGCGGAGCAGTTGACCGACCTCCGAACCTGAAGACACTGCACGCTAAATAGCAGCCACACTTCCCACGCTCGGCCGAGTGAGACACCAATCGGCGCCACCGATTGACGAAAAAAAAACGGGCCTGACGGCCCGTTTTTGCGTTGCGGCTGATCGCTTATTGCTTGCGGCTGCGACGCTTGCTGGCGAAGCCCAGGCCACCCAGGGCCAGACCGACCAGAGCGACCGAGCCAGGCTCAGGAATCGCCAGACGATCAACGCTGGTCGTGGTGGTTGCCTGCAGAGACAGGGAGTACAGACCCGAGCTCAGATTCGAGATCAGCAGACCGAAGTTCTTGAACGAGCCGAAGTTTTGGCTGAAGCTGTCCGGGTTGGACGAGCGCGAGTCGGTCACGTTCAGGTTGCCTTCGTTGGCGATCACCGAGCAGGAGGAACCTGCAATGCCGCCGCCGCTGAACTGGCAAGCTTGGCTGGTGCCGCTACCGTCCGGGCTCCAGGTCCAGCTCTGGTTCGTGCCGTTCTTGGAGAGGCTGAACGTGACGTTCGAACCTGCCGACGACGTGTAGAGACCGTTGAACAGATCGGCAATGGCGCCGTTCAGGGTCAGCAGCGAGGCAAAGCTGATGTCGACGTCGGCCTTGACGCCGCCTTGGATCACCAGATTGGTCACCAGGGTCGTGGTGGACTTGACTTCCGTGTTCGCGGTGGCCGAACCGTTGGTGTTCAGCAGCGATTCAGCGATCTGGACGGTGTTGGTCTTGCCGCCTTGAACCAGCTTCGCCGTTTTGACCTGCGAATCAGCGTTGCTGTAGCTCTTTACAGGATCAGCACCGAGCACACCAAAGTTGTTGTCAGCACGAGCAGCCGTCAGACCCGGGGCGTTGGCAACCAGGGCATCGAGCACCGGCGACGCGGTGTTGCAAGTGGTGTAGACCGGACCGGCCGACGGCAGCACGTTACCCTTGCAGCCGCTGGCTTGTGCGTCGATCCAGGTGGAGCCACCGGTCGGCTGGAACTTGGCGGTGTTCGTCAGATTGAACTGGTAGTTCGAAGCGGCGCTGATGTCCACCTTCGTACCCGCAGCAAAAACGCTGACGTCGAGATCCTTGATCTCGAGCTTGGACACGGAGTAGACATAGGCGTTGGCCGGGGCGGACGCGACGAGCGCTGCGAACACGCCTGCCACCGCTGCGACTGCCTTGAGCTTGTAAGACTTGGTCATGGTTAGATTCCTTGGCTAAGTCGAGGCAGAAGAGCCCCTGACACAGAGCACAATAAGCACGCACCGTGCCAGAACACTCAAGCCCTTGATTTAAAAAGATTTTTTCTTCAGGCGACCAATCCGGCGCGGTGCAATGGAAAGAATTCCGACACCGTGCTCAGAGCGTCTGGAGCAACCGGGCGACTTCGGCCTGCCCCGGGAATGCGTCGCCCGCCTTCTGCAGGGCCTCGAGCTCGACGCGCGCTGCCTGCTTGTCGCCCGACTGAACCAGGAGCTTCGCCAGATTGAATCGGAGCAATTGATTGCCGGGCTCGAGTTTCAGCGCGCGCCGTTCCACCTCCACGGCCTGAGGCCATTGTTTTTCAAGCGCGAGCGCTGAGGCCAAGGTATCGAGAACGCCCGCAGCGTCCGGCTGAAGTTTGAGCGCCTGCTCGGCAAGCTGAACTCCCCCCGGCTTGCCGGTTTGCACGAGGATGTGCGCAACGTTGTTGAGCGCCGCAGCATTGTCTGGCTCTAACGCCAAGACCTTGCGGAACTGCTGTTCGGCCACCTCAAACTGCCGCGCTGACAAAGCCACATCGCCAAGGTAGGCGATAAAAGACGCGTCCCTCGGGTGCCCAGCAGTCCATTCGACGGCGAATCGATCAGCGTCAGCTTTTTTACCTGCCACGACAAGTGTTCTGTGCAACTTGATGGCGAAAATGCTGACCGGCGCCTTTTTCAGCGCGCGTCGATAGACATCAGCCGCGGCACCGGCATTGCCCCGCCCCAATTCAAGCTCGGCTTCCATGTCGTGGCCGACAGTTTCACTGGTGCGTTGAGACTGCACCGTCCTGGCAATTGCAATCGCCTCTTCGGGCTTACCACGATTCACCGCAATCCGTGCCAACGCCTGCTGGGCCTGCAGATAATCTGGCACCAAGGCCAAAGCACGGCGCAAATTCTGCTCAGCGAGATTCACCTTGTTTGCGCTGAGCTGGAGAGACGCCAGGCGCATGAAGGCTCGAGGCGATTTTGGTTCCACGCCAGCCAATTTGGAGAAGGCCGCCATGGCCTGCTCCGGCACACCAGCCCTTGCCTCTGACCGCCCGAGTGCATCGAGCAAGTCTGGATGATCCGGCAGCGCTGCAATCGCATCACGAGCAGCCGATTGGGCGGCACGCGAGTTACCGTCCGCAAGATGCAACTCGATCAGCATCAAGCGCGGCTCAGCCTCGGCCGGGTGGAGCCGAATTGCCTGGGACAGCAGTTCAACCACTTCGCTTTTAGCACCGCCCTCTGCGGTTTTCAACCGCGCAAGTTCCAGCAGTGACTGGAGGTTGTTGGGATCGATCTTCAAAACCGCCTCGAACCGTCCACGAGCCGCGCTGATATTTTTTTCCTTGATGTCCAGGGATGCCAATCCTTCGACGGCCGGCACAAAAACCGGGTCAATCGCCAGCGCCGCTTCATAACTCTTTCGAGCGCTCGGAAGATCATCCCTAAGCACGTAAACCTTCGCCCGAAGGTTATGAGGCAAAGGATTCTTGGGAAGCTTCTGCTCCAGGGTATCCAGAGACTTCAACGCCGCATCGAAATCCTTTTGCAACAGCTGCACGCTGGTCAATGCGAGGTCCGCACTTGTGCCTTTGTCCGTTTGAGCGATCTTCTGCAGCGCAGCGACGGTGCTCGCGTAGCCAGACCGTTTTTGATCGGCAAGTGCGAGCTTCACCGCATTGGCTGGGTCGGAGGGATCCAGCGAGGCGGCCGCCGCAAAGCTGCTCCGAGATCGCTCCAAATCCCCAAGCGCCAGGTAGGCTTCGCCGGCCAACGCGTGCGCCGCCGGCACGTTGCCGGCGGCGACGACGGGCTGAAGCGTAGCCACGGCCTTCGCCGCTTGACCCATGCGGATCTCGGTCTGCGCCAACAGCAGTCGAACTGGCAAGCGGTCCGGCTGCACGGACAGCGCCTTGCTGAACGAGCGCTCGGCCTTCAGCAGAGAACCATTGGCCAGCTGAATTGAACCCGCCAGTTCGAGAATTGGAACCGCATCGCTGCCGGTTTTCTGGGCAGCTTCGATCGCTGCGCCAGCCTTCTTCAAATCACCGTTTGCAAAGGCAAGTCGGGCCTCAAGGTAATTCGTCAGCACAGCGTTGCGCGATACCTTGCGGAAGGCAGCGAGCTGCTCCGCCGCGTCCTTGAATTCGCGCTGGTTGATCAACGCTTCGATCAGCGCCGACTGGGCTGCCGTGTGGCTCGGTCGAATTGAAACCGCTTTTTTGAATGCTTCGATGGCTCCCGCTCTGTCCTGTTTCAGCAGAATGAGAAGCTCACCTTTTTGAAACCAAGCCTGGGGATCTTGCGGCGCCAAAGAAAGCACCTTGTCGGTCAACCGGAGGGCGTCATCAGTGCGTCGCTCAAAACCGGCGAATCGCGCCTTCAACAGCAAGGCCGATGGATAGTCCGCAACCTGGGCAAGGCCAGCATCAATTTCGCGATTCGCCTCCGCGAACTTGTTGAGGGATGCGTACGCGGTCGCCACCGAGGTTTTCAAATCGGCGATGGCCCGCGCGTCGCTCAACTTGGCATTCGCGAATTCATCGATCACTGGCTGATATTGTTCGGCGGCAAGCATCGCCCGGGCCAATTCGCTGCGCGTCTCATCCGGCGCATAGCCCAGCTGCTGCGCTTTTCTGAGCTCGACGATCGCTGCCGCCGGATCGCCCGACTCCAAAAATATCTTCCCCAACAGAAATCTGCCGCGCGGCAATTCCTGATTCTGGCTGAGCGCATCCTTGACCTGGATGACCGCCGCCTTGATATCCCCTTTCTTGAGATAGCCGTCGGCCGACTCGATCAAATCGGCCGGCGCCTTGGTGTTGCAAGCCGAAATTGCCATGCTCATGACGAGCAAAGGCAAAATCCTGTGCCTCCCAACCAATCCATTGACTTTTTTCACACCCACTCCCTCTTGTTCAATCAGCACGGCCAAAAACCGCATGTTGAGAATCTGCAAAAATTCAAACGACAGGCAGCGCTGCAAAAAGTTGCAAAAACGCCTGCTCGCCCACAATACAACTTATTGTTCAAACGGCTCACCTAAAATCGGTCTCGATGAGCCAACTCCGAGCTCTGGCAGGTTTCGGCAGCGCAACGATGCACGCCGAGGGCATCCCATCGTCGCTGCCGGTGGCGCGGTGCAAGGCCTGATCGAAGGATCGCCACTGTCGCTCGGCACAAGGTTTGTAATGTCAAGTGCCGCGTGGTCGAGCACCGAACCGCCACAGCTGGCGAGGTTGGCGATCGCATCCGCACGAAGCACACCCCCGCCAGGCGCCGACAACGGGCTCCGCGCCCGAGTCGAGCCGACGCGCGCCCGCCGCTGGCTAGAAGGTTCGGCTCGATGGCAGAAACGATGCTGAAGAGGCCCCTGAAAACCGAATTGCATAGCTCGATGATCAAGCGGCAGAGTTGCGCTGCGCCGCCAACCAGCGGTGTTCAAACTGCATCGGGCCGAATTTGCCCAGCGCCGAATGTAGTCGCGAATGGTTGCTGGGGGCGCTGGAGTCCTTCACGGCCGGCCATGCCAGCGTGTGATTGGCCCGAACTCCTGCGCCGAGGCGATGCCCGCGCCCGCAGCGCCCCTGCGCGACCCACATCGAAGTTTTTCGGCGATATCGCACCGCGGTCCCAGGCCTGCCTCTTCGCTCAAAGCTTTGCTGCTTGGCGGCATTCTCCCGAGCGGAGCCAGTCACTCCCGCGCTCGAACGAAGCTTTACGTTTGCTGCAGCGGCCGCGCCGCAGAGCGGATCAGGCGCCCAGATAGTCAGCCTTGCCGAGTGGCACGCCCGCGTGGCGCAGCAGCGCGTAGGTCGTCGTGGCATGGAAATAGAAGTTGGGCTGGGCGAAATGGCGCAGATAGTTCAGGCCGTCGAAACGCAAGGGCTCGCCCGCGCGGCGCGGGATGGTGATCTCGCGGGCCTCGCTGCCCTCGAAGGCTGCGGCCGGCACCGACAGCACGTAGTCGCGCGTCTTGCGCAGGCGCTCCGCCAGTTCGTCCAGCGTGGCCTCGTTGTCGTCGAACTTCGGTGCCTCCTGGCCGGCCAGGCGAGCCACGCAGCCCTTGGCGGCGTCGCTGCAGATCTGGATCTGCTTGGCGAAGGGCAGCATGTCGGGTGCCAGCCGCAACGTCAGGTAGACGTCGGTTGAGAAGTGCCTGGCTTCGGCATGGGCCTTGGCGGCCTCCAGCCAGTTCAGCATATTGCCCAGCATCTTGGCAAAGACCGGGGCGCTGGCGGCGTGCATCGAAAGCGTGGACATCGGGGGGTCTCCTGTGCGGGAAAACTATCGTAGCCAGCCGGGCCTGGCGCCGAATCACGCCGGGGCAAAATGCCGCAAAACATGAAGCGCTCTTGCTCGACCCGTTCGCTGCCTCCCACCATGCGGCGCTCGTGTGTTCAGCCGCTCGGGCTCCGAACATGAATGTGATCATTCTCGATGACTACCAGGACGCCGTCCGCAAGCTGCGCTGCGCGGCCAAGCTGGAGCCGCTGAACGCCAAGGTCTTCACCAACACGGTGAAGGGCATCGGGCAACTCTCCGTGCGGCTGCGCGACGCCGAGGTGCTGGTGCTGATCCGGGAGCGCACGGCCTTCCCGCGCCAGTTGCTCGAAAAGCTGCCCAAGCTGAAGCTCATCTCCCAGACCGGCCGCGTCGGCAGCCACATCGACCTGGAAGCCTGCACGCGGCTGGGCATTGCCGTGGCCGAAGGCGTCGGCAGCCCGGTCGCGCCAGCCGAGCTGACCTGGGCGCTGATCATGGCGTCCATGCGCCGGCTGCCGCAGTACATCGGCAACCTCAAGCATGGCGCCTGGCAGCAGGCCGGGCTGAAGGCGGCGTCCATGCCGGCCAATTTCGGCGTCGGCATGCTGCTGCGTGGCAAGACGCTGGGAATCTGGGGCTACGGCAAGATCGGCCAGCTCGTCGCCGGCTATGGCCGCGCCTTCGGCATGACCGTGCAGGTCTGGGGCAGCGAGTCGTCGCGGCTGCGCGCCGAGGCCGACGGCCACCAGGCCGCCGCGAGCCGTGAGGCCTTCTTTGCAGCGGCCGATGTGCTGACCGTGCATCTGCGCCTGTGCGACGCCACGCGCGGCATCGTCACGCCCGAGGATCTGTCCCAGATGAAGCCGACAGCGCTATTCGTGAACACCTCGCGCGCCGAGCTGGTGACCGAGGGCGCTCTGGTCTCGGCACTGAACCGCGGCCGGCCGGGCATGGCCGCGATCGACGTGTTCGAGTCCGAACCCATCCTGCAGGGCCATCCGCTGCTGCGGCTGGAAAACGCGGTCTGCACGCCACACATCGGCTACGTCGAGCAGGACAGCTACGAGCTGTACTTCGACGCCGCCTTCGACAATGTGTTGAACTTCATCCAGGCCCAGCCGACCAACATCGTGAATCCCGAGGCACTGAAGGTCATCCGTTGAACCGCCCGGCGTCGCTTCTCGCCCTGTTCCTGGCGTTCACTCGGCTTGCCTTGCAGGGTTTCGGCGGCGTGCTGGCCGTGGCACAGCGCGAGCTCGTCGAGCGACTGGGCTGGCTGAGCAAGGAGGAGTTCGTCGAGGCACTGGCCATCGCGCAGGTACTGCCGGGGCCCAATGTGGTCAACCTGTCGATGATGATCGGCGACCGCTTCTTCGGGCTGCGCGGCGCGATCGCGGCGCTGGCCGGCATGCTGGCCGCACCGGCCGTCATCGTGCTTGGACTGGCGGCCCTATATGGGCAGCTGTCGCGGCACCCGATCGCGGTCGATGCATTGCGCGGCATGGGCGCCGTTTCGGCGGGGCTGATCCTCGCCACAGGCATCAAGCTGCTGCCGGCGCTGAAGCAAAGCCCGCTGGGCCGACCGCTGGCGCTTGGCCTGGCAGGGCTGGCTTTCATGCTGATCGGGCTGCTGCGCTGGCCGCTGCTCGGCGTGCTGAGCGGGCTCGGTGGCATGGGCATGGCCCTGGCCTGGTGGAAGCTCAAATGACGGCGCCGGTCGACCTCGCCAGCCTGTTCCTGCACTTCCTGACCCTGTCGCTGTTGTCGATCGGCGGCGCCATCACGACGGTGCCGGAGATGCACCGCTTCCTGGTCGACCGCATGGGTTGGCTCAGGGACAGCGAGTTCACTGCATCCATCGCGCTGGCCCAGGCTGCTCCCGGGCCGAACATCCTGTTCGTGGCCGTGCTGGGCTACAACGTGGCCGGGCTCGCCGGGGCGGCGGCGTCCATGGCCGGCATCCTGCTGCCCTCCACAGTACTGACCCTGACCGCCACGCGCTGGGCCCGGGCCAATCGCGAACATCGCGCGGTGCGCGCTTTCGCGGCCGGCATGATGCCGCTGACGCTGGGCCTGATCATCGCCACCGGCTGGCTGCTGGCCCAGCCCTTCGTGACGGTTGAAGCGCATCGCATGGGCACGCTGCTGCTGATCGTCACGACCTTCGTGCTGACGCTGAAGACCCGGCTGAATCTGGTCTGGATGGTGCTGGCCGGCGGCGTGCTGGGTGCCCTGGGTCTGGTCTGAGGCCGGGGCCCGTGCCAGCAAGCTTCGCGGCCGACGAGGTCAGGCCCCCGCAGGTGCCGGCGCTTCCGCGAGCGCCACCCGGTTGCGCCCGGCCTGCTTGGCCGCGTACAGGGCCACATCCGCCGCGCCGACCAGCGCCGCCAGGTCCTGGCCCGGGACCAATGCGGCCAGCCCCAGGCTGGCGGTCAGCGGCACGGGTTCGCCGCGGTGGCAGACGCTGAGTTGGCTCACCGCCAGCCGGATGCGCTCTGCCAGCTGGTGGCCGTCGTCCTGCCGGGTGTCGGGCAGCAGCAGCAGAAACTCCTCGCCACCCCAGCGAGCCAGCAGATCAGCGGCCCGGCAGCTGCGTTGAAGCAGCTGCCCCACCTCGCTCAACGCCTGATCGCCAACGTCATGCCCGAAGCGGTCGTTGATGGCCTTGAAATGATCGACGTCGAGCATCAGCGCGCACATCGGGCGCGTGCTGCGCAGCGCCGCCTGAAAGTGGCCATGGGCCAGCTCCAGAAAGGCGCGCCGGTTGTACAGGCCGGTCAGCGGATCGAGCCGCGCCAGGCGCTCTGCCTGCTCGCGGGCCTGCTGCTGGTGCCGCAGCCGGGCCGCGAGGGCCAGGGCCAGCAAGGTCGCCTCGGCCATGATGCCCGCGTCGATGGCGTGGAAGGTGAACTCGTTCCATGGCAGGGCACCCCAAACCGACAACATGGTCGCCAGCGTCCCGCCCATGCCACACAGCGCGGCAGCAAGGAAGTAGCCCGCCGCAGGCTTGCGACGCCGCCAGGCCCAGACGCCCAGGGCCACGATCAGTCCCGTCGTGAGCGCGAGGAAGCCGAACGCAAACCACACCGCAGGCCGGTGCAGGTCCAACAGCGCCAGCAACGCCATGCCCAACAGGCCGAGCATCGGCAGGACCATCAGGCGCCGCCACAGCCGCGGCGAATCGAGCCGGACGTCGAGGAAGCGCGTCGAGAACAACAGCCCACAGACGCCGAACAACACCATCAGCGCCAGGATGGCATAGCGCTGCAACCCGGTGGCGCCCGGCCAAATCCAGACCCAGCCGTGGCCCGTGTAACCCAGATTGACGGCGATGAAGCTCATCAGGTAGGCGGCGTAGTACAGATGACTTCGCTCACGCAACCCACTGAACAGCATCGCGTTGTAGGCCATCAGGGCCAGCAGGAAGCCGTACAGCAGCCCGTAGCCATAGTGCTGGACGCGTTCAAGGTTGTGCAGCCTGGCCTGGTCGAGCAGGCGCAAGGGCACCAGCATCGGGTCCGGGGTCTCGGCACGCACCCAGAGTTCGCTGCGCCCAGGCGCCAGCGTGAGCGGGAACACCAGGCCCAGGCCCGCCTCGGCATGCTCCGTCGACGCCAGCTCGTCTCCGGCCTGCCAGTGCTCGACCTGGCCGTCCGGCCGGACGATGTAGACGTCGACGCGGTCGACCCAGGTCATGCCGGCCACCAACTGCAGCTCGCGCGGCCTGGCATCAGCGTGCTCAAGCTCAAGCCGTTGCCAGACCGGGCGTGCGCCCAGGCCATGCGCCAGCACCGACTGCCGCGCGGGCCTGAACTCACCGCGTCGCCTGGCCTCGCGCGCCGCATCCAGCGTCAGCGGGCCGGCATCTTCGACCAGCACCTCGGCATGCAGGCCGAGCCTCTCGCCAAGGGCCGCCTCCAGCCCCAGAGCGCGCACCGGCAAGGCCAGGACGCTCAGCCAGGCCAACACCAGGCCGTGCAGCCAGCCGGCGTGCAGCAGTCGCAACCATGGGCGCGGCATCTCCATATCAGCCTCCTGCCCTACGGGCCCAAGGCCAGGGGCATGCAGCAGCGAAAGGGTTGGAGCTCATCCGAGGACACAGCGATGCATGACAACAGGGCCGGCGGCAGCAGCACGCAGTGTGCGCGCCAACGCCGCCTTCGGGGCGGTCGCCCCACTCAACAACCGTGGCGGATTTCAGCCTTCCTTGGTGCCGAAGATCTTGTCGCCCGCGTCGCCCAGCCCCGGGATGATGTAGCCCACCTCGTTGAGGTGGCTGTCGATCGCGGCCGTCCAGCAGCGCACATCGGGGTGGGCCGTGGTCAAGGCCTTCACGCCCTCGGGCGCGGCCACCAGCACCAGCGCACGCACGTCCTTGCAGCCGCGCGCCTTG
>RXJV01000149.1 GCA_003963075.1 Burkholderiales bacterium
GTGCTGATCGGAGATGGACAGCTGCGCATCTGGTTGATCGCGGACTCGGGCGCCGTGGTCTACGGCGGCAAGATTCGACCTACAACTCAGCCTGCAGATACCACCGCCGCGGTGGGAAAACTGACGATCTGGCGAGAGGACGGCGTGGCGCTGACAGGTCGGTCGTTCCGCGTCAAAGCCCACGGTCCCGTACCCGATGGCGTGGCGCTTATCGGCGTGGACACGCGTGGGGACCAGCGCTTGCTCAGCGCCTACTTGGGCGCTCTTGTGTTCGTCTGCGGGCTGGGTGTGGCTGCGCTGTCGGCACTGGGCGCGTGGGTAGCGCGGCGTGAACTGCGCCCCGTCCGCGAACTGTCCATGGAAGCAGCCGCGATTTCGCCTCGAGCGCTATCGTTGCGACTGTCGTCTCAGGGGGTGAGCGCCGAACTCGAGGACCTGGTCGACAGCTTCAACCGTGCGCTAGACCGGGTGCAGTCCGCCTACGAGCACCTGGAAGCGTTCAGTGCCGACGTCGCGCATGAGCTGAGAACGCCGCTGACCACGATGATCAGCGCCACAGAGGTCGAGCTTGCCCGAGAGCGCACGGTCGCCGAACTGCGCGACACGCTGTCTGGAAACCTCGAGTCTCTGCACCAGTTGACGACGATGGTCAACGACATGCTGTTCCTTGCGCGCGCTGACCAGGGTGGCACGGCGCAGACCTTGGCAGTCACGGATTTGCGATTGGTCGCAGGGCAGGTCGTCGAGTACTTCGACGCGGTGCTCGACGAGCGGCTTCAACGGGTCGATATCGTCGGCGAGGCCCAAGCGCCTGTGAATGCTGCTCTCGTACGTCGCGCGCTGGCCAACCTGCTGAGCAATGCGAGCCGGTACACGCCGGCCGGCAGGGCCATCTCTATCCAGCTGAGCACGGTGTCACCGGCATCGACCGACGAACGAGTTGCCATCACCGTGGTCAATCCTGGTGAAGGCATCGACCCGGCGGTACTGCCACGGCTGTTTGAGAGGTTCTTCCGTGCTGACACCTCGCGCCAAGGGTCTGCCGAACACCACGGGCTGGGTCTGGCCATCGTCCGCGCGATCGCGCGCATGCATGGCGGGGACGCCTTTGCCACGAGCGCAGACGGCATCACAAAGGTCGGCTTTACGCTTCGCAGCCGGGAAACCAGCCTATTGCCTGGCGATGGCGGCATCGAGCCGCATGGAGACCCATGACGAAATCGTAATCCGCGCGTTGGGCTGGCGTCGGTGCCCGGTTCCTAGAGTTCAAGCGTGCATCGGGCACTCAACCAACGAAAGGAACGCACATGAAGACGCTCATCATCACCACCACGCTGGTCGCCACACTCGCAGGCATCGCCGCGCCGGCGCAGGCGCGTGACGCGCTCGAAAACGCCGTCAAGACGACGATCGAGCTGCAGGACGGCTCGACGCTGTATGTCTTCAAGGACGGCAGGATGGCCAAGGAAGACTCCTTCGGCCGCGCCGTCTTCCTCAAGGCCGGCGAGACGCTGAAGGCCAAGGACGGCCGAGAGATCAAGGCCGTTGGCAACGAAGTTGCACGCCTGGATTCCCTGTTGCGCGAGGGTCACGGCGGCTGACGTCAAGTTCAGGTCGCCCCAGCTGAGACGGGCACGCAGATTGCCGACGTGAGGCTCAACTTTCAGGAGCACACATGCGCACCCGTTTCGCCCTACCTATCGTGGTTTCCTTCATCATCGCTGTGCCGGCAGTGAGCTTCGCTCAGACTGACTCGATGGGTATGAAGGGGCAAGCTGATCAAGGCTCACAGCAGCTGCATCAAAAGATGAGAAGCGGCATGGAAAGCATGCAGGCGATGAAGCCCACTGGCAACGTCGACAAGGACTTCGCGATGATGATGAAGATGCACCACCAACAAGCGCTGGACATGGCCGAGATCGAACTGCGCAATGGCAAGTCGCAAGAGATGCGCGACATGGCGCAGATGATCATCACCGCGCAGAAGAAAGAGATCGCGCAGTTCGACAAGTGGCTGGCCGCCAACAAGTGAAGTGAGCGCAAAAAGCGCTTGCAGGATGATCCGGCTTGCCAGCCTCGCGAGAAAAAGAGCCCTTCGATGGAAGACTTCGCAAGCTTCCAGCGATCCCTTCTTGGCTCAGGATCAGTCGGCGGCAAGTGCGTGGATGATCGGGCAGCCGGCCTTGGTTACCCCCGTGTCGCATTGATGCAGCAGCGCCGTCAGCGCTTTGCGCATCGCTTTCAGGTCGGCTAACTTCTCCTCGATGACCTGTAGCTTGTGGGCTGCCAGTTCGCGTGTTTCGACGCAGGCGCAGGCCTCGTCGAGGTCGAGCAAGCTGCCCACTTCGTCCAAGGTGAAGCCCAGCACCTGTGCTCGCTTGATGAAGCGCACACGCTTGATTGCATCCGAGGCGTAGCGGCGATGCCCGCTCGTCGGCTTGTCGGGTTCAGCCATCAAGCCGCGGCGCTGGTAGTAGCGGATCGTCTCGACGTTCACGCCGGCCTCGTTGGCCAGTCGCCCTATCGTCAGCTCGGTTGTCATCTGAATCCCCTTGACTCCGTACCATGGTACGGACTCTAGACTGTGCGCCATCGAACAAGTTAACCCCGGTGATGGCAATGTTGAGGATCAAGGGTTCGCTGATTGCTAGCGTGCTGGCGGCGGTCGGCGCGTCGGTATGTTGCGTCGGGCCGCTGGTACTGCTGACGCTGGGCATAGGTGGCGCATGGGTCTCCAACGTGACTGCGCTGGAGCCGCTGAGGCCCTGGTTCCTGGCCACGACGTTGCTTTTCCTGGGCCTGGCGTTCCGGCACCTGTACCTGCGGCCGCAGGCCTGCGAACCAGGTGCTATGTGCGTTGAGCCAATCGTCCTCAAGCGCCAGCGGCTGATCTTCTGGGTTGTTGCACTGGCACTCCTCTCGTTGTTGTCTGTGCCTTGGTTGGCACCGCTTTTCCTCTGAAGGGATTACCCATGCGTAGCTTGTTTGCCGCGGTGCTTGTCGCAGTGATGCCGTTGGCCGCGCTCGCCGCCACGGCGCAGACCGCCGTTCTCGACGTCCAGAACATGACCTGCGGGCTGTGCCCGGTGACGGTGAAAAAGTCGCTGGAGCAAGTGGCCGGCGTGACTCAGGTGCGGATCGACTTCGCGAAAAAGACGGCCACCGTGACGTTCGACGCTGACAAGACCAATGCGACGGCATTGACCAAGGCCACGACCAACGCGGGCTACCCCTCGACGGCTCACAAGTGATAACGACCGCACCTCAATTGGAGTCGATGCTGACATGCCCGGAGTGCAGCCACGCCAAGCGCGAGGTCATGCCGACTGACGCCTGCCAGTTCTTCTACGAGTGCGAGCACTGCAAGACCGTGTTGCGGCCGAAGGCCGGTGACTGCTGCGTGTTCTGTTCGTACGGCTCGGTCAAGTGCCCGCCGGTGCAAACGCAGCGGGGCTGCTCGAGTTGCGGCGCCTGATGGGCGCCAACGGTGCGGCAGCAGCTGCAGCGGCTCATCACCGCGGCAGCGCGCTTGCCCGTATGCAGTGAGCCTGCGAACAGCCAGTTCCAACGGCCCAGCGCGATCGGTCGCGTCTGATCTTCGACGCCGTTCTTAGCTTCCATCTTGTCCAGCCAATTGCCGGCTGGACAAGATCGATAGCACTCCCAAAGCGCTTCTCAAGACGGGCTCGCTGGACGCTTGCGGGGCTTTCTACATTTCTGGGGGCAAGTTCGCGGCGCGATAGCCGAGGAACGATCAGATCTTGAAGTCGTCGAAGGCCACCCGGTCGTCCTTCACACCGAGTTTCTTCAGCAGCGCAAGCATCGCGGCCAGCATCGCTGGCGGACCACACAAGTAGAAATCGCAGGCCTGCAGGTCAGGGTGTGACTGCAGCAGTCGTTCCTTCACCACCTCGTGAACCATGCCGGAGGGATGCTCCGTGCCTCGCTCGTCCGACAGGACCAACTGCCAACTGAAATTGGGATAGCGCGCCGCCAGGGCTTGCATCTCGTCGACGTAGGGAGCATCGGCAACCGTGCGAGCGCCGTACCAGAAATGGATGGGCTCTTCGGCACCGGACTCCAGCAGATCCCTCACCATGGCGCGCAATGGCGCCATCCCTGCGCCGCCGCCGATGAAGATCTTCTCCCTCTCGCCGTGGCGAATGGCGAAGTCCCCGAAGGGCCCGCTGTACTTCAGCTTGTCACCCGCCTTGAGGCCAAAGACATAGGACGATCCTTTGCCTGGCGGATGGTTCTTGCCAC
>RXJV01000066.1 GCA_003963075.1 Burkholderiales bacterium
TACACCTCGGTGCTCAAGCGCGCGGTCTGGACGCTGTGGCACTGCCTGGACCAGATGGACCGCACCTGGCTGCCGGTGCGCCACGCCTGGCGCCTGAACGAGCGCCACTACGGCGCGCTGCAGGGCCTGAACAAGGCCGACATGGCCAAGCAGTACGGCGACGAGCAGGTGCTGATCTGGCGCCGCAGCTACGACACCCCGCCGCCGGCCCTGGAGCCGAGCGACCCGCGCAGCGAACGCAGCGACCGCCGCTACCGTGGCCTGGACGCCGCCGACATCCCGCTGACCGAATGCCTGAAGGACACGGTCGCCCGCGTGCTGCCGTTCTGGAACGAGACCGTCGCCCCGGCCATCCAGGGCGGCCAGCGGGTGCTGATCGCGGCCCACGGCAACAGCATCCGGGCCCTGGTCAAGTACCTCGACGGCATCGCCGACGACGCCATCGTCGGGGTCAACATCCCCAACGGCATCCCGCTGGTCTACGAGCTCGACGCCGACCTCAAGCCGATCAAGAGCTATTACCTCGGCGACGCCGAAGCCGCCGCCAAGGCCGCCGCCGCCGTGGCCGCCCAGGGCAAGGCCTGAGCGCACGCGACGCCGGCCCCTGGCCATGCTGCCCACGCGGTTTGCGGCCAACCTGGACTGGCTCTATCCGGAGCTGAGCTACCTGGACCGCATCGACGCCGCGCGGGCCGATGGCTTCGCCCGCGTCGAACTGCTGTTCGCCCATCTGCAGGACCGCGCCGGGCTGCTGGCGCGCCTGGCTGGCCTGCCGGTCGCCCTGCTCAATGCGCCGTCGGGCGACTGGACGCAGGGCGAGCGCGGCCTCGCCGCCCTGCCCGGCCGCGAGGCCGACTTCCGCGACCACACGCTGCGTGGCTTTGAACTGGCCTCACAGGTCGGCGCGCCGGTGATGCACCTGCTGTCCGGCATCGCCGACCACGGTACCGAGGCGCGCGACCTCTGGCTGGCCAATCTCGGCTGGGCCGCCGACCAGGCACCCGCTGGCCTCACACTGACGGTCGAGCCCATCAACCGACGCGACATGCCGGGCTATTTCCTGCATCGACAGGCGCAGGCCCTGGACCTGCTGGCCACGCTGAACTCGCCGCGGGTGCAGCTGCAGCTCGACCTCTACCACTGCCGGGTCAGCGAGGGCGAGTCGCTGAGCCACCTCAGCCGGGCGCTGGACCTGGGCCTGCTCGGCCATCTGCAACTGGCCGGACTGGCCGGCCGCCACGAGCCCGCGCCGCAGGAATACGCCGCCGAGCTGGCCCTGCTGGAGGAGCGCGGCTGGCCAGGCGCCATCGGCCTGGAGTACCGGCCCCGCGCCGACACCCGCGCCGGCCTGGCCTGGCTCAAAGACGCGCGCTGATCGCGCCGCGCAGGGCCTCGCCGAGCGCTCGGCGGTCGCGGCCCTCGGGCTGCACCGCGGGCAGCAACTGCAGCTCGATGCCCAGACCCCGCGCCGCCGCGATCCGCCACAGGCTCTGCGCCAGCGTGGTGTCGCCGATGAACTGCGCGGCGGCGCTGAAACGCTCGCCCGGCTGATGCCAGCGCAGCACCACCGGCAGCACCGGTGCGTCCACCGACACCGCGGCCTGCAGCAGATTGGCATGGAAGGGCAGCAGCTCGGGCCCCGGGCCGGTGGTGCCCTCCGGGAACACCGCCACGCAGTCACCGGCACGCAGTGCCGCAGCGGCCTGGTGGACGACGCGCAGCGCATCGCGCTTGCTGCTGCGCTCGATGAAGAGCGTGCCGGCACCTTCGACCAGCGCGCCCACCAGCGGCCAATGCCTCACGTCGGCCTTGGACACGAAGCGGGCCTGCGGCAGCACCGCATGCAGCGCGGCGATGTCCAGCCAGGACACATGGTTGGCCACCAGCAGGTGGCCGGCCGGCCAGGCCCGACCCTCGGTCCGGAGCTGGATGCCCAAGATCTTCAGGGTCTTGATCGACCACCACTGCACCAGCTGGTGCCGCTCGACGGCGGTGCGTAGTTCGAAGTGCCGCTTGACCAGCCACAGGCCGTGCAGCACATGCGGCAGCAGCCGGGCCAGACGCCAGGTGGCGATGAGGGCCCTCATGCGGCAGCCTCCCTGCGGGCCGCGCCGGCGGCGCTCAAGCATGCAGCGGAGGCGCTCATTCGCCGAAGGCGATGTGTCCGGCCACCAGGGTGCAGCGCACCCGCGCCGGCAGCTCGAAGCCACTGCGCGAGAACTCGAAGGGCGTGTGCTTGCCCTGGCTGGCGAGCTGATCCGGCGCGACCGCCCAGCTCGCGCCCGCGTCGAAGACGCACACATCCGCGACCCCGCCCTCGACCAGGCGGCCCGCGCTGGCCGCCAACGAGCCCAGGGCGCTGCCGAGCACACGCACGGGCTCGGACGTGACCACGGCCAGCGCGCGGTGCAGCGGCAGGCCCGCGTCACGGGCCCAGCGCAGGCTCAGCGACAGCAGCAGCTCCAGGCCGGTGGCGCCGGGCGTCGCCTCGGCGAAGGGCACGGCCTTCTCGTCGACGGTGACCGGCATGTGATCGGACACCAGCGCGTCGATCGTGCCGTCGGCCAGGCCGGCGCCCAGCGCATCGCGGTCGCGGCCCTGGCGCAGGGGCGGCGTCAGGCGCATCGCGGAGTCGAAGTAGCCGATGTCGACATCGCTGAGGTGCAGCGAGTTGATGGACACATCGGCCGTCACCGGCAGGCCTTCCGCCTTGGCCGCGCGCACCAGCGCGACACCGGCGGCGCTGGAGAGCCGGCAGACATGCACCCGCGCGCCGGTGGCACGCACCAGCTCGAACAGAGTGTGCAGCGCAATGGTCTCGGCGCTGACCGGCACGCCCGACAGCCCCAGCCGCGTGGCGATGGCGCCGCTGGCGGCCACGCCGCCGCCGAGCCAGGCGTCCAGCGGGCGCAACCAGACGGTGTAGCCATAGGTGGCCGCGTACTGCAGCGCGCGGTGCAGCACCAGGGTGTCTCGGATCGGCACCTCGGCCTGCGAGAAGCCGATACAGCCGGCCTCGGTCAATTCGGCCATCTCGGTGAGCGCCGTGCCCGCCAGCTGGCGGGTCAGCGCGCCCAGCGGAAAGAGCCGGCAGCGGCTGAGCTTGCGGGCGCGGAACTTCAGCATTTCGACCAGGCCGGGCTCGTCGAGGACCGGGTCGGTATCGGGCGGGCAGACCAGGCTGGTCACGCCGCCAGCGGCCGCTGCCGCGAGCTCGCTTTCCAGCAGGCCCTCGTGCTCGTGGCCGGGCTCGCGCAGCCGTGCGCACAGGTCGACCAGGCCGGGCGCGACGATGAGGCCGGTGGCCTCCACCGTGCGGTCGGCGGTGAATTCGCCCACCTCGCCCAGCTTGACGATGCGGCCGTTGGCGACGGCCAGGTCGCCGACACGATCCAGGCCGGAAACCGGGTCGATCAGGCGGCCGTTTTTGATCAGGATCTTCATGCTTCGTTCCCTGCGAGGATGGCCATGACAGCCATTCGGACAGCGATGCCGAATGTCACTTGGGGCAGGATGACGCTGCTCTTGCCGTCGGCCACTTCGGACGCGATTTCGACGCCGCGGTTGATCGGGCCCGGGTGCATCACGATGGCATCGGGCTTGGCCAGGGCCAGCTTGTCGGGCGTCAGCCCGAAGTGCTTGAAGAACTCGCCGCTGCTGGGCAGCATGCCGCCGTTCATGCGCTCGTTCTGCAGCCGCAGCATGATGACGACATCGGCGTCCCGCACGCCCTCGGCCATGTCGTGGCAGACGCGCACGCCCATGTCGCGCAGATCGCCCGGCACCAGGGTCTTGGGGCCGACCGCGCGGATCTCGGGCACGCCGAGGATGTTCAGCGCATGGATGTCCGAACGGGCCACGCGCGAGTGCACGATGTCGCCGACGATGGCCACCGTCAGGTGGCGGAAGTCCTTCTTGAAGTGCCGGATCGTGTACATGTCCAGCAGGCCCTGGGTCGGGTGGGCATGGCGGCCGTCGCCGGCGTTGACCACGTGCACATGCGGCGCGCAGTGCTGGGCGATCAGGTGAGGCGCGCCGCTCTCGCTGTGGCGCACGACAAACATGTCGGCGTGCATCGCGCTCAAGTTGGCCACCGTGTCCAGCAGGGTCTCGCCCTTGGCGGTGGAGCTGCGCGCGATGTCGAGGTTGATGACGTCGGCTGACAGGCGCTTGGCCGCGATCTCGAAGGTGGTGCGGGTGCGGGTGCTGTTCTCGAAGAACAGGTTGAACACCGACTTGCCGCGCAGCAGCGGCAC
>RXJV01000126.1 GCA_003963075.1 Burkholderiales bacterium
ACCCCGTCAAAGTTACCAGGTTGACCGGAGTCGTGCCAATGTGGCACATTCCGCCATAAGGCGCAGTGTCGCTGGCGGAAAAATAAACATAATGCACATTGTCGCCAGCAAGCAGGCGTTCTCCCGGGTGCGATTCTCCATGAGCCCGACCATCTCCAGCATCGACAAAGCGCCTCAGCCACACCCCGATGCCGTCATGCACGAGCACCTTCATGCGGTTGGCGCGGCGATTAGCGAATTGACTCTTGACCCATTTCACACTCCCTACAAGGTTGAAATTTCGAAACGAATGTCGAAAGACTCTACAAATTCCTGATTTTTTTCATATTGCGGAATAATTTTCACCACCAGATTGGCTCTAGCAGCCACCGTGGCCGAAAGCCTACGAATGGCAAGAATGTACGGCGGATGGGTATTGGGCTTCGGCGGCACATGCATGGGGTCCGAGTTAATTTCGAAACCAGCATTATTCAGCGTAGCGATAGCCTCTGTCATTGACATCTTGGGGCGAATATACTTTTCTACTACGTTGGCCAATCGTTCCCGCGTGACATGCGGATCGGAATTTGAGACGGTTCTATACTCTGTATCTAATTCAACAGAAAGTCCGGAAGCTGCCGCACTTGATGCAGATGCGGCAGCGACTCGGCTGACTCCGATTGATTGATCTCGGTCAAGTGGTGGTGACATACCTGTCGGTGCACAAGCTGCAATGGCCAGCACCAACGGCGCGAGCGCTGCCATCGCGATCCAAGACGAGGGAGCAGAGTTCATTTCTTAGCAGCAAAACTGAATTTCGTCGCGAAAACTCATCGCACGTCACTCCATTCGCTTCACGGGAGGTTCTTGCGGTTGTGATGCAGGATGAACAGGCCCGGGCGGTCGCCAGCCCAGAAGCACTTGTCGCCGACCGTGATGTGCTGGACTTCGATGTCGCCCACCGCAATAACGGCCGTGACCTTGGACCAGCCAACCAGCGAACTGCCGGCCTCGTCCTTGCGCACCGCGACATAATGGCCCACTAGGTCCGGCGCCAGCACCAGCCCTTGCGGCGTCGGGATCGGGGCGGTGTCGGAGCACAGCAAGCTGAACCCACCCTCGGCCTCAATGCGATAGCCCTTGGCGAGCTTCTTCTCCGAGTAGCTCACCACGCCGACGCCGGGGTGCAAGGTCTTCTCGTCGGCCAACAGCATGGCTTCACCAACCGCGACCTCGCCGGCTGTGCGGCCATCGGGGAGCAGCGATGCGATGTGAACGCAGGTACCACCGCCACCGCCACCGCCACCGCCACCGCCGCTGACAGTTATGACGCTGCTTGAGTGGAAGTTGAAGTCGACACCGGCGATGTCGCCTGTGCCGCCAGATTTCCATGTGAACGTGCTGTCATCCAAGATCGTGTTGTTGTTTTGATTTTGGTTGACATGCGTCGAGTTCAAGTTGATGGACGCGATGCCAATTTGATCCATTGTCATCAAAGAGCCGGAAGTGAATGCCCCGGTACCGGCATTATCGACCCACACCTTTAAGCTTGCCCATGCAGAATCCTGCGCATTGAGCACACCATCATTATTCTTGTCGAGGGCCTTCAGCGCCGCAAAGCTTGCGACCAGACTCTGCTCATTGGCAACGGTGTTTTTGCCTGCGGGATCGTATACAAGATACCCTTCCCCAGCCGTTCCCCACCCCGTATGCACTCGCTGGCCATTGTTTTGAACGTCAAAATAGGCAGACGACCCAACGAGATTCTGTGTCTGGACCTTGCCTCCAGAAAGATTCAAAACGATAGGGTCGTCGAAGGAAAGAGACGTAATCGGCATAAAGGCATCGGGAGCCGTATAGTCCCAGAAGGCCAACACGGTACCTGAATTTGTATCGCCCGATGTTGAACCATAGTAACTAACGCTAGTGTTGTTCAGGGAATTACTGTTGTAGGTTCCAAATATGTTCAAGTAATCATTTTGCCCGGAGCCGCCAATTGTGTTGTTTGTCCCAAAAAAATTGAGATCACTCAGCCCGTTGGTGTTGGTTAGAAATGAAGAGTTAGAAGCGAAAATACCTACATCACCGACGTTCGCGAATATGGAATTGGACCCAAGTACAGTCAGATCGGTGAATGAAAGAGGATTCAGGATGGCGTTCGCGCCGGCAAAGACATTGTCCACACCCTGGATCGCCGGGTTGTCCGTCGCATCGCCAGTGGAGGACTCATTGTTGCCAACCAATTTCAAGTTTGAATTGGCTCCAGTGTTAACCGTTCCATAACTCGCATATACGGTGCCAGTACCTGACACATTGGATACCGATCCATCATTTAGCTGCGCCGCACCTCCGTTCAAGACCACAGTGTTATTGCCATTTACCTGTGCGTTTTGACTTTCAACTGAGATGTTTGCCCCAGTCGAATTGATGATAACGGAACCGTCTCCGCCGCTCTTGACATCGATATTTACGCCTTGACCAGACCTTGGTGCAGTGACAGTATCTGGCCGAGCCGGATTTCCGATCCCGTTCCATGTTCTCATGTTCATGGACGGGTCAGAAATGCCAATTGTTGAGGCAGGATCCAAAATAACGTTGTCACCACCACCTACCAAGGACCCGACAAATCCAGATAAAAAGTGAATTGTGGAGTTGTCAAATTTCAAAGGATCAGCACACGCCCCAGCAACATCAATGTAGGACGGGCCTAGAGTTGGATCCAATCCGCACAATACATTTTGCAGTCGTGCTTCCCGGTCATTTTCGGAAGCCTTCTGAGCAGCATTCGCAGTGCTATACTCCTTGTACATGATGAATTGGTTGATCATCGATCCGTCCAAGGTGCCGCCTGGCGGAATAGCAGCCACGGCGGAGGAAGGAGCGGTTCCTCCGTTCAGCCACGCCTTCATTTCCTGCTGCGGATCTCCAAACTGATTGTAGTAGTCAAGTAGGCGGAGTTGCAGGTCAGCTGAAGATGCGATCTGTTGAGCCACGTTTGGATTTGTGGCGTAAAGCGAGCCGACCAATGACTGGAGTTGGTTGATTTTTGACGTTTCCCAACTCTGGTAAAACGACTCCATGGCCGCCGGGTTGGCGGCCAATGCCGCGGATAAGTTCTGATTTAACGCCCCCTGAACGTCAAGACTCAGTCCGCCATGTTTGGACAAGTTATTTATATCATCTGATGTGAAACCGAGCCCTCTGAGGAAGATTTGCGCGCTCGGGTTGGCAGCGACGTCGAATTGATATATTCCACAAGAGTAAGAACTACCAGGGGTTCCAGCCCAACTGAAAGAATTTAGATAGATTGGATTGTTGCTATCCCCCGTGGCAAATGTGGCTTGTCGGAATGCCGGCTTAAGCGTATTTTTTACATAATCATCATTCAGTTTAATCGATCCCAGTTCACCTCTCCTGAGAGTGCAAAGAAAATATCAATTTGACTGCAATTCTCCGTTTGTATCCAAGTAGTCTATTTCACCCTTCCGTTCATTAATTTTGAGTGGAACCAAGTAGTAGGATGATATGCCCCGTTTGAAATCATCGCTCGTACGTATGCTCTTGACGTCGCAGCGCATGACTTTTCTTTTTCCGTTGGATTCTCTATTTATTAAACCGGCGCCGTTAAATCCCAGGGCGGAACGGGTATAGAAGACGCTGTGAATTTGACTATCGGTGCCGCGAACCGATAGCGATGAAACAGACTCCTTGGCAGAATCCACGTACATATAACTTAAAGGAGGAGTCGCATCGTCTGCTGCGAGGCTTCCTCGCACCTCTAATGAATTTACCTTTTCGCCGGATAATCGAAAAACAATCGCCCCCTTCCCGGGTGAAATATCCTCTGAGGCGCAAACGTTCAATTCAATTTTGTGATTGCGCTCGGTGAGGTTGCACTGGAATACAAGCTGCTCACCTTGATTGCAAGTTGCGTAGCAGTATTGGTTCGAATTTGCAATGAATACAAAAAAAATTGATAATCTCGGCGAGCGCATAAAGAGCCTAGGCGGCGATTGATAACATTGGTCAACTAAAGATTTGGCGGTCTAAAGTCCGAACCGCAGCACCTCGCGTCCACGGCAAGGTGTCGAGATGAGCTGAGGGTTCCAACAGTTGCAGGTAGAAAAGAGCGAGGGGCCGGCCCTCAAACACTGACTCTGTGTGAGCCCCATTGAATCGCACCGGCATTCGTGGAGGCCAGTTGGTGTGAGTCAGGCCTCAGCGGCCTGACGTTCGGCGAGTTGCCGGTAGTAGTTTGCCTCGGCCT
>RXJV01000024.1 GCA_003963075.1 Burkholderiales bacterium
GGCCGGTTGAACCCGCGGCAAAGCGTGCGTAAAGCACAGCCACACCTTTGAAAAACCACGAGTCAAGGTATTTCAAGGCATGGGCATGGTCTGCCCTGAAGCGGATTGCCGGAGCACGCAATACCGTGCTCGCCGAGCCGTCGGTGGAATATTCACGAACGCCGCTACTGAGCGTCACAAACACCGATCGCATCCTCCAGGCCACGGCCCGGGCGCGGTGCAACACCGGTGCGGATCACACGAGCCGTTCGCCGCCGCTGATTTGCCCGCTCCGGCCAAGCGCCTGAACACGGACAGGGGCGAACAAAGCCTGACGCCGCCAGCGCGGCTGCTGATCTGCCAGCTCTGGGCTTTGCAGGTCCGAGATCAGAACCGGTGCAGCACTCCGCCCGACGTCAGCGCTAGCGAATGCTCAAACAGGAGTTTGGCCACCGGGCGGAGCTGGTGGTCCGGCAAGCCAGGGCAGCCGCTCGGCCTTCGGCGCGCATCGACAGCCTGCTGCAACGGCCACCGCGCCACGTTCGGTTTCCCGAAAGTGCCTCACACCAAGGCACAAAAAAGCCGGCAGAGCCGGCCTTTCGATGCAATGCGCGGGTTCTTCAAGCGAAATTGGCTTCGGCGAACTGCCAGTTCACGAGGTTGCTGAAGAACGTCTCGACGAACTTCTGGCGCAGGTTGCGATAGTCAATGTAGTAGGCATGCTCCCACACGTCGACCGTCAGCAGCGCCTTGTCGGCCGTGGTCAGCGGCGTGCCGGCGGCATCGGTGTTGACGATGTCGACCGAGCCATCGGCCTTCTTGACCAGCCAGGTCCAGCCGGAACCAAAGTTGCCGACCGCGCTCTTCACGAAGGCTTCCTTGAAGGCGGCGTAGCTGCCCCACTTGGCCTGGATCGCGTCCGCCAGGGCTCCGCTGGGCTCGCCGCCACCCGCGGGCTTCATGCAGTTCCAGAAAAAGCTGTGGTTCCAGATCTGGGCGGCGTTGTTGTAGATGCCGCCGGAGCTCTTCTTGACGATCTCTTCGAGCGTCAGGCTTTCGAACTCGGTGCCTTTTTGCAGGTTGTTGAGGTTGACCACATAGGCGTTGTGATGCTTGCCATGGTGGAACTCCAGCGTTTCCTTGCTGTAGTGCGGGGCCAGGGCGTCGATGGCATAGGGCAGCGGGGGCAGCGTGTGTTCCATGGGGGATCCTCAGATGTTGGGGGATAGGAGACGCGGCGGATTGTAGGGAGGCGAAATCACCCCGCAGACGGTGGCAGAACCCGCAGCTGGGCGCTGCCATCGGCGAGCACTGCACGCACCTCGCGCCCGGGTGTCAAGGCCTGTGCGGAGTTGATCGCACCACCCTGGCCATCATCCAGCCAGGCATAGCCGCGCGCCAGCACATGCTGGGGGTCGAGAGCCTGCAGCCGGGACAGCAGCGCATCGAGCGCCGCTGACCGGCGCTGCAGCGCATCCGCCAACGCGCGCCGCAGGCGCGGTGCCAGCGACTCGAGGCGCTGGCGCTGCATCTCGACGCGCCGCCCTGGCGCGGCAGCGGCGCGTTGGGCCAACAGGTCAAGCCGCAGGCGCTGGCGGGCCAGCGCATCGCTCGGGCGGGACAGACGCAGTGCGAGCCGGTCCAGGCGCTGGCCCAGGGTGTGGATCCGGTGGTCCAGGCTCAGCGTCAGCCCGCGCTCCAATGCCGCCAACTCGGCCAGCAGCGACTCACGGGCCGGTGCGGCCAGTTCCGCGGCGGCGGTCGGGGTGGGTGCGCGCAGGTCCGCTGCCAGATCGCAAAGGGTCACATCGGTCTCGTGGCCAACGCCACAGACCACCGGCAAGGCCGAGGCCGCAACCGCGCGCACGACCCGCTCATCGTTGAAGGCCCAGAGGTCTTCCAGCGAGCCGCCGCCGCGCACCAGCAGCAGCACATCGACCTCGGCGCGCTCGTTCGCGGTGCGCAGCGCCTGCACCAGGGAAGGCGGCGCGTCTGCGCCCTGTACCGGGCTGGGGTAGATGATGACCTGGACATGTGGGGCCCGGCGCGCCAGCGCGGTCAGCACGTCATGCAAGGCCGCACCGGCGCTGGACGTGATGACGCCGATGCGGCGCGGGTGGCTGGGCAAGGCGCGCTTGGCGTCCTGGTCGAACAGGCCCTCGGCGGCCAGTCGCGCCCGCAGCTTCAGGAACAACTCATACAGGGTACCGGCGCCGGCCCGCCGCATCGCCTCGACGACGAACTGCAGTTCGCCGCGCGGCTCATACACAGCGACCCGGCCGCGCAGCTCGACCAGGGCGCCATCTGCCGGCGTGAAATCGAGCATCGCCGAGGCGCGTCGAAACATCGCGCAGCGCAGGCTGGCCGACAGGCCATCGGCATCCTTGAGCGTGAAGTAGCTGTGGCCGCTCGCCGCACGGGTGTAGCCGGAGATTTCCCCGCCCACCGCAACGACCGAGAAGCGCTCCGCGAGGCTTTGCGAGATCGCCTCCACGAGGCCCGCCACACCCCAGACACGACGGCCAGACGCGGCTTCGCGGTCCACAATCACGCGCAAACCCAATGCCGGCGCGGGCTGGGAAGTCCACAGCCCCACCAGCACTGGCTTCGCGGACGATTTCGGGCCATGCGGGCAGTCACGCCGCCGTCATGAGCAGATAAGGCCTTGTTTTTCAATTCGATTTCCACTGCTCAAACTTGAGGCAAGTTGTCCAAGGCCTTGATTTGACGGCCTGTGCGCGCCACCGCCACCGGCTTGCCCACAAAGTTGTCCACAGCGGCGGTGGATTGTGCGGGCATGGTCGCGAGATCAAGCAACTGGCAGGCGGCGCCTGGGCTGGGGCCATAATCCCGCGCACCCTTCCGGCCCGCTGCGGTCGACACCTTTTTCGACGAGGACACACTTGTTTTCGATCATACAAGCCGCCGGTTGGCCCATCTGGCCCTTGCTCCTGTGCTCCGTGGTGGCCCTGGCCCTGATCATTGAACGCCTGTCCAGCCTGCGCGCCAGCCGCATCCTGCCGCCGCGGCTGCTGGACGATGTGATGGGTGTCAGCGCCCAACAATTACCCGCTCCCGATGTGGTCGCACGGCTGGCCGAGAACTCGGTTCTCGGCGAGGTGCTGGCGGCCGGCTTGCGCGCGGTGGCGGCCGAGCCGCAGATGCCCGAAGGCAAGCTGCGCATGGTGTTCGAGTTCGCCGGCCGCCGCGCGGTGCACCAGCTCGAGCGCTACATGAACACCCTGGGCACCATCGCCACGGCGGCGCCTCTGCTCGGTTTGATGGGAACCGTGGTCGGCATGATCGAAATCTTCGGCAGCCAGACTCCCGGCGGCGGCAACCCGGCGCAACTGGCGCACGGCATTTCCATCGCCCTGTACAACACCGCTTTCGGCCTGATGATCGCCATCCCGTCGCTGATGTTCTACCGCTACTTCCGCGGCCGCATCGAGGAGTACGTGTTGGAGCTCGAAGCCGCAGCCGACCGGCTGCTGGGCCAGCTGCGCCGCTACACGGTCTGAGCTCCGCGAGGTCCACGCCATGCGCTTTCGCTCCCCGCACCGCGAGCCGCCGGAGATCAACCTGATCCCCTTCATCGACGTGCTGCTGGTGATCCTGATCTTCCTGATGCTGTCGACGACCTACTCCAAGTTCACCGAGCTGCAGATCACGCTGCCGTCGGCCGACGCGGACAAGCTCAAGGACCGTCCGCAGGAGGTCATCATCGGCATCGCGGCCGATGGCCGCTTCGTCATCAACCGCCAGCCCGTCGAAGGCCGCTCGGTGGACATCCTCATCGCAGCGCTGCGCCAGGCCAGCGGTGGCAATGCCGAAGCCTCGGTGATCATCTCTGCCGACGCCGCCACGCCGCACCAGGCCGTCATCAATGTGATGGACGCGGCGCGCCGCGTCGGCCTGACGCGTGTCACCTTCGCTGCCCAGACCGACGCTCGCTGATCGGCTGCAAGCCGAGTGGCTGCAGGGCGGGCCGCTGTCCGCTGCGCTGCTGCCGCTGAGCTGGCTGTACCGGGCTCTGCTCGCGCTGCGGGCGCTGGCCTACAGGCTGGGGCTTTGGCGTGTCGAGCGCTTGCCGGTGCCGGTCATCGTGGTCGGCAACTGGATCGTCGGCGGCGCG
>RXJV01000046.1 GCA_003963075.1 Burkholderiales bacterium
GCTTCAAGCACTGACTCCGCGCAACTGTTTGACCGGAGCGTAGCGGAGGGAGTTTTGCGCGGGCCCTCAAGGCCTGAGCAGCGCAGGGCACCCGCAGCTGCGCTGCGGCGGTGCGGTCGGGGGTCGCTTCTTTGCCTACTTTCTTGTCGACACAAGAAAGTAGGTCGCCCGCCGGGGCGAATTCCCGGCGCGATGCAACGTGCCAGACGCATCGTCGCCAGGGCATCCTCATCCGCGTCGCGACCCTGCCTAGCTCGCCCATGAAAAAACGGCCCCTCAGAGCCGTTCTTCATCGCACACAGCCGCTCAGACCGTCGTGACGAACTGGTCCTTCGCGCGGCGCACCTTTTTCAGGTTCACCAGCCAGTCGCCGTCGGCCTGGCGATAGCCCAGCGGCAGCAGCAGCACCGAGCGCAGGCCGCGGGCGCGCAGGTTCAGGATTTCGTCGACCTTCTCGGGCGTGAAGCCTTCCATCGGCGTGGCGTCCACCTGTTCCTCGGCAGCGGCGATCAGGGCCGTGCCCAGGCCGATATAGGCCTGGCGGGCGGCGTGCTGGAAGTTCTCTTCCGGCGTGCGCTGCGGGTAGGTGGCCAGCAGCTGCTGGCGGTAGGCCTCCCAGCCTTCGTTCCTGAAGCCACGCTGCTCGTTGACGAGATCGAACATGCCGTTGATGCGCTCGGCGGTGTAGTGGTCCCAGGCGGCGAACACCAGCAGATGCGAGGCGTCGGTGACCTGGGCCTGGTTCCAGGCGTGCTCACGGATGCGCTGGCGCAGGGCCGGGTCGGTCACGACCAGCACTTCATAGGGCTGCAGGCCGCTGGAACTAGCCGTCAGGCGGATGGCTTCGAGGATGCGGTCCAGCTTGTCCTGCGGCAGGGGCAGGGCGGGGTTCATCTTCTTGGTGGCATAGCGCCACTGGAGCTTGTCGATCAGGGTGGTCATGGGCAGGGGTCAAAACATACAGGCCTGACATGGTGCCGGTCGGCGGCCGCGCCTGCTGGCCACGGCCGCCTAGCCCTTGCGCCGCCTTGGCTCTTGCGCGGCTCAGAAGGCGAGGCGGGCGCGGGCGTAGTAGTAGGCGCCGTTGAAGCCGATGGGCGACAGCACGTCGTAGGGGAAATTGCCGAAGTAGCTGATGTCCGGGATCGAGCGCGTCGGGTATTTGCCAGTGGCGTTCACGGCGCCAAAGCTCAGGCCCAGGGCCTTCGTCAGCTGCACCTGCGCCTCCAGGTCGAGCTGCCAGACAGCGCCATAGGTCTGCCGGGGCACGAAGCCGTCGCCGAAGTCGAACACCCGCGTGGTGCTGCCGTGGCGGGTCAGCCGGCCGCTGAGGCCCCACTGGCCGCCCTGCCATTGCGCGCTGAAGATGTGGCGCTGGCGCGGCGAGGCGTCGGTCAGGGTGTTGACCTCCTCCAGCCCGACGTTGCCGCCGCCATTCACTGTCGTGCGGTTGAACGAGGCCGTCCAGCCCAGGCGCAGCGCGCCGCCCAGCGCGGGCCCGGTCCACTGCGTGACGAGGTCGGCGCCGTTCGTGCGGGTGTCGAGCGCATTGGTGAAGAAGTTGACGCCGTCGATGCCGCTCTCGCCGAACTTGGACTTCAACTCAGCCGCCAGCCCGTCGCGGCTGATGCGCTGCGACAGTGTGATGCGGTGCTTCACGCGGATGGCATAGGCGTCCAGCGTGGTCGACCAGGCGCTGCTGGGCTGCCAGCTCAGGCCGAGGCTGGCGTTGCGCGAGGTCTCGGCCTTCAGGTCCTGGGCGCCGAGGTAGCGGGCGATCGGGTGGTCCACCGGCAGGGTGCGCACCTGGCTCAGCACGCCGCCGTCGCCGCGGTCGGTCACGGTGAAGGCGAAGCCCTGCTGGGCCAGCGACGGCGCGCGGAAGTTGGTGGACAGTGCGCCGCGCAGCGCCAGTGTGCGGTCCAGCGCCAGGCGGGTCGACAGCTTGGCCGTGGTGGCGTTGCCGAAGTCGCTGTAGTGGTCTTGCCGCAGCGCCAGGTTGCCCTGCCAGTCGCGGCTCAGGTCGGCGCTCAGGTCCAGATAGGCACCCACCACGCGGCGGCTGCGCCGGGTCGCGTCACCGGCCTGCAGGCCCGGGCCGGCCTGGGCACCGGCGGGCGCGCTCACCGGCCCGACCTGGTAGGACGCCGCATCGCCCGCGCCGGTCACGAAGCCGTCCTCGCGCGCCTCCAGCCCCCAGGCCAGGGTCAGCGGGCGGGCCAGGCCGACCACGGCCAGTTCGCGGCTCAGGTCCAGGTGCAGGGCGGTCAGCCGGCTGCCGAAGTCGCCGAGGTGGAACTCGCGCGGGCTGGCGGCGCCGAGCGACGCATTGAGCGTGCGGCGCACGCCGTAGGCGAAGTCGTTCTGGCCACGGTTCAGCGCCAGGTCCAGGTCCCAGTCGGCCCAGCTCGTCTTCAGGCCGGCCACCAGCTGCAGGTCACGGTTGTCGCCCGTGGTCTGCGGCCGGTAGCCGGTGGGGTAGACCGCGGCCACGTTGGCGCTGCCGTCCGGGTAGCGGAAGTAAGCCGCCCCGAGGCTGCGCCTTTCCTGCCAGGTGCCGAAGGCATAGCCCCGCACGCCCGGCTGCAGCTCGGCCGCGGCATTGAACCAGGCCTGCCACTGGTGTGTGGCCGGCTCGCCGGGCGCGTAGTTGCGCTGGCCGACGGTGGCGAGGTTGGCGGCGGTCTGGGCTTCCCACGGCGGCAGGCTGTCCAAGCCGGCCCGGTTGGTGGGGCTGCGGTGCAGGGCCTCGACCCCGCCGCGCAGGAAGCCGCCCCGGCCCAGGGCCCAGCCCTGCGTCAGGCTGGCGGACTGGGTCTGCCCGTCGGTCAGGGGCTGGCCGGTGGGCGCGAATTTGGTGTGGAAGGCGCCGGCCTCGGTCGTCAGCTCGCCGCCGCTGGCGCGCTCGTCCAGGATGATGTTGACGACGCCGGCGATCGCGTCCGAACCGTACTGCGCGCCGGCGCCGTCGCGCAGCACCTCGATGCGGGCCACGGCCGACAGCGGAATCGTGTTGAAGTCCACCGGGTTGGTGCCCTTGCCGGTCTTGGACTCCAGGTTGACGACGGCCGAGGTGTGACGGCGCCTGCCGTTCACCAGCACCAGCACCTGGTCGGGCGAGAGGCCGCGCAGCTGGGCCGCGCGCACATGGTCGGCGCCGCCGGAGTTGGACTGGCGCGGGAAATTGAACGAGGGCAGCAGGGCCTGCAGGGCCGCGGCCAGGTTGCCGTCTGGCCCGGCGGCGCGCAGCACCTCGTCGCGGCTGAGCACGTCCACCGGCACGGCGGTGTCGGCCAGGGTGCGGTCCTTGGCGCGGGTGCCGGTCACGATGACGGCATCCAGCGCGGTGGGCGTGGCCTGGGCGAAGGCGCCGGTGGCGACCCACGAAGCGGCGGCGAGGGCGAGGGGGCGGAGGGTGAACATGCGGGGCAGTGCGGGCAACGACAAAGCCCGACAGCCTACGGCCGCCGCGGCGTTCGGCCTCAGACAAGTTGCACATATGCACATGCCGCCGCCGCGCCGGCTAGCATCGCGCGCTTTGCGCCCGCCATCGCCATGACCAGCACGCCCCCCGCCTCGCCCGAACGCCGCCTCGATGTGCGGCATGCCGGCGCGCTCTGCGTGGGCATGGTCATCGGCGCCGGCATCTTCAAGACCTCGCCGCTGGCCGCCCAGGCCCTGGGCGACCCGACCCAGCTGCTGCTGGCCTGGGCGCTGGGCGGCGTGCTGTCTCTCGTCGGCGGCCTGTGCTTTGCCGAGCTGGCCGCGGCCTTCCCGGATACCGGCGGCGACTACCACTTCCTGCGCCGCGCCTACGGCCACCGGCTGGGCTTTCTGTTCGCCTGGTCGCGCTTCGCCGTCATCCACACCGGCTCGATGGCACTGCTGGGTTTCGTGTTCGGCGACTACCTCGCCCAGGTCGTCGACCTCAGCCCCTGGCTGGGCCCGCATGCCAGCGCGCTGATGGCCGCAGGCCTGATCGTCGCGCTGACCGGGCTCAACCTGATGGGCGTGCGCGTGGGCCTGGGCACCCAGCTCGGCCTGAGTACGGCCGTGCTGCTGGGCCTGGTGCTGCTGGGCCTGGGCGCCGGGGCCCAGGTGCTGGCCGGCCACCCGCCGGCCACGCTTCCGCCCGCGGCGCCGGGCGGCGACTGGGGCCTCGCGCTGGTGTTCGTCTTCCTGGCCTATGGCGGCTGGAGCGATGCGGCCACGCTGTCCGCCGAGATGCGCGACCCGCAACGCGGCATCCAGCGCGCGCTGCTGCTCGGCCTGGGCCTGGTGATGGGCCTGTACCTGCTGGCCAACTGGGCCTATCTGCGGGTGCTGGGCGTGGCCGGCCTGGCCGCCAGCGAGGCGCCGGCGGCGGACCTGATGCGCATCGCCTTCGGCCGTGGCGCCGAGCTGCTGATGGTGGGCGTGGTCACGCTCACGGCGCTGTCGGTGATGAACGCGCTGCTGATCGCCGGGCCCCGCACCACCTATGCCGCCGCGCGCGACCTGGCCGCCGAATGGCATCTGGCGCGCTGGAACCATGCCCGCGGCACGCCGACCGGCGCGGTCATCGCCACCGCGGCCGTGGCCCTGGCCCTGGTGGCCTTTGGCGACCTGACGCGCGGCGGCTTCTCGACGATGGTGGACTATCTCTCGCCGGTCTACTGGTTCTTCATGACGCTGAGCGCGCTGGCCGTCATCGTGATGCGCAAACGCGAGCCGCACGTGCCGCGGACGGTGCGTGTGCCCTTCTACCCGTGGCTGCCCTTGCTGTTCGCGGCCAGCAGCGCCTATGTGCTGTGGTCCAGCGTGGTCTATGTGAAGGCCGGCGCGGTGGTCGGCGTCGCGGTGCTGGCCGTGGGCGCCGCGTTGCTGTGGGGTTATCGGTTGGTGCGCCGCTGAACCCGGCGGCTATGCTGGCCCGATGCGCTCTGCCCTGAAGGACCTCTCGCCCTCCACGCTGGTCGCCGGCTTTGTCGCGGTGCTGGTGGGCTACACCAGCTCGGTCGCCATCATCTTCCAGGCCACCGTGGCGCTCGGCGCCACGCCGGCGCAGACCGCCTCCTGGCTGTGGGCCCTGGGCCTGGGCATGGGACTGACCAGCCTGGGCCTGAGCCTGTGGACCCGCCAGCCCATCCTGACCGCCTGGTCCACGCCGGGCGCGGCGCTGCTCGCGGCGACCAGCGGCCTGGCCCTGCCCGAGGCCATCGGCGCCTTCATCGTCTGCGGGCTGTTGATCTTTGCGGCCGGTGCCAGTGGGGTGTTCGAGAAGCTGATGGACCGCCTGCCCGTCGCGATCGCCTCGGCCCTGCTGGCCGGCGTGCTGGCCCGCTTCGGGCTCGACGCCGCCGCCAGCGTGCAGACCGCGCCCGGCCTGGTCGTTCCGATGGCGCTGGCCTACCTGGCCGGGCGACGCTGGTGGCCGCGCTATGCGGTGCCGGGCGTGCTGCTGACCGGCCTGGTGGCCGCCGCGGCCCAGGGTCGGCTGCATCTGGCCGGCGTCGACCCCGGCCAGGTGTTCGTGCTGCCGCAGTGGACGACGCCGGTGTTCCGCTGGCAGGCCCTGATCGGCGTGGCGCTGCCGCTGTTCCTCGTGACGATGGCCTCGCAGAACCTGCCCGGCGTGGCGGCCCAGCGCGCCAGCGGCTACAGCACGCCGGTATCGGCCAGCATCGCCGTCACCGGCGTCGCGACGACGCTGCTCGCGCCCTTCGGCGGCTATGCCTTCAACCTCGCCGCCATCACCGCGGCCATCTGCATGGGCCGCGAGGCCCACGAAGACCCGGCGCGGCGCTACACCGCGGCCATGGCCGCCGGCGTCTATTACGTGCTGCTGGGCCTGGCGGGCGGCGGCGTCGCGATGCTGCTGGCGGCCTTCCCCCGCGAGCTGGTGGTGGCGATCGCCGGGCTGGCGCTGCTGGGCACCATCGCTGGCGCACTGGCCGCGGCGCTGAAGGACGAGGCCCACCGCGACGCGGCCATCCTGACCTTCCTGGTCGGCCTGTCGGGCCTGAAGCTGTTCGGCATCGGCTCCGCGTTCTGGGCGGTGGTGGCCGGCAGCGCGGCCATCGCCTTTGCGGCCTGGCGTCGTCCGCTGACCGCGCGCTGAGCGCCGGCTGAGCGCCGGCTGAGTGCCCGCTGAGTGCCCGCTGAGTGCCCGCTGAGTGCCGGCTGAGTGCCGGCTGACCGCAGGCTGAGCGCTCGTTGAGCAACACCTCGTCGGCGCTCGGGATCACAGCAACCAACGATCTAGGGGGGTGTGGGTGAGGACCCGCGGCGGCGCTTTCATTCTGAGGTTCCGCTGCTAACATTTCTTCACCTAACCCAGTGAACGATCGGCGGCCGCCGCGACGACGCACCTTGATCCCGTTTGCCCTCACCCACAGCGCCAGCCCGCCGCCGCCCAGCCGCATGCGGCTGCTGGGCCGCATCGCCGGCCATGCCTGGCAGCAGACATTCACCGAGGGCCTGTCGGATGGGGTGCGGGTGCTGGTCGGCGGCAGCCGCATGCTGGGTGAGCACGGTGCGCTGGCCCGGCTGTTCGCGATCCCGGCGTTTGCGCGGCTGATGGCGGCCCAGCGTCAGACGGACGCGGCCTTCTTCGCCAGCCATCGGCATTTCCTTTCGCGAGGCCTGGCCATGTCTACCCGGATCGCCTGCGCGCTGGACCACTTCCGCTTTGAACAGGCCCGCCTGGCGCCCGAGGCACTGCCCGCGCTGCACGGCGAGGGTCTGTGCCTGTGGAGCCACCCGGCGGGCTACCAGATCCGCCTGCGCAGCAACGCCAGCAAACGCCACGAAGGCCCGCTCAGCCTGGTGCTGCTTGGCGCGGCCGACACGCTGCATGAGCTCTCCTTCGCCTGGGTCAGCGCCAGCCGTCTCGGGCCCGAGGCCGGCCATGGCCCGCTGCTGCTTGCGACCCGCAACCAGTCGTTGCGCGCCGACGCGCCGGCCATGGAGCGCTTCCGGGCGGACTTCCCCCAGAACGCGCCGTCCTACTTTGTGCTGGCGGCACTGCATGGGCTGGTCCAGGCCTTCGGGCAGCAGCGCATCGCCGGCGTGCGGGATTGCCGCCAGATCGCCTACGAGCCGGCGCACGCGAGCAGCTTCCGGAACTCCTACGACGATTTCTGGGCCGGCTTCGGCGGCCGGCCGATCGGTCGCCATGCCATGGAGATGCCGGTGCCGGCCGTGGTCAAACCGATCGAACGGGTGCCCGCCAAGCACCGGGCGCGGGCCCGCCAGCGGCGCGAGCACTGGCGCCAGCTGGCCGAGGCCGCACAGGCCGCGTTGAGCCCATACGTTCGGCACTGACCGGGCCCCTGTGCAACACTGGCCGGCGCGACATCCCTCCTGCGCCCGCCCATGAAGCTGCTCTTCGTTGCCGACCCGCTGCACACCTTCAAAACCTACAAGGACTCGACCTTCGCGATGATGCGTGAGGCCGCCCGCCGCGGCCACACGCTGCTGGCCTGCGAGCCGCGCCAGCTCGTCTGGCAGCGCGGCGGCCGGGTCACCGCGCGCGGCGCCGTCGAGATCCGCCTCACCGGTGATGCGCACGACTGGTACACCGTCACCGCCACGGCCGACGTCGCGCTGGCCGATGCCGGCGCCGTGCTGATGCGGAAGGACCCGCCCTTCGACCCCGAGTTCTTCTACGCCACCCACCTGCTCAGCCAGGCCGAGCGCGAGGGCGCCCGCGTCTTCAACAAGCCCGGCGCGCTGCGCGAGCATCCCGAGAAGCTGGCGATCCTGGAGTTCCCCGAGTTCATCGCGCCGACACTGGTCACGCGCGACCCGGCCGAGATCCGCGCCTTCCATGCCGAGCACCGCGACATCATCCTCAAGCCCCTGGATGGCATGGGCGGGATGGGCATCTTCCGCGTCAAGGACGACGGCCTCAACCTCGGCGCCATCATCGAGACGCTGAACCGCGACGGCGCGCAGACGGTGATGGTGCAGCGCTTCCTGCCGGCCATCGCCGACGGCGACAAGCGCATCCTCGTCATCGGCGGCCGGCCGGTGCCGCACTGCCTGGCGCGCATCCCGCAGGGCGGCGAGGTGCGCGGCAACCTGGCCGCCGGCGGCAAGGGCGTGGCCCGCCCGCTGACCGCGCGGGATCGCGAGATCGCCGAAGCCCTCGGCCCCATCCTGGCCGCCCGCGGCCTGCTGCTGGTGGGCCTGGACGTGATTGGCGAGCACGTCACCGAGATCAACGTCACCAGCCCGACCTGCTTCCAGGAGATCACCGACCAGAGCGGCTTCGACGTGGCGAAGATGTTTGTGGATGCACTGGAGGAGACCCTCAAATGATGAAACGCCGTGACTTCGCGGCCCTCGGCCTGGGCGCCGTGGCGCTGCCCGCGCTGTCCCATGACGCTGGCTTCGACGCCCTCGCCGAGTCCTTTCTCGAGGCCTTGTGGAAGCTCGACCCCGATGCCGCCGTCGCGGCCGGCCGCTTCGAGTTCGCGCCCCTGATCACGCCGCCCAGCAATGCGCAACGCCGCAAGACCGGCAGCTTCCTGAACCTCTGGCTGAACCGTTTCGAGCGCCTGCCCGACGCGCCGCTGAGCACCAGCCAGCGCATGGACCGCACCATGCTGCTGGCCAAGCTGCGCAGCGACCTGTGGCGGCTGGACGTGCTGAAGGAGTGGTCGTGGAACCCCGCCGAGCACAACCCGGCCGGCCCCATCGACCTGATCCTCAACACCGACTGGGCCCCCGAGCAGGCGCGCGTGAAGGCCCTGCACGAGCGGCTCAAGAAGCTGCCGGGCTTCTATGCCGCGGCGCGGGCCAGCCTCAGCAACGTCACACGCGAGCACACCGAGCTGGCGCTGCAGCAGGCGCCCGGCGTGCTGGCAGTGCTGGACGATGTCGAGTCGCACGCGCAGCAGCTGGGCCTGGGCTCGCTGATGCGCCCGGACCTCGACGCCGCGCGTGCCGCCGTGGCCGGCTACCAGGCGCACCTGAACAAGCTGCTGCCCACGGCCAGGCGCCCGTGGCGGCTGGGTGCGGCACTGTATGAGACCAAGTTCGCGCACGACATCCAGTCCGCCCGCAGCGCCCGCGAGACCTATGAGCTCGCACTGGCCCGCCGCGACGAGGTGCTGGCTAGCATGCACGCCCAGGCCGCGGCGCTGTGGCCCAGCGTGATCGGCGCCGAGCCGCCGCCGGCTGACCGCTTCGCGCTGATCGGCCTCGTGATCGCCAAGCTCAGCGAGCGGCATGTGAAACGCGAGCGCTTCGTCGACGAGGTCCGCGCGCAGATCCCGCAGCTCGAGGCCTGGGTGCGCGACCACGACCTGCTGACGCAAGACCCGGACAAGCCGCTGGCCGTGCGCGAGACACCGGTCTATCAGCGCGGCGTGGCCGTCGCCGGCATCGAGCCGCCGGGGCCCTACCGGCCTCAGGACAAGACCTATTACAACGTCCTGCCGCTCGACGATCTGTCCGCCGAGGCGGCCGAGAGCAGCCTGCGCGAATACAACCACTGGATCCTGCAGATCCTCAACATCCACGAGGCCATTCCGGGCCACTACACCCAGCTCGTCTATGCCAACCGCGCGCCGAGCAAGGTCAAGGCCCTGTTCGGCAACGGCGCCATGGTGGAGGGCTGGGCCGTCTACGGCGAGCGCATGATGATCGAGAGCGGCTACGGCGCCTCGCCCGAGATGACGCTGATGTACGGCAAGCTTCATCTGCGCACGGTGACCAACACCCTGCTCGACTACAGCGTCCATGTGCTGGGCATGAACGAGGCCGACGCGCTGGACCTGCTGATGCGCCAGGCCTTCCAGACCGAGCGCGAGGCCAGGGGCAAGTGGCGCCGTGTGCAGCTGACCTCGGTGCAGCTCACCAGTTACTTCAGCGGCTACAGCGAGATCTATGCGCTGCGCGAGCGGCTCAAGGCCAAGGCGGGTCCGGCGGGCTTCAACCTGAAGGCCTTCCACGAGCAGTTCCTTGGCTACGGCAGCGCGCCGGTGCGCTTGATCGCGGCCGAGATGCTCAAGACCTGACCCGCGCCGATTAGCATCGGCGCTCCACACCTGGAGCTGCCCGGATGCCTTGGCGCCACCTGATCCTCTCGCTCGCCGCCTGCCTGACCCTGAGCGCCGCTCGCGCGGCCACCGACACCGCCGCGCTGCAGGCCCTGCTGACCGCACAGCGCTACGCCGCCGCCCAGGCCGAGATGGACGCGCTGCTGCGGGCACCGCGGCCCGACGCGGCGCAGCGCGGCCTGATCTATCAATGGCTGTTTGCCCGCGATGACGGCGCGGCCATCGACCGCCGCACCCGCGGCGCGCTGAGCGATGCCGGGGCCGAGGCCGTCGACCTGCTGGCGGCCGGGCGCCTCGCGCTGGAGCGGCGCGACTTCGAGCGTGCCCGCCTGGGCTTCGAGCGCGCGCTGCAGCGGGCCACGCGCCCCGCCGACCGGGCCCAGGCGCTGCGCGGCCTGGGCCAGCGCCACTACCAGCTGCGCGAGTTCGACGCCTCGTTGAAGCGCCTGGAAGAAGGCCTCGCCGCCGAGCGCACCGCGGACGGCCACGCCGCGCTGGCCGACACGCTGATCCGGCTCGGCCGCACCGACGACGCCATCGCCGCCGCTGAGGCCGCCGTCGCGCTGAACCCGCACCACGAGATGGCCCACTACCTGCTCGGCAACGGCTATGCGCGCGAGAACTACACCCAGTTGGCGGCCCGCCTGGGTGACGGCTTCGCGCCGCTGATGGCCGATGTGCGCCGTGCCTCCGATGCCTTCGAGCGGGGCAACTTCGACCAGGCGCTCGACCTCAGCCTGGCCGTGCTGGCGCGCTGCCCGCAACTGGGCCGGGCCCATGCCATCGCGGCCAAGGCGCTGGAGTCACAGCGCTTCGCCGTCGACGTGCACCGTGCCGACTACGAACGCCGCTTCGCCGCCACGCCCATGCCGGTCGTGCCGGGTATCGAGCGCTATGTGCTGAACTGGAAGGACCTGTCGCCCCGCCACCAGAAACGCGTGGCCCTCTCGGTGGCGCCATGGAAGGCCTTCATCCCGGTGCTCATCGAGGGCGGCGCCACGCACTTCATCAAGCCGATGTGGATGCGCCTGTCCGAAACACCCCAGGCCCAGGCCCTCAAGGACGCCCGCATCGACTACGACTCGCGGCTCTGGGACGATGTGCGCGGCATGGGCGGCCACTTCACGGTCACCGGCATCGAGGACGTCGAGCGCAGCATCTTCGACAAGTACAACACCGTGCTGCATGAGCTGACCCACCAGGTGCACGGCGTGATGACCGCCGACCAGGCACGCCGGATCGAGGCCCTCTACCAGCAGGCCAAGGCGCGCGACGCCAAGGCGGCCGACAAGGCCAATGCCGGCTTTTTGTCGCGCTACGCGGGCGGTTCGGTCTGGGAGTATTTCGCCGAGGGCGCCAACGCCGAGGCCTCGCCGCGGCGCGACGCCTACGACGGCCGCGAGATCGTGCGCGAGCGCCTGATCGCGATCGACCCGGCCCTGCGCGCCTTTGTGCGGCGCTCGTTCGCGCAGCGCGACACCCGCGCCAGCCTGCCGGTCGCCCTGGTCGGCGCCGGCAACCAGAAGCTGGAGGACGGCCGGCTCGACGACGCGACCCCGCTGTTCGAGCGCGCAATGCGGCTCGCCCCCGACGACGAAAGCGCGCTGGCCGCACGGCTCTACGCGCTGGCGCTGCAGGGCCAGGGCGATGCAGCGAAAACCCTGGCCGCCCGCGCGCTGGCCAAGCATCCGGGCAGCGGCACGCTGCGGGTCAGCGCGGCCGACGCGCTCTGGCACGGCGGCGCGCCGCTGCACACCGCGGTGCTGCCGCTGCTGAGCGAAGGGCTGGCGGGCCTGACCGGCGAAGACGCCTTCCGCGTCAACCTCGCACTGGCCGACCACCACCGCCGCCTGGGCGATGTGCCGAAGGCGCTGGCGGCCTACCAGGCCGTGCTGGCCTACCAGGCCGACCAGCCCGAGGCGCTGTGGGGCCGCGCCGCCACGCTGGCCCTGGACGGCCGCTGGGACGAATCCTTCACGCAGTACGACGCGGTGCTGCGCCTGCGCACCGGCCTGGTGCCGCTGCGGCGTGACTACGCGCTGGACCTGCTGCGCGCCGGCCGCACCGACGCGGCCCGCGCGCAGCTGAAGGAGGCGCTGATCCTCGACCCACGCGACCCCGATCTGCGTGCGCTGCAGGCCTGGCTGGCGCTGATCGACGGCGATGCGGGCGCCGCGCGGCGCGGCGCCGAGGAGGCCCTCGTGCTCGGCCCCTGGAGCGACCTGGCCGCCATCGTCCACGCGGCCGCGCTGCGCGCCCTGGGGCAGGGCGAGGCGGCCGAGCTGGCGCTGGCGCCGCTGCGTCAGCGCATCGCCACCCAGGCCGGGCCGCATTACATCTACCGCCCGGACAAGTCGGCCTGGGTCTCGGTGCATCAGCTGCCGGCCCAGGAACGGCGCGTGATGGAGCAACTGCTGCGGTGAGAGCCTGGCTGCGGCGCCTTGAAGCGGCCCATCTGAACGGGCTCAGCGTGGCGCTGGGCGTCACGTTCACGCATGCGCTGGTGGGCGCCGGGTTCGGTGAGACCGCGGGCCTGGCGGCGGTGGGCGGCGCGGTCTGCGCCAGCCTGATGGACCTGCCCAACCCGCCGCAGCGCGTGCTGTCGCGCGTGCTGCCGGCCGCCGCCGCCGCCGGGCTGGTGACGCTGCTGGTCGGGCTGGCGGACGGGTCCCTGGCCCTGACCTTGGCCTTGATCGCCGTGGTGGGATTCCTGTCGCTGATGACCCTGGCCTGGGGGCTGCGCGCCGGGCCGCTGTCGTTCTCGCCGGTGGTGGCCCTGGTGTTCGCGATGGCCTGGGACCGCACCGCCGGCAGCACCTCACCCGGCATGCATGCGCTGTGGGTGGGGCTGGGGGGCGCGGTCTATGCGCTGTGGGCACGGCTGTCCGCGGTGCTGCTGCGGCGCCGCTACCGCGAGCTGGCGCTGGTCGCCGCGCTGCGCGCCACGGTGCAGCGCATGCGTTCGCGCGCGGCGCGCATCGCGCTGGCCGTCGGGCCCGACGAAGCCCGCATCCGTGCCTCCATTGCCGACGATGTCGTGCTGGCCGAGGCACTGCAGGCCGCGCGCGACCAGGTCTTTGCCGCCCGCCCGTCACGCCACAGCCGGCGCCAGACCGACCTGCTGCTGGCCCTGATCGAGCTGCGCGACCTGCTGCTGGCAAGCCGGCTGGACACCGAGGGCCTGGGCCAGGACTTCCCGGGCCGCCAGTGGCGCTCGGCCCTGGCCGATGCGCTGCGCCAGCTGGCCGATGTGCTGGCGGCGCTGGCCGACACGCTGAGCGATGGACGCCCGCTGCAGCCGGTGTCCGCCGCCGTCTGGCGCGAGCAGCTGGCCGCACGCCTGGCCGATGTGCAGGCGCCGCCCGGCGACGACCGTGCCCACCTGGTCTCGGCGCTCGAGATCCGGGTCGGGCACATGATGGACGACGTCTGCGCGATGGTCGGCCGGCAGGCCCGCACCGACGACCCCGACAGCCCCTGGACGCCCGAGAAGCTGGCGCATTTCGTGTCGCCCGAGGGCTGGCCACTGGCGGCGCTGAAAGCCCACCTGACGCTGCAGTCGAGCGTCATGCGGCACGCGCTGCGCTCCGCGCTGGCCCTGACCCTGGCCTACGCGCTGGGCGCGGCCCTGCCCTGGGCGGCCCACCCCTTCTGGCTGATGCTCAGCGTGGCCGTGGTGCTGCGCGGCAACCTGGAACAGACGCTGTCGCGCCGCAACGAACGCATCGTCGGCACGATACAGGGCTGCCTGCTGGTGTTGCTGCTGGCCCAGGTGAATTCGGTGCCGCTGCTGAGCCTGTGCTTCGTCGCTGCCGTGGGCATCGCGCATGCCTATGTGAACCGCCGCTACCGCGTCGCGGCGACGGCGGCCACGCTGATGGCCCTGCTGCAGCCGCTGATGCTGGCGCCCGGCAGCGACCCGGCGGTGGGCGAACGCCTGGCCGACACGCTGATCGGCGCCGCGCTGGCCTGGCTGTTCAGCTTCGTGCTGCCGTCCTGGGAGCGTGCCGCGCTGCCGCGCCTGGCCGGCCAGCTGCGCGCCGCCCTGGCCCGGCATGCCGACCACATGCTGCGCTGGGTGCCCAGTGCCGAGGAGCAGCTGGCCCAGCGCCTGAGCCGCCAGCAGGCCTATGCCGCGCTGGCGGCGCTGGCGGGTGCCGCGCAGCGCACCCGGGTCGAGCCCGAACATGTGCGCCTGCCCGATGCGGAGATCGAGGCCGCGCTCAGCCATGGCTACCGTCTGATGGCCCTGCTGGGCGCGGTGCAGCACCAGGTGCGCCGGCGCAGCGAGCGCCTGGACGCCGGCCAGGCCGAGCAGGCGCTGCCCCAGGCCCGCGCCGATTGCATGGCCCTGCTGCAGCGTGAGGCCGTGGCCGGCGCCCTGCCGGCCGAGCCGCCGGATGCCGAGGCCGGCCGCTGGCCGGAACATCGCGGCCAGCGCGACCTGACGCCCTGGCTGCTGCGCCGCCTCAGGCTGTGCCGCATCGAAGCGCGCGAACTGGTCGCGGCGCTGGACCGACTTCAACCCGCCGGAGACCCGCCATGAGCATCCAAACCCGCGCCGCCGTCGCCTGGAGGGCCGGCGCCCCGCTGAGCATCGAGACCCTGGACCTGCAAGGCCCGCAGGACGGCGAAGTCCTCGTCGAAATCAAGGCCACCGGCATCTGCCACACCGACGAGTACACCCTGTCCGGCGCCGACCCCGAGGGCCTGTTCCCAGCGGTGCTGGGCCACGAGGGCGCGGGCGTGGTGCTGGAGAGCAGGGTGCCGTGGCTCAAGCCCGGCGACCATGTGATCCCGCTCTACACGCCCGAATGCCGCGAGTGCAAGTTTTGCCTAAGCCGCAAGACCAACCTCTGCCAGGCCATCCGCGCCACGCAGGGCAAGGGCCTGATGCCCAACGGCAGCTCGCGCTTCAGCCTCAATGGCGAGCCGATCTTCCACTACATGGGCACCAGCACGTTCTCCAACCACATCGTCGTGCCCGGCATTGCGCTGGCCAAGATCCGGCCGGATGCGCCCTTCGACACCGTCTGCTACATCGGCTGCGGCGTGACCACCGGCGTCGGCGCGGTGCTGTTCACGGCCAAGGTGGAGGCGGGCGCGAACGTCGTCGTGTTCGGCCTGGGCGGCATCGGCCTGAACGTGATCCAGGGCGCCAAGATGGTGGGCGCCAACAAGATCATCGGCGTGGACATCAACCCGGCCCGCGAGGCGATGGCGCGCAGGTTCGGCATGACGGACTTCGTGAACCCCAAGGACGTGCCCAACGTGGTGGACCACCTCGTGCAGCTGACCGACGGAGGGGCGGACTATTCCTTCGAATGCGTCGGCAACGTGCAGCTGATGCGCCAGGCACTGGAGTGCACGCACAAGGGCTGGGGCCGCAGCATCATCATCGGCGTGGCGCCGGCCGGGGCCGAGATCTCGACGCGGCCGTTCCAACTGGTGACGGGGCGGAAGTGGGAAGGCTCGGCCTTTGGCGGTGCGCGGGGGCGCACGGACGTGCCCAGGATCGTCGACTGGTACATGGACGGCAAGCTGCGCATCGATGAGCTGATCACGCACAAGCTGAAGCTGGAGCAGATCAACGAGGGGTTTGAGTTGATGCGGCGGGGGGAGTCGATCCGCTCGGTGGTCGAGTTCTGAGTTTGAGGGTTGCGGGGTTGCTGGGTTGATGTGTGGCAGCCGAGCGCCTGCTCGCGGCTTTGCCGGGAGTCCGCCCCGGCGGGCGGGTAACTTTCTTCTGCGGCGCCAGAAGAAAGTCACCAAAGAAGAGGCGCTGAACCGCATCCCATCACCAGCCCGGCAACGACAGCGCGCGAAAACACGCTTCAGCCTGTTGCCCCGAAGCGAGCCGCTGCGCTCTCGCGTCTGACTTGTGACGAGCACCAGGCATCGCCCCACCGGCCCGTCCGACGCGCGGCTGCACGCCGTGCTCACCAGCCATCCAAACCCCATGCAGCGCCGGCGTGCAGCCGCGCGTTAAGCGGGATACCGGTCCGAGCTGTAGCGATCTGGACAAGTGGTGGGCGAGAGCGCAGCGGCTCGCTTCGGCCCGGGATGGCGCGGCGTGTTTTCGCGCGCCGGTGACGGCGCCGTGATGCCCGGATGCGGTTCAGCGCCTCTCTTTTGGTGACTTTTCTCTGGCGCGACAGAGAAAAGTTACCCCGCCGCCGGGCGGGACTCCCGGCAATTCCCCGAGCAGCCGCACGCCCCGCAAAAGCCTCCAAACTGCACGCACACCCAAGCGACGCACACAGCAAAACATGCAGACCCTCTCCGAACACCTCACCTTCGGCGGCACCCAACGCTTCCTCCAGCACGAGTCCACCACCATCGGCCTGCCGATGCGCTTCGGCCTCTACCTGCCGCCCGAGCCGAAGGCGCTGCTCGTGTTCCTCGCCGGCCTCACCTGCACCGAAGAAACCTTCGCGATCAAGGCCGGCGCGCAGCGGCTGGCCAGTACGCTGGGCCTGGCGCTGCTGACGCCCGACACCAGCCCGCGCGGTGCCGGCGCGCCCGGCGAGGCGGACCACTGGGACTTCGGTGTCGGCGCCGGCTTCTACCTCGATGCCACGCAGCCGCCCTGGGCCCGGCACTGGCGCATGGAGAGCTACCTCGTCGACGAGCTGATCCCCCTCGTGCAGCAGCACACCGGCCTGACCGCCACCGGCCTGTGCGGCCACTCGATGGGCGGCCACGGCGCGCTGACGCTGGCGCTGCGCCACCCAGGGCGCTTCCGGTCGCTGTCGGCGCTGGCGCCCATCGCTGCCCCCACGCAGTGCCCCTGGGGCCACAAGGCCTTCGCCGGCTACCTGGGCGACGACCGCGCCGCCTGGGCCGCGCACGACGCCAGCGCGCTGATGCGCCAGCAGGCCACCGCGCCCTACCCGCAGGGCCTGCTGATCGACCAGGGCCTGGCCGACAAGTTCCTCGCCGAGCAATTGCACCCCGAAGCCTTCGAGGCCGCCTGCGCCACGGTGGGCCAGCCGCTCACGCTGCGCCGCCACCCGGGCTATGACCACGGCTACTACTTCGTCGCCAGCGTCATCGACGACCACCTGCGCCACCACGCGGCGGCGCTCTGCGGCTGAGGCCAGCCGGCCCCGTGCCACGCTAGCATCGGCAACATGACCAAGATCGCCGCCCTGCAGATGGTGTCCGGCCCCGACGTGGCCGCCAACCTCGCCACCGCCCGCCGCCTGCTCGAAGACGCCGCACGCCAGGGCGCCCGGCTGGCCGCGCTGCCGGAGTATTTCTGCCTGATCGGCATGCACGACGGCGACAAGCTGGCGCTGGCCGAGGACGAGGGCGTCGGCCCCATCCAGGACGCACTGGCCACGGCCGCGCGCGAGCTGGGCCTGTGGGTCGTTGGCGGCACGCTGCCGCTGAAGGCGACGCAACCGGGTCGGGTACGCAACAGCACGCTGGTGTTCTCGCCGAGCGGCGAGCGCCTGGCACGCTACGACAAGATCCATCTGTTCGCCTTCGACAACGGCCGCGAGAGCTACGACGAGGGCCGCGTGCTGGAGGCCGGCAGCCAGCCCACCCGCTTCAGCGCCGAGGGCCTGACGGTGGGCCTGTCGGTCTGCTACGACCTGCGCTTCCCCGAGCTCTACCGGGCCTATGCCGGCGCCGACCTGCTGGTGGTGCCGGCGGCCTTCACCTACACCACCGGCCAGGCCCACTGGGAGCTGCTGCTGCGCGCCCGCGCGGTGGAGAACCAGTGCTATGTCATCGCGCCGGCCCAGGGCGGCACCCATGCCAACGGCCGCCGCACCTGGGGCCACAGCCTGGTCATCGACCCCTGGGGCGAGGTGCTGGCGGTGCTGCCCGAGGGCGAGGGCGTCGTCACGGCCGACATCGACCCGGCGCGCCTGACCCAGGTGCGCGAGCAGCTGCCGGCGCTGGCCCACCGCCGGCTGGGTTGACCCGCCGGCGGTTCCTGCCGCCTTGTGGTGGGAGACCCTGCAGCACGGCGCCATCACCTTCGGCATCCCGCAGGTGGGCTGCCGCGCCAAGAACGGCGAGTCCATGGAGCGGGCACTGATCACGCCCGACCTCATCGTGCCCAACGACAAGGCGCGGCTGGATGCTGGGGAAGACCAGCAGCTCGAAGCGGCAGTGAAGTCCCTGCTCGGTCAGTAAAGTCGGCCCACCCCGGGGCGGGCGCGTGGCGCCGGCCCCGGCCCGTCACGCGCAGGGGCCCCTTTGACCGACACCACCATCCGCCGCTCCACCGCCTGGCTTGTCGCCGCCCTCGTGGCGGCCTCGCAGCTCGGCAACTTCTACGTTTACGACTCGGTCGGCCCGGTGGCCGATCTGCTGCAGCAGCAGCGCGGCTTCAGCGACACCCAGGTCGGCCTGCTGAATGCGATCTACAACCTGCCCAACATCGTGCTCATCCTGGTGGGCGGCGTGCTGGTGGACCGCTTCGGCGCCGCGCTGATGACGCTGCTGACCGCCGGCATCTGCCTGGCCGGCGCGCTGCTGACCGCCCTCGGCCCCGACTTCACCACCATGGCCGCCGGCCGGCTGCTGTTCGGCATCGGCGCCGAGACCTTCAGCATCGCCACGCTGGCCGCCATCGCGCAGTACTTCAGCACCGGCGGCCTGGCCTTCGTGATGGGCGCGGTGCTGGCTATCGGCCGGCTCGGCTCCTATGGGGCCGACATGTCGCCCAGCTGGTTCGCCACCGCCTACGGCCAGGGCTGGCAGCCGCCGCTGCTGATCGCCGCCGCCATCGCGGCCACCTCCTTCATCGCCTCGGCCCTGTACTGGTGGGTGGACCGCGGCCCGCGCCGCGCCGGCCTGCTGCCGCAGAGCACCGCGGCCGAGAAGTTCGCATGGCGCGACCTGCTGCATTTCGGCAAAGCCTACTGGTATCTGCTGGCGCTGTGCGTGCTGTGGTACTCGGTGATCCTGGCCTTCCGCAGCACCTTCTCGATCAAATACTTCCAGCACACCCACGGGCTGGACCTGGCCACCGCTGGCGAGATGAACAGCTACGTCTTCCTGGCCGCTGTGTTCGCCACGCCGGCCTTCGGCTGGCTGTGTGACCGCCTGGGTCGCTACGCGCCGCTGCTGGCCTTCGGCGCCTGCCTGCTGCCCGTGGCCCTGGCCGTGACCGCGCTGACGCACTGGAGCCTGTGGCTGCCCACCGCGCTGATCGGCATCAGCTTCTCGCTGGTGCCCGCCGTCATGTGGCCGCTCACCAGCCGCCTCGTCGCCCCGCAGCGCTTCGGCACGGCCATCGGCCTGATGTGGGTGGTGCAGAACGCCGGCATCGGCGGCGCCAACGTCGTGGCCGGCTGGCTCAACGACCGGGCCGGCGCCAGCGCCACCAACCCGGCGGGCTACGACGGCATGATGTGGTTCTTCGGCCTCACCAGCGTGGCCGGCGCCGCTTTCGCCCTGCTGCTGTGGGCCACGGCCGGGCGGCGGGCGCAGGAGCGGGCGGTCGGGGTGTGAGGCGCTGGGTCATGGCAGGCCCAGCATTCGGTGGGTGGGGCTGGGTGTCCGGCGGGTTTTGACCCATCGCAGCCATCCCATGGCGCGAACCGACCGACAGCATTCGCGTGCACAGCTGCCGCTAAATCGGTCCGGGCGCATGGCAGTTTTCACCGAGTTCAATCGAACCAGAGCTGGCATCATCCGAGTTTCGCGCAAGCCGTTTTCGCGCAACGAGAACTTGTAACAACGCGCCGCTTTTGTCGGAAATTTGGTGACCGTTTTGCCCGTCAACTTTTTAAAAGAGCGGCTATGGGTCAAACACTTGCAATGCCCAACTAGAGATATCTTGTGGCGCACCGTTCCTGCCTAAGCAGCAGCAGCGGCGGTCTCCGGAGAAAACTTTGCCCATACCAATGCAATAGCTACGGTGGAGTAGCAGATAGCTATTCCACAGCGAATTTGAAGAAACCTATGCCTTGCGCTACAAAGATCATCGGTTTGCTCATAATTATGGCCTTCAGTGCAACCGTCTGCTCTGCCATCCCCAACGAACGCTTAGCAACCTCCTCGACTGGAGAGTGGATACTGTGTGAAGACCCCGACAACGGCCCAAGTGATAAGTTGGACTTGCGTGCGGAAGGCTATGGCTTTCTTGTTCGAACAGACCGGCCGAGAGTTCCATTCCTATTCACAGAGTCAGAAACTCAAGTTCTGTTAGTTTTTCTGAGTTCCGCTGGGAGAACGCTCGCAATCAAGTTCGACTTCGCCGACGAGAAGAGAAGACTCAATCTCTACAGCGAACGCACCAAGCATTGGTCCTACTACGTAAAGGCGGAAAGCGCCGCGAGCTATTCCTGCACAGCGAAATAGTTTCGGGCACCTAACTTTGTGTCAGCCTTGCGAGGAGTGCGCGCAGGCCGACCGCCGCAGCAGCTCGTGCGCCGAGAGCTGCCCCTAGCGGTTGAGCGCAGGAGCCTAACGAGGCTGTGAATTACTACCAGAAATGTGCTGAAGGCTTGATTTAGGGAGTGGTCAAACCCTTCCCGCACCGGCGATCGCGGCATATAGATCATTCTGATGCGTCGAATATTTTTTTGACTCACTAACAATTTTCAGAAATAGGGTTTTTACAACCTCAACCCTTTAGCTAAGCACCGACGCTGGGCGCCAGCATTGCGAGTTGACCGTCCGCTGATCGGGTTGGTGCGAGTATCCGCATATGGCCGATCAGTGACCCGCGTGAAGTCTCGGAGCGCCGCGCGCTAAGCGTTCGCTGTCGCGATCCGGTACTTCCTTTTCAAGGCCGCAACGTCACCAACCCCCGCAGCAGCCGATCGATATTGCTGCGCAGCGCGCGCTCGTTGGCGATGCGCAGGCGGTCGGGCGGGGACAGCATGGTGAACCGCCCCGGCTTCCGCGGAGGCCGTTTGGTTTAAGTCAGACGGTCGCGGCCTGACCAGCGCGTTGTCGATGGTAGTTGGCCTCGAACTCGGCCGGCGGGACGTAGCCCAGCGGCTCCATTAATCGGTGGTGGTTGAACCAAGCCACCCATTCCAGTGTGGCGAGTTCCACCGCTTGCTTGGTCTTCCACGGCCCGCGCCGGTGGATCACCTCGGCCTTGTACAGCCCGTTGATGGTCTCGGCCAGGGCGTTGTCGTAGCTGTCGCCCTTCGAGCCCACTGACGGTTCGATGCCGGCTTCGGCAAGCCGCTCGCTGTAGCGAATGGACAGGTATTGCGAACCCCTGTCGGAGTGGTGGGTCAGGCTGCCGTCGTCGGACGGCTAGCGGTCGTACAGCGCCTGCTCCAGCCCGTCGAGCACGAACTCTGTGTGCATCGAACTGCTCTGGCGCCAGCCCACGATGCGCCGGCTGAACACATCCACCACAAACGCCACGTAGACCCAGCCCTGCCAGGTCGAGACGTAGGTGAAGTCCGAGACCCAGAGCTGGTTGGGCCGCCCGGCACGGAACTGCCGGTTGACCCGGTCCAGCGGGCATGGCGCCTTGGGGTCAGGGACGGTGGTGCGCACCGCCTTGCCTCGGCGCACGCCCTGCAGGCCTTGATGGCGCATCAACCGCTCGACGGTGCAGCGGGCCACAGCCACGCCCTCGCGGTTGAGTTGGCGCCAGACCTTGTCGGCCCCGTAGACCTGCATGTTGGCCTGCCACACGCGCTGAATCTGAGGCACCAGGCTCGCATCGCGCTGCGCGCGACGCGAGCACAGCGCAGGGTTGCGCTGCCGGGCGGCATGGCGCCAGTACGCCGACGGGGCGATCTGCACGGCGCGACAGATCGACTCGACCCCGAACTGCTGGCGATGCTGGTCGACGAAGTCCTTCAGGAGTTGAAGCGGCGGTCGAGCTCCGCCTGGGCGAAAAACGCGCTGGCCAGCTTCAGAATCTCGTTGGCCTTGCGAAGTTCGCGGACCTCGCGTTCGAGTTCCTTCACGTGCTGGGCCTCGCTGGTCGTCACGCCCTCCCGCACGCCGGCATCGACCTCTGCGCGCTTGACCCACTCGTTCAGCGTCTGCGGCACGCAGCCGATCTTGGGCGCGATGGACTCGATGGCCGCCCACAGCGACGGGTACTCCCCTCGGTGCTCCTGCACCATCCTCACCGCGCGCTCACGCACCTCGGGCGAGAACTTATTCGACTTGCTCATGGCTCAATCCTCTCAGAGTGTTGAGCCTCCTCGAAACCCTGGGCGATTCACTGCGTGACCACTCGGAATTCGACGAGAAGGCGGCTCTTGAACGGAAAGCCCAGCGCCAGAGCTTCGCAATGCCCGCCTGAGCGCAGCCCTCCTCACCCCCCCAGCTTCTTCCACCACTTGCGATGGGTCTGATCGACCATCATGGCCAGCCGGGAGCCCTCCCACACCGCGCGACGCCGATAACTCTTCCGGCAGCTCAGCCTGCCGCTTGCAACGTGTGGCGCCGCGGTGACGCAGATTCCATGTCGGCACGGGACATTGACGATCCCACTCCAGATGCCGGATATACGACTGCAGGTGCTTCTCTCAGCCAGCCCCCATCGATCAGATCTTTGCCGTTGTGGAGGAGTCCGTATAAGCCCGGTTAGAACGCATCACCATGACTTCGCACCCAGGGCGAAATGACTGGCAAGCAGCGCCAGACAGAAGGGCGCGAGCAAGGTACAGCCAATTGCAGCCCACGCGGTTCGTCGGAGGGCAAAGAACATCCCAACGAATGCACCGATCGTCCCCACTACCCATACGAGCAGCCCCATCCGTATTGCACTAATGTCGCTGGCCATTAAAGCTCCTGTGCCTACGACAGCAAAACCGAGAACCGCACTCCCAACCAAGAGTAGCCAAACGACAAGGGAGCGGAAAAGGCTCACTGCTTTCTAACCTGTTGTCCACAGTCTGCGTAATGTAGGCCTGTGCCGCGTATTGCGTGCCCCTCTGGCATGCACAAGTACTTGACTCGTCAAAAAAAATGGGCTGCCGACTGCTGGCGAACGCCGCGCGTCGTGGTTCGCATAACGAGTCAGTCGATTCTGACCAAAGCGGTCACTCCCGGTCGACCGCTTATGGCCGAAGTCAGTCGCTGCGCCACCATGCATCTTCAGCGCAGGCGGTCGAGTTCACAGCCAGGGGCGAACCACGCTTGCTAGGTCAGCCCCGCGGTCACGAGAAATCATCCCCGCCGCCGCTCCCGAGATCGAGGTCCCCAGCGCTGCCGCCCCCGGCCGACCAGTCCGCCGCGCTGCCCGTGGCGCCGCCCAGATCGAGGCCCGGACCGGCGTCGTAGCCCGCCTGCGGCACGCTGGAGTGCGTGGCCGCTTCGGCCGCTTCCGCCAGCAGCAGGCCGGCCGCCGCGCCCACGCCGACAGCGGCCACGGTGCCCAGCACGCCAGGGCCGCCGGCGCTGGGCACGGGCCCGTAGCCGGTATAGCCCGGCGCCATCATCACCGGCTGAGCCGCGGCCTGCTGGGCGAGGCGTTCACGCTCCAGCCTTTCCTGGCGCACGCTGGGCGGCTCCTCGCCGCGGATCTGCGCGGCCACGTCGTGGGCGCGGGCGATGAGTTCCTGCGTCTCGCGGTAGTCGGTGCGGCGGGGCAGATCGGCGAGGTGGGTCTGCAGGGCGCTTTGCAGCTGGTTGGAGCGGTCGTAGTTCGCCAGCTTCACCTCGGGGCTGTGCGAGGGGTCGGCATCGCTGGCCTTGACCGCATCCTTCAGGTCCTCAATGGCCTGGCGCACCTTGCCGCGCCAGAGTTCGAGCTCGGCGTTCTGGTCGGCCCGCTCGCGCGAGCGGGTGGCCAGCCACAGCAGGCCGGCCCCGGCAATCAGGCCCAGCGCGAGCAGCCAGCCGAACAGGTGCGAGCCGCCCGCCTCGGCCGGGCGCGGCGCCGGCGCGGCGGCGGCATCCCGCGGCGCGGCAGCTGCGAGCAGGGTCTGCAGCAACTGCGGGTCGGCCGCGAAGCGTTGGCTGGGGTCGAGCGCCAGCGCGCGCCGGGCCTCGGCGGCGGCCTCCTGGGTGCGGCCTTGCCGGTATTGGGCCTGGGCCAGCCAGTAATGGGCGGTGGCGTTGTCGGGATGCTTGTCCAGCACCTGCTGCAGTTCAGCCTCGGCCTGCTGCCAACGGCCTGCACGCAGGTGTGCCTCGATCTCCTCCTTGGTGCCGGCCGCCAGGGCCGCGCCAACGAGGAGGGTGGCGGCCAACAGGCCGGCCAGGCGGTGGGTCATGCGCATCTCGGATCCTTTCAGAGGGCTGGATGCGCCGATTCTTGCCCAGGTCCACGTCGCGCCGTGCCGCTGGCAGCGCCGTCTCGGCGATATCCGCGTGAAGAACCCGTTCGGGCGCCTCAGCCCACCCGCGCAAACCGCGGCTGTTCGACGCCGTCGATCACCACCCGCTCCACAAACATCGCGAACGGCCGCACCCACCAGCCGCTGTCGTTGTAGAGCGGCCGGTAGACCACCAGCGGCTCCAGCGTCTCGCTGTGGCGGGCGACGGCGAGCACCTCGTACTCGCCGCCCTTGTAGTGGCGGTAGCGGCCGATGGCCAGGGTGGGCAGGGCAGGCAGGTCATGATCGCTCATGGCGGCATTGGACCTCAGGCCGGCCCGGTGCCGAGGCCGCGGCCACCCTTGACCGCAGGTGATGGCCGCTGGCGGCTTCGGCATGGGCCGGCCGCGGCACGGGACACCACAATCGCTGACGTCCCCATTCCCCGGTCTGCCATGCCTGCCTCGCGCCGCCGCCTCCTGCAACTCAGTGCCGCCACGGCCGGCCTGCTCACCGCCGGCACCGGCCAGGCCGCGGCCGGCGTGCTGCGCCCGCGCCGGCTGCGGCCGGGCGACACGTTGGGCCTGGTGAGCCCGGCCAACGCCACCTTCGAGCGCGAGCCGCTGAAGATCGCGATCGAGTCGTTGCAGGCCCTGGGCTTCCAGGTCAAGCCGGGCGAGTTCGTCGCCGCACGCCGCGGCCCCTTTGCCGGCACCGACGCCCAGCGCGCCGCCGACATCAACGCGATGTTTGCCGACGACGCGGTGGCCGGCATCCTGGCCATGACCGGTGGCTCGGGCTGCAACCGCATCGTCGACCGACTGGACTACGAGCTCATCCGCGCCAGGCCCAAGTTCTTCGGTGGCTTCAGTGACCTGACCAGCCTGGTCAACGCGATCCAGCGCCGCACCGGCCTGGTCACCTTCCACAGCCCGGTGGCGGCCTCGGGCTGGAATGAGTTCTCGGTGCAAAGCTTCAGGGCGGTGGCGATGAACGCCGAGGCGGCCGTGCTGCGCAACCCGGCGCCAGCGGCCGGTGACGACCTGGTCCCGCGCGAGGACCGCATCTCGACGCTGCGCCCCGGCCGCGCCCAGGGCCCGCTGATCGGCGGCAACCTCACGGTACTGGCATCGCTGGCCGGCACGCCCTATTTCCCCGACTGCCGTGGCGCCATCCTGTTCCTGGAGGACGTCAACGAATACATCTACCGCATCGACCGCTGCCTCTCCACGCTGCGCCTGACCGGCGCCCTCGGCCAGGTCGCCGGCGTGGTGCTGGGCCACTTCACGAACTGCACGCCCGGCGAGGGCTACGGCAGCCTGACGCTGGACGAGGTGTTCGACGACTACCTGCTGCCGCTGGGCGTGCCCGTGTTTCGTGGCGCAGCCATCGGCCACATCCGCCGCAAGCTGACCGTGCCGGTAGGCGCGCCGGCGGAGATGGAGGCGGACACGGGCACGATCCGGCTGCTGACGCCTGCGGTCACTTGACCCCTTCCGGCTTCACGCAGGCCGACCCCGGCAGCCCGTAGGGCTTGAGCAGCTCGGCCGTACGGCCGCTGCGGCACAGCTCGTGCAGGGCCTTGCCCAGCGCCAGGGACTGGGCCGGGTCGACCGTCTGCCGGCTCAGCCCGAACGCATAGCCAAAAGCCTTCACCACGCCCGCCGGCTGCAGATTGCGGATGCCGTCTTCCCGCATCAGCACCTCGGCCACTGCCTCGTTGACCAGGGCCAGCCCGTCCTCGCCGTAGCGGCCGGCCGAGAGCTTGCGCAGCACGGTGCGGTTGTCCGGCTCTACTTCACTGCGGGCGCGCGGCACGGCCTCGATCAGCTGTGCCAGCGTCAGCGCGGTGACCGAGGGCCCGTAGGCGCCGATCACGCGGCCCGCCAGCACCTGGGCATCGCCCTTGAACTGCAGCCCGTTGCCCTGCCGGGCGAACAGCATGTAGCGCCCCTCGATGACCGGCGGTGACACATGGAAATACTGGCGCCGCTCGGGCGAGTCCACCACCGTGAAGATGCCCTCCACCTCACCGCGCTGAGCCATCTCCAGGGCCCGCCGCCAAGGCAGCACCTCGATCTCGCAGCGCCAGCTCAGCCTGGCGCAGGCAGCGACCAGCACGTCGACCATGGGCCCCGCCGCACGCCCATCGAGCGCATAGGTGTAGGGCGGAAAAGGCTCGGTGACAAAGCGCACCGACGTGAGCGCGCAGGCCGGCAGGGCCAACAGGGTGGCCATGCCGGCCACCGCCCGCGCGCTGCGAATGGCCATGCTCGTGTCTCGCTGAGTCCTGCCGCGATCCTAAGCGTGCCGTGCGTGCGCGACCAGTGCGGGCAGGCCGCCTTGACCTCAGCACAGGCCCAGGCGACGCGCGACGACACGGGCCAGGGCCACGTCTTCCAGCCCGATGCCGACGCTCTTGTAGACGACGATGTCCAGCGGGCCGCGCGGGTGCGGCTCCACGATCAGCGAGCCCAGCTCGGCCAGGCGCTCGGCCGGCACCACACCGGGCGCGGCCTGCACCAGCTCGCCGGCCTCCTGGCATGCAGCGGGCAGCCATTCAACCGCCACGACGCTGGCGCGGCCAAGCAGGGCGTCGTCCAGCTCGCGCGCCGCCGGCGTGCTGGAGCCCACCGCAGCGACGAAGGCACCGGCCTTGACGAGGCCGCCGTCGAACAGCGGCGTGGCCGAGCGCGTGGCGGTCACTAGCACATCGGCCTCGGCCGCGGCTTCGGCCGCCGCGGCGCTGCGCACGGTCAGGCGCAGCGCGGCCTGCAGCTCCCGCGCCAGCGCCTCGCCGCCCGAGCGGGCGCAGACCAGCACACGCTCGAAGCGGCGCACGCGGCTCAGCGCCTCCACGTGGGCGCGTGCCTGGATGCCGGCGCCGAAGACGGCCAGCGTGCGCGCATCCGGCAGGGCCAGCAGGTCCGCCGCAACCGCGGTGGCCGCGGCCGTGCGCAGCCGCGTGAACTCGTTGGCCTGCAGCGTCGCCAGTGCCTCACCGCTGTCGGCGGCGAACAGGCTGACGAGGAAGTGGTAGCGGCCGTTGCGCGCCGAGTAGACCTTGGTGCCCAGCACGGCCGGCAGGTCTGCATCGGCATCGAGGATGGCGCCCATCGCGCTGATCGCCAGCGCGGCGCCGCCCTGAGTCGCCGTCGCGCGCTGGCGGGCCAGCACCTGGGCCCGGCCGCGGCCATGCTGGGCGAAGGCGGCGCGCAGCGCGCGGACGGCGCTGTCGGGGTCGAGCACGGCCGCGACTTCGGCCTCGGTGATCAGTCGCATTGAAACGCTCCCAAAAACTCCAATACAGGTGCCCAGGCACTGTAGAGGGGCCGCGGCGCACCCGTGCCGTGCGGGAACGCGGCCACACATTCCGGCAGGTTATGCAGCGCGCACAAGCATTCATCGGAAAACGCGCCACACCTCGGGTGTGGCCTCTGGGCGCTGCGTTGCAGGCCAGCGAACATCCCCGACCATCCAACGAAGGAGTCCTGTCCATGAAATTGAATCGTCTGGTGGCCCCACTCGCGGTACTCGGCCTCGCTGCCCATGCGGGCGCCGCGTGGGCTCAGGCCGATGCCGGCACCCGGCTGGAACGGGTCGAGGTGACCGGCTCCAGCATCAAGCGCCTGAAGGACGAGGGTGCGCTGCCCCTGCAGGTGATCTCGCGCAAGGACATCGAGCGCCAGGGCATCGTGTCGGCCGAGCAGCTGATCGCGACGCTGTCAGTCAACGGCAATGGCCTGGACAACCTGGCCTCCAACGCGGACGTGGTTGCAGGCGCGGCGCGCGGCAACAACGGCGCCAGCTCGGCCAATCTGCGCGGCCAGGGTGCGGCCAGCACCCTGATCCTGCTGAACGGCCGGCGGGTGGCCGCCCACGGGCTGAACGGCGGCGTCGTCGACCTGCAGCAGATCCCCTTCGCCGCGATCGAGCGCGTCGAGGTGTTGAAGGACGGCGCCTCGGCGATCTACGGCACCGACGCCATCGGCGGTGTCATCAACTTCATCCTGCGCAAGGACTACGCCGGACTGGAGGCCCAGGCCTTCACCGACCTGACCCAGGCCGGCGGCGGCAACATCAGCCGCGTGCAGCTGACCGGCGGCTACGGCAACCTGGCGACCGAGCGCTTCAACCTGCTGGCCTCGCTGTCGGTCAGCGACACGCAGATGCTGCGCGGCGACCAGCGCAGCTTCGTCAACACCTTCCAGCCCAACCGCGGGCTGTCGGTGGACACGCGCGGCACGCCGTTCGCGACCGTGTTCGCGATCGGCAGCCTGAACAATGCGCTGAGCCGCGACAACCTGAACAACACCGGTCGCGGCACCGGCCCCATCCAGCCCGGCACCACGCTGGCCATGAATGGCATCAATGTCCTGAACCTGCCGGGCCAGGCCGGCTGCGCGTCCATTGCCGGCCAGGCGCCCTATGACGCCGTGCTGTGGGCATCGCCGGCGGCCCGCTGGGGCTGCGCCTGGGATACCGGCCGTGCCGCGGTGCTGCAGCAGCCGGTCAAGTCCACCAACGCGGTGCTGCGCGGCACGCTGGCCCTCGGCGAGCACCAGGTCTTCGCCGAGTATGTCGGCGCCCACGTGGTCAGCGACAAGAGCTTCTCGCCGAATCAGATCAGCAGCTCGGCATCGACCAGCAGCCCCTTCTACAACCTCGCCTACCCGAACACGGGCGAGGCCTACAACCGTGTGTTCAACGCGCTGGTGGCGACCTTCCCGACGCTGGAGAAGAACCGCGGTCTGCCGCTGGCGTTTCGCTGGCGCTGCATGCCCTGCGGTAACCGCGAGATCGAGACGACATCCGACACCCAGCGCCTGCTCGTTGGTGCCGAGGGCCCACTGATCGGCGGCTGGGACTACCGCGCCGGGCTGTCGCAGGCCAGCAGCGACACCACCTCACGGCTCAAGCGCGGCTACATCTACAGCAAGCCCTTCGCCGCCCTGCTCAACAACGGCACGCTCAACCCGTTCTCGGCCGACGGCATCACGCAGAGCAGCGCCGCGCTGACCGCGCTGGACGGTGTGCGCGCCGACGGCGTGACGCTGTACGGCGGCAAGTTCACGCTGCGCCAGGCCGACGTGACGGCCAGCGGGCCGCTGTTCAAGCTGCCGGCAGGCGACGTGATGGCCGCCGTCGGTGCCGATGTACGCACCGAGAAATACCGGTTCAACGGCAACGCCGTCGACGCGGCCACGCAGGCCAGCATCCTGAACGCCCCCTTCGACAGCGTGAACACGCTGGATACCGTCAAGCGCGACATCAAGGCCGTGTTCGCCGAAGTGCTGGTGCCGGTGATGAAGCAGCTTGAAGTCGGCGCTGCCGTGCGCCGCGACGACTACACCGGCTTCGGCGCGACCACCAACCCGAAGTTCTCGCTGCGCTACCAGCCCTTCGAGCAGTTGCTGCTGCGCGCCTCGGCCAGCCGGGGCTTTCGCGTGCCAACCTTCAACCAGCTGTTCAACGGAATCACCGTCTCACCCTATTCCGGCAAGGATCTGGTCGACCCTGGCAAATGCCCGAGCGGTATCGTCGATGCCAACAATCCGGCCTGCGCCGCGATCACGCCCGACGTGCTGACCGGCGGCAAGCCCAATCTGGGCCCCGAAAAGAGCCAGCAATGGACCTGGGGCCTGGTCTGGTCACCGAGCGCCGACCTGGCGCTCGGCGCGGACTGGTGGCAGATCCGTAAGACCGGCACCATCCAGTCGATCGCGCTGTCGGACCTGGTCAAAAACTACGCGCTGTTCACCGACAACTTCATTCGCGATGCCTCGGGCGCGCTGACCTCCATCGACGACCGCTGGGTGAACGCCGGCGAAACCATCACCAAGGGCCTGGACCTGTCGCTGCGCGGCACGACGCCGCTGGGCGCTGGGCGCCTGACGGTCAATCTGGATGGCAGCTACCTGCTCGACAAGCGCTCACGGCTGGTTGCCAGCGCCCCGATGGGCGCCAGCGAGATCGGCGTGTTCACGCGAGCCGGCGATCTGGGCCTGCGCTGGAAGCATTCGCTGACCTTCAACTACGCGCAGGGCGACTGGAGCGGCACCTTCCAGCAACTCTGGCGCTCCGGCTACCGAGACGCGGTGCTGCCCGGCGTGGCCAATGGCAGCATCACGCCGCCGGACTGGCGCCCCGAGGTGGCCAAATACGTCACCTACAACGCCAGCATCAGCTACACCGGCATCAAGAACCTGGGCCTGACTTTGGGCATCAAGAACCTGCTCAACGACGACCCGCCGTTCTCTGCCGCCTACGACAGCAACACCGGTGCCGGCAGCTCCTGGGAGCCCCGTGTCGCCGACCCGCGTGGCCGCGCCTACCAGGTGACGGTGAACTACAGGTTCTGGTGATCGCTGCGGGCCGCCACAGCGCCGCGCTGGGCAGGCGGCACCGGCGCGGCAGCGGCCGCGCTTAGGGCCCGGCCGGCTCAGGCCAGCGAGGCCTACCGCGAGGCTTACAGCGAAGCCTCCAGCCCGGCCTTCAACCAGGCATGCACCGCCGCGCCCAGCGCCGGCAGCTTCCAGGTGGTGGCGCAGTCTTCGTGCGGCCGGTAACGGCTGCCCAGGTTGGTGGTGATGGCGATCAGGTAGTGCAGGCCGCCTTCGGCCTGCACGATGCCGGCGTCGCTGGCGTAGTTCTCGGTGGTGCCGGTCTTGTGGGCGTAGCGCACGCCGGCGCCGGGGATGCCCGCGACCCAGCCGGGCAGCGTGGGCGACAGCGCGGTGCTGGACAGGATCTCGCCAAGCTGCTGGCCGTCCAGCGCACGGCGCAGCACGGCCCGGCTCGCGTCACTGAGCAGCGGCGGTGCGCCGGCCGGCAGCCAGGGCGCGGGCGGCGCATCGGCGTCCAGCCGCCACATCAGGCGCAGGGCATCCCAGGCGGTCATCTGGATCTGGCCGACGCCCGACCCCGAGCCGTTGCCCCAGCCGCCGTCGGGCTGGGTGTTGGCAATCTGCAGGCCCGGCAGGCCCTCGACGCGGAACAGCTCGTGCAGTTCGTTGTGCACCTCCACGCCGCCCACGCGGCGGATGGCGCCGCGCGCATGCAGATGGGCCACCAGCGCCGAGGTCGCGTCGTTGCTGCTGACGATGATCATGTCCCACAGCCAGTCGGCGATGGCGCGGGTCTGGCCGCCCCAGGCCCAGGGCAGGGCCCAGGCGCTGCGGTCCTGGTCCACCAGCCGGCCGATGCCCACGGCCACCATCACCTTCAGCAGCGAGGCCGGGTAAGGTGCGACGAAGCGCGGGCCCTGCCCGAACCAGGCCGGGAAGGCGAGCGCCTCCCAGCGGGCGCCGGGCTGCCAGGCGATGGAGGTGCCGGCGGCATCCCGCAGGTCGGCGTGGAAGCCGACGTTCTCGATCGCGCCGAAGCCGACGGCCGGCCGGGCGATGAAGCCCTCGGGCAGCTCGCGCGAGAACAGCACATTGGCCGCCACCGGCGGGCGGCCCGGCGGGAAGCAGGCCACGGCCAGGTCCAGGCTGGGCCGCTCGGCCACCGGGCCGCCGTGCCGCAGGCTGTCGGGCGTCTGCTCGAAATGCTGGGCCCGCACCGCGTCGAGCAAGGCCTGGGCGAGGGTGTCGGCGGTGATCACAGCGTCAGGCCGTCCAGCGGCAGCGGCGACGGGCGGCCGCTGAGCAGCTCGGCCACAAGGTTGGCCGTCGCGAAGGAGAAGGTGAAGCCGAGCGCGCCATGGCCCACATTGAGCCACAGGCCGGGCACGCCGCTGGCGCCGACGATGGGCGCACCGCTGGGCGTGGCCGGGCGCAGGCCGGCCCAGGGCGTGGCGCGGTCGTAGTCGGCCGCATGCGGAAAGGTGGCGCGCACCGAGCGCTGCAGCGAGGCCAGCCGGCCCGGGTCCAGGCTCGCGTCCTCGCCGACGAGGTCCACCATCGCGGCCACCCGCAGCTGGGCGCCGATGCGGGCATAGAGGATCTTCTTCTCGAAATCGGTCACGCTGACCTCGGGCGGGCGGTGACCGGCCTCGACCGGCGCGGTCAGGCTGTAGCCCTTCAGCGGGTAGAGCGGCAGGCGCACGCCGACCTGGGCGGCGAGCACCCGGCTGTGCAGGCCGGCCGCGAGCACGACCGTATCGGCGGCCACGTCGCCGTCTGCGGTCTGCACGCCAATGACCGCGCCGTTAGGGTCCAGCCGCAAGCCCTCGACCTGCACGCCGAGCCGGCTGCGGAAGTGCGCCTCGGCACCCAGCCGCTGATGCAGCGCCGCGCAGAAGGCCTGGCAGTCGGCCACCGCCTCGCCGGGCGTGAAGATGCCACCGGCCAGCGTGGCCTCGGTGTCGGCCAGGGCCGGCTCCAGCGCGACGCATTCGTCATGCGACAGGGCCTGCTCCGCCGCGCAGCCGCGGGCCCGCGCGGCGACGCGCGCGAACTCGGCCGGCCGGCGGTAGACGACGAGCTTGCCCGGCGCGCGCAGGGCCATCACCTCGCCCAGGCCGGCCGCGGCCTGCAGCCGGGCGAACGCGGCCTGGCTAAGGGCGCCAAGCGCCAGCAGCCGCTCGGTGGTGCGGCGGTTGACCGGGCCGCGGCAGTTGCCCAGGAAGGCCAGCAGCCAGGACCACTGTGCCCAGCGCGCCTCGGGCTTGAAGCGCAGCGGGCCGTCGGGGTCGAGCAGCCAGCGCAGCGCCTTCAGCGGCACGCCGGCGTCCGCCAGCGGCGACACATAGCGGTAGCTGAGCTGCCCGCCGTTGGCCAGGCTGGCGCCGCGCGCCACCTCGGGCTCGCGCTCCAGCAGCGTCACCGCATGCCCGCGCTCCAGCAGCGCCCAGGCGGTGGTCAGGCCCACCACGCCGCCGCCGATCACCACGCAATGTTTCATCCCGTCCCTGGCCGACTCTCCAGGCGTCAGCGTAGAGGGGGCCGCGGGTCGCCACCAATGAAACCGGCGGCTTGGGCCATCACCGGGCGTTATGGCGCCCGGCAGTGGTCAGGCCGCCAGCACCGCGGCCATGGCCTCGGCGGTGGCCTCGACGTTGCGGGTGTTGAGCCCGGCCACGCACATCCGGCCCGAGCGCAGGATGTAGACGCCGAAGTCGGTCTTGAGCCGGTCCGCCTGCTCGGCGGTGAGGCCGGTGTAGCTGAACATGCCGCGCTGGGTCAGGAAGTAGTCGAAGTTGCGGCCCGGCAGCTTGGCGACCAGCACCGCGTGCAGCTCGCGGCGCATGGACTGGATGCGCTCGCGCATCTCCTTGACCTCGGCCTCCCACATCGCGCGCAGGGCCGGGTCGGTCAGCACCTTGGCGACGATCTGGCCGCCGTGCATCGGCGGGTTGGAGTAGTTGCGCCGGATCATGAACTTGAGCTGGCCCAGCACCCGGGCGGCCTGGTCGGCATCAGGGCAGACGACGCTCAGCGCACCGCAGCGCTCGCCGTACAGGCTCATGCTCTTGGAGAAGCTGTTGGCGATCAGGAAGCTCACACCCTCGTCGGCCAGCAGGCGCACCGCGAAGGCGTCTTCCTCGATGCCGTCGCCATAGCCCTGGTAGGCCAGGTCCAGGAAGGGCAGCAGCTGGCGCTCGCGGAACACTGGCACCAGGGCGCGCCACTGGTCGGGCGTGAGGTCAACGCCGGTCGGGTTGTGGCAGCAGGCATGCATCAGCACCACGCTGCGCGCCGGCAGGGCCTGGAAGGCGGCGAGCAGTGCGTCGAAGCGCACGCCGCCGGTGGCCGGGTCGTAGTAGGGATAGGTTTCGCAGCTGTGGCCCGAGCCCTCGAACACGGCGCGGTGGTTGTCCCAGGTCGGGTCGGACAGGTAGATGCGGCTGTCGGGGAAATAGCGCTTCAGGAAGTCCGCGCCGACCTTGAGGCCGCCGCTGGAACCCACGCCCTGGATGGTGGCGATGCGGCCAGCCTTCAGCGCCGGGTGCTCGGCGCCGAACAGCAGACCCTGCACGGCGCTGCGGAAGTTGGCGGCGCCTTCCATCGGCAGGTAGGGCCGCGCGCCGGCCGCCTCGACGACGGCCAGCTCGGCCGCGCGCACCGAGGGCAGCATGGGAATGCGGCCGTCGTTGTCGAAATAGATGCCGATGGACAGGTTGATCTTGCTGGCGCGGGGGTCCTTCTGGAAGGCCTCGTTGAGGCTCAGGATGGGATCACCGGCGTAGGCATCGACGTGCTGGAACATGGGAACAACTCCGTTGGGGAGCTGCGATTATCGGAGCGGCCCGCGGCGGCGCTCACAGCCACTGCAGCCAGCGGCCGTGCGGGTGGCTCCAGGCCAGCGGCTGCGTGCGGCCCTGGCGGCGCAGGGTCCACAGCGTCAGAGACGAGGCGCTCAGGTCTGCGGGCAGCAGCGGCTCGGGCGGCCAGGGGCCCTCGGGGGCGCTGAGCCGGGCCAGGTCGCCGCAGAGCCAGGCCAGGCCGTGGCGCTGCGACAGGGCATCGACCGTGGCACGCAGCCGCGCCAGGTCGGCATCGTTCAGGTAGTACAGCACCCAGCTCGTCAACAGCACCGGCTGCACGCCGGCCGGCAGGCCGGCCAGCCAGGGTGCGATCGCGGCGATGCAATCGTCGGCCTGCTGCAGCCGGTGCGGCAGGGCCTGCAGCCGGCGGGCGGCGCGCTGCAGACGCTCGCGCCGGGTGGCGTCGTGCGGCCACAGGCAGGCCTGCAGCCAGCGCAGGCCGGCAGGGTCGTTCACATCGACGGGCGCCGGGTCCAGCCCGTGGCGCGCCACCAGGCGCCACCGCGCCGGCGGTTCGGGCAGGGGTGCCGCGCCCAGCCAGCGGCAGGCCACCTCGGGGCGCGCCGCGTCCGCCGGGGCGCCGCGCAGCTGCTCGGTGCCGTCATCGCTGCGGTAGCGCAGCACCACCTCGTCCAGCCCCAGGTTAAGTCCGGCGCTGCAGCCGAAATCCAGCAACGCGATGTCGCTGGCGCCGGTGGCCGCCGCCACGGCGCCCAGCGCGGGCCAGATCGCGGCGGCGCGGCCGACCTCATTGGTCTGCGTGGCGCCATGGCGCAGATGCTGCAGCAGCGCCACATGCTGCTCGCTCAGGCAGGCGGCCAGCGCAGCAGCCAGGGACGCATCGGGCGACCGACCGCCACCGGCGCTTGGGAAATAGGCTGCCAAGGCCGGCGCGGCGCCGGCAAGCACCCGCTCGTGCAGCGCGGCCAGCAGCAGATTGGCCTTGCGCTGCTCGGGCGGCGCCTCGGCCAGCAACGCGAGGGCCTCCGGGCTGTCGGCGGCCAGCTCGCACAACGCGGTGTAGAGCGGCTCCTGCGCGCATTCGTCGCGGCCGAAGCGGCGCAGCAGCTGGGGAAGATCGTCGCGGGTCATGGGCCCAGCATAGGTCGGGGAGCCGGCGGCTTGTGTCGGCCAGCCGACAATCGCGGCATGACCGCGGCCCCAGACATCTGCGCGCTGATCGCCGCGAACTTCCCCGACCTGGCCCTGCCGCCCGATGTGGCGGCGCGGCTGCCGGCACTGGTGCCGCGCCGGCGGCTGGCAGCCGGGCGCAGCCTGTTCATGCAGGGTCAGCGGCCAGCGGCGTTCTATGCGCTGGCGTCCGGGGCCATCGAATCGCGCTTCACCGGGCTGGACGGCCGTGTGTCGGTGCTGGGCGACGTCGCGCCGCCGCAGTTCTTCGGGCTGGCCGCCTTCGCCGCCCGGCTGCCGTCGGAGTACGAGGCGGTGGCCCGCGAGGCCAGCGAGGTCGCCGTGATCGGCCGCGAGGCCTATGCCCTGCTGATGGACGAAGTCCCCGGCTTTGCGCGTGCCCTGCTGGCCGAGTTCGCGCGGCGCTACGACGGCACGCTGCGACTGCTGCAGGCCGCCCGGCATCTGGCGGCACCGGAACGCTTCAGGCTGGCCTTGTCACAGCTCGCCGCGGAGCGCGGCCTACCGGCCGGGCCGGGCTGGCTGGCCGTGCAGGCCACGCAGACCGAACTGGCACGCCTGGCCCATGTGTCCCGGCAGACGGCCAATGAACTGCTGGCCCAGGCCGAGGCGAGCGGCGCGGTGCAAAGGGGGCGGGGCCGCTGGCTGTACCGCTGCGACCCGCCATGACGGCGGCCGTTCGGGCTACGCGGCCAGCGCGGCCTCGATGTCACTGCGCAGCTTGTCGGGCGCGTCGTTGGGCGCATAGCGCTTGATGACCTGGCCGTCGCGGCCGATCAGGAACTTGGTGAAGTTCCACTTGATCGCCTCGGTACCCAGGAAGCCGGGCTTCTCGCTCTTCAGGAACTTCCACAGCGGGTGGGCCTCGCTGCCGTTGACCTTGATCTTGGCCATCATCGGGAAGCTCACGCCGTAGTTCATCTCGCAGAAGCTCGCGATCTGGTCATTGCTGCCCGGATCCTGGCCGCCGAATTCATTGCTCGGAAAGCCAATCACGACCAGGCCGCGGGGGCCATAGTCGGCCCAGAGCTGCTCCAGGCCCTTGAACTGGGGCGTGAAGCCACATTCGCTGGCCGTGTTGACGATCAGCAGCACCTTGCCGCGCTGGGCAGCGAGGTCGACCGGCTCGCCGCGGATCGACACCGCCTGGAAGTCGAACACGTTTTCGGCCATGGTCCCTCCTCAAAAAAGCTGCGCGATGCTACCCCTGGGCGCTTCCCAGGGTTTGTAGCATGGCATCCTGCGCGTGGCAGGCCTTCCAATCGCGCGAAATTCGAGCGCCGCCTCCGCGGGGCGTCCTGCGGTCAGCAATTTCGGACAACATCACGTTCATGGATCACCTGGCTTGTTTCACCCCGGCCGATCTGGCCAGCCCCACCCCGCCCGACTTCGAGGCTTTCCGCTGGAAGCTGCTGGCGCAGGGGGACTCGTGGTTCTCGAACTCGGTGGCCAAGCTCAATGCCCATGCCAACCTGCTGCAGGAGCTGGTGTTCCGCTCGAAAACCGCGGCCGTCAACTGTGCCGGCACCGGCAATGCGCTCTCGCACATGGTGGACCTGGAGTCCAGCGCCGACTTCGTCGGGCTGCTGACCGGGCCGGAGGCGCCGGTCTGGGACGGTTTGCTGCTGTCGGTGGGCGGCAATGACCTGATTGCCGCCGCGCGCACTCCGGCGCTGAACTGGAACGGTGAGCCGATCGCGCTGGAACTGCGCCTGCTGCGCCGCCAGACCGAATGGGGCCCGCCGTCGGCCGGCGTGGCACGCTACTTCTCCGAGCCCGGCTGGGCCACCTACGCCGACTACCTGCGCACCAATGTCAAGCATCTGCTGAGCCTACGTGACCAGGGGCCGTCGGCCGGCAAGCCGGTCTTCATGCACTGCTATGCCGTGCCGATGCCCCGGCCCGCCGGCGCCGCCAGCAACGACGACCTGGGCGCCGCCAGCGGCCCCTGGCTCTACCCGGCGATGAAGGCCTATGGCGTGCCCGCCGCCGACTGGGCCGCCGTGAGCCGGCTGATGGTCTTCCACCTCGCGCAGCTGCTCAAGAGCATGGCCGCCGACAAGGAGGCCTTCCCGGGCCTGTTCGTGTTCGACTCGACGACCGTGCCGCTGGCCCTGGCCGCGCCGGGCTCCACCGGCATCAGCGGCGACTGGCACAACGAGATCCACCTCAACCACAGCGGCTGCTTCAAGATCGCCCGCGCCTGGAGCGAGCACATCGAGATGGTGCTGGAAGGCAAACATCTCGTCCCCGCCAGCACCGGCCGCAAGGGCCGCGGCTCGAGCGGACAAAGCCAGTGAATTGACAGGCCGGCGAAGCCGCTAGGCGGTGGGCTACCGGTCCACGGGCAGGTGGTCGGTGCGGGCCAGGTCGAGCAGCTGTTCGACCTCGTCCTGGTGCTCGACGAGGTTGCGCTGGTGCCAGCGCCGGATCCACCACATCGTGCCGGCCACGACAAGGCCGAAGATCGTGATCGCGCCGAAGGCCGACAGGCCGAAACGTGTCATGGCCGTGTAGAAGGCGCCGAGGCCGAGGATGCAGGCCTGTTCATTGAAGTTCTGCACCGCGATGCTGCGGCCGGCGCCCATCAGGTTGTGGCCGCGGTGCTGCAGCAGCGCATTCATCGGCACCACCAGATAGCCGCCGATCGCGCCCAAAAAGACCAGGAAGGGCGCCGCCACCCAGACGTTGTGGATGAAGTTCATGAAGATCACCGTCACACCCATCACGATGCCCAGCGGGATCACCGAGGTGGCGCGGTCCAGCCGGCAGTAGAGCGACGCGACGACCGCACCCGCCGCCGTGCCGATGGCCACCACGCCCACCAGTGACGAGGCCTGCTGGGTGCCATAGCCCAGGGCCGCGGCGGCCCAGGCCAGCACGATGTAGCGCAGATTGCCGCTGACGCCCCAGAACAGCGTCGTGGTCGCGAGCGAAATCTGGCCCAGCTTGTCCTGCCAGAGCCGGCTGTTGCAGGCCGAGAAGTCCCGCACCAGCCCGACCACGCTGTGCGCGAAGGGCTGCAGCGCCGCCGTCGTGCGCGGGATGCGCAGGTTGAACAGCGCCGCCAGCACATACAGGCCGACGAGGCTGGCGATGGCGGCCTCGGGCGGCGTGTCGATGCCGGTGTCGATCATCGGCACGTCGATGGACAGCAGCATGCCCGACACCCGGTCGCCGATCAGCTGGCCGCCGAGCAGCACGCCAAGGATGATGGAGGCGATGGTCAGGCCCTCGATCCAGCCGTTGGCCTTGACCAGCTGCGACGGCGGCAGCAGCTCGGTCAGGATGCCGTACTTGGCCGGCGAATAGGCCGCAGCCCCCAGGCCGACCACGGCATAGGCCGCCAGCGGATGGGTGCCGAACAGCATCATCAGGCAGCCGACCACCTTGATGCTGTTGGAATAGAACATGACCTTGCCCTTGGGCACCGCGTCGGCAAAGGCGCCCACGAAAGGTGCGAGCACGACATAGAACAGCGCGAACATCGGCACCAGGGCAGCGCGCTGCCACTCGGCCGCGCCGGAGGACTTCAGCAGTTCGACGGCCGCGACGAACAGCGCGTTATCCGCCAGCGAGCTGAAGAACTGCGCCGACATGATGGTGTAGAAGCCGCGTTTCATCGGGCGAGGCGCAATCCTGAGCTGTCTTCTGCGGGTGAGCCGGCGAACGAGTGCGGCGCGGGTTTATAGCATGCGCCCCGAGCCGCACCCGGATGGTGCCCGGTCGCGCAAAATCGCGTCATGCCGCGCCCCATCGAAGCCCTGATCCACCCCGACGCCCTGGCCCACAACCTCGGCCGTGCCCGCGCCCAGGCGCCCAATGCCCGTGTCTGGGCCGTCGTCAAGGCCAATGCCTACGGCCACGGCATCGAGCGCGCCTACCCCGGCCTGCGCGGCGCCGACGGCTTCGCGCTGCTGGACCTGGCCGAGGCCGAGCGGCTGCGCGCGCTGGACTGGCGCGGCCCCATCCTGCTGCTCGAGGGCGTGTTCGAGCCGCGCGACCTGGAGCTGTGCTCGCGGCTCAAGCTCTGGCATGCGGTGCATTGCGAGCAGCAGATCGACTGGCTGGCCATGCACAAGACCCATGAGCCGCACCGGGTGTTCCTGAAGCTGAACTCGGGCATGAACCGGCTCGGCTTCCCGCCGGCCGCCTTCCGCGCGGCCTATGCCCGACTGCAGGCCCTGCCTCAGGTCGACGAGATCGGGCTGATGACCCATTTCTCGGACGCCGACGCGCTGCGCCTCGGCCAGGACGGCATCGCCCACCAGCTCGCCGCCTACGAGGCCGCCACCGACGGCCTGGCCGGCGAGCGCAGCATCGCGAACAGCGCCGCCACGCTGCGCCACCCGGGCCGCACCGCCCATGACTGGGTGCGCGCCGGCATCATGATGTACGGCGGCGTGCCCGACTTCCCCGAGCACGACGCTGCGCATTGGGACCTGCGCCCGGCGATGACGCTGCGATCGCAGGTCATCGGCGTGCAGGACCTGCAGCCCGGCGACACGGTGGGCTATGGCAGCACCTTCACCGCCGAGCGGCCGATGCGCGTCGGCATCGTGGCCTGTGGCTATGCCGACGGCTACCCCCGCCATGCCCCCACCGGCACGCCGGTGCTGGTGGACGGCCAGCGCAGCACCACGGTGGGCCGCGTGTCGATGGACATGCTGGCCGTGGACCTGACCGCCCTGCCTGCCAGCGGCTGGGGCAGCGAGGTGACGCTGTGGGGCGAGGGGCCCCACGGGTCGCGCCTGCCCATCGACGAGGTGGCCCGCGCCGCCGGCACCATCGGCTACGAGCTGATGTGCGCCGTCGCGCCGCGCGTGCCCATCCGCAGTGCCTGACCTCCGCTGGTCACCGCAGCCGGACGAACTCCAGTTCGACGCCATCCGCGCCAGCGGCCCCGGCGGCCAGAACGTCAACAAGGTCAGCAACGCCGTCCACCTGCGCTTTGACATCCGCGCCTCCAGCCTGCCCGAGGCCGTCAAGACCCGGCTGCTGGCCTGGGCCGACCAGCGCATCACGGCGGACGGCGTCGTCGTCATCAAGGCCCAGGACTCGCGCAGCCTGGAGCGCAACCGGGCCGATGCACTGGCCCGGCTGATCGAACTGGTGCAGGCCGCGGCCCACGTGCCCAAGGCCAGGCGGGCGACGAAGCCCACCTTCGGCTCGCAGCAGCGCCGGCTGGCCGGCAAGGCCAAGCGAGGCGCGGTGAAGGCCGGTCGGCGCGGCGGCGCGGACCTCTAGCCTGACGAACCGGCCGGCCTTGCGCCGGCGGCTGCAAGGGTCAGAGCTGGGCCGCCAGATGGTCGAGCAGGGCCTTGAGCTGGGCTTCGCTGACCGCTTGGTCGCGGGCATCGAAGATGACGCTGAGGTAGGTGTCGCCCTTGAGCACGCCGCCGCTGCCGGAATAGACCTGGCGGCCCGCCGGGCCCGACGCCTTGTGCGCGATGAAGGCCTTGTAGCCGGGACCGGCGTATTCCTTGGCCTTGTACATCGCCGGCTGGAAGAAGCTGGCCGCGCTGCTGCCGCGCCAGAGCTGCACATCCATGCTCTGCAGCGGCTTGCCGGTGAGCGCGCAGCTGCTGCTGCCGCCCGGACCCGCCGGCGTGCCGGCCTTGCTGATGCTCAGGGCCAGGCCGGTGTGCTGCTTGATGACTTCGGGGGCACCGAGGGTGCAGGCGTTCAGCTCGGCCGCCGAGGCGGCCACCGAGGCGGCGGCGCACAGCGCCGCGAGGAGCAGGAGGGCGGAAGGTTTCATGGACAGGACGCGGGTTGAGAGGGCTGTGAACCGGCCACGCAGCGCCATGGGCACGGGCCGGACTGCATCGCCCAAGCGCAGCCGGGCTTGGCCGGGCAGCTTAACGATTCGGCGCGGCGACGCCATCCCCTTCACACCGCAGGCCGCGGGGCCGGCCTTCAGCGGCGCAGGCGCCAGGGCAGCATGGCCGCCAGCACACCATCGCGGCGGCCGAAGTGGTGGTAGAGCGCCGCCAGGGCATGGGCGCCGGCGAGCGCGATGAGCGCGTCGCCGAGCGAGCCGTGCAGTTCGCCCCAGTCGGTGAGTTCGCCGAGCGCCGAGCCGGCGATGCCAGGGAACTGGTTGAGCCGCACGCCGCCCAGCAGCGTGAGCGGGTGGCCTTCGCTGCCCAGGGCCAGCAGGGCCGTGAGCGGCAGCGCCAGCAGCAGCAGCCACAACAGCCCGTGCACGGCGCGCGACAGCAGCCGCATCCACAAGGGCATGTCGAAATGCGGCTTGCCGGGCCGCAACGCCACCCACAGCAGCCGCAGCAGCGTGAGGCCCAGCACCAGCAGGCCCAGCGACTCGTGCCAGACGATGTCCCAGCGGGTGGCCGGGTCGGTGCCCTCATGCATCAGCCGACCGAAGCCCTCCGGCCCCAGCAGGAAGGCGGCCGTCGCGGCGAGCGCGGTCAGCCAGTGCAAGCTCCGGCTGATGGGGTCGTAGCGTGGGGTGGACAAGGGGGCTCTGGGTGATGCTCGGGAGGCCGATTGTGGTCGCACTGCCAAGCCCAGGTCAGGACCGGAGTTGTCCGGGGTGAGGGGCCGTTCCGCCCCCTCGCGCGCGCCGGTCATGCCGAGCTGGCATGCTCGGGGCGTTGCGTTCGCAGTTCCAGCCCATCATGTCCACCCCCCACAGCACCGCCGACCGGCCCCAGACGATCGGCGAAGAGATCGCCAATGCCCTCAGCCACGGCCTGGGCGCGCTGCTCGCCATCGCGGCCCTGCCCATCCTCGTGACGCGGGCGGTGGGCCACGGCGGGGTGGCCGACGTGGTGGCGGCAGCGGTGTTCGCGACGACGATGATCCTGCTCTACGCGGTCTCGACGCTGTATCACGCGCTGCCCGAGGGCAGCGCCAAGGCCTGGCTGCTGCGCATGGACCATGCGGCCATCTATGTCTTCATCGCCGGCAGCTACACCCCCTTCACGCTGGGTGTGCTGCACACCGGGCCGGGCGTCACGCTGCTGATCGTCGTCTGGGCCGCGGCGGCCTTCGGCGTGGCGATCAAGCTGCTGAACCGGCTGCGGCACCGCCTGGTGTCCACCGGGCTCTATCTGGCCATGGGCTGGGTGGTGCTGCTGGCCGCCGGTCCGCTGGTCGCCCGCCTGCCGGCCGCCGGACTGACGCTGCTGGTGGCGGGCGGCCTGAGCTACACGCTGGGTGCCTTCGTGTTCCTGCTCGACAACCGGGTGCGCTACTCGCACTTCGTCTGGCATTTGTTCGTGCTGGGTGGCAGCGTCTGCCACTTCTTCGCGGCCCTTTTTTACGCCTACGGCTGACCCTTGCGATGCGACACCTGCTGCTCCTTCTGCTGATGGCCCCGCTGCTGGCGGTGGCCGACACCGCGCCGCTGCCGACCGTGCCCACGGTGGACCTGGCCCGCTACGCCGGCGCCTGGTACGAGATCGCGCTGCTGCCCAACCGCTTCCAGAAGCAGTGCGTGGCCGACACCCAGGCCCGCTACACGCTGGACGGCGCCCGCGTGAAGGTCGTCAACCGCTGCCGGCTCGCCGACGGGCGCATCGACGACATCACGGGCCACGCCAAGATCGTCGACGGCAGCGGCAATGCCAAGCTGCGCGTGAGCTTCTTCTGGCCGTTCTATGGCGACTACTGGGTGCTGGCCCTGGACCCGGACTATCGCCAGGTGCTGGTGGGCGCGCCGAGCCGGCAGTACGCCTGGGTGCTGTCGCGCACGCCGCAGATGGACGAGGCCGCGCTGCAGGCCCTGCTGGACCGCGCCGCCGCGCTGGGCTTCGACAAGACCGCCTTCCGCCGCACGCCGCAGACGCAGCCGCTGGAGTGAACGGCCTGCCCGCGGCTGTGCTGCTCGACCGGTACAAAGGCTCGCACTTGCAGAGCGCGTGGGCCTTGTGCCGGTGGGCCGATGACCATGCCGGCTACAATCGCCGCATAGATTCGCGCAAGACCGTTTTCTTCAAGGTCTTACTGCAGCCCCGCTGGCCACCCCCTGGCCCCTTCTCGCGAGCGGCTCGCTACAGCATCAACTCCCGGTGAGTGTTCTTGAGTGTTTCTGTCTCTGCACGGCATGTCGCTGGCGGAGTGTTCTCCAACTCGTTCACCTCAAAAGGAAACACCATGACAACTCAAACCGGCACCGTGAAATGGTTCGACGACGGCAAGGGCTTCGGCTTCATCACGCCGGATGACGGCAGCAAGGACCTCTTCGCCCACCACAGCGAGATCCGCAACAACGGCGGCTTCCGCACGCTCGCCGAGGGCGCCAAGGTCTCGTTCGAAACCAAGCAGGGCCCCAAGGGCCTGCAGGCTTCGAGCATCCAGACGCTCTGAGCGTCGCCCTGCGACGCACTCCACCGCCATGGCGCCAGCCCTGGCGGTCCTCCCAAGAAGAAGAACATGAACAACTACAAGAACGAATTGCAAAACCTTGAGGTGGGGCGCTTCCGCGTCTCGCCGATGAGCCAGGCCCGCAGCGGCGGCGGCTTCGACGCCCTGGTGTCGATCCGCTCCGGCCAGGGCATGGCCAGCGTGGACCGCGTCATGCGGTTCACGCCCCGGTTCCGCAGCGCCCGGGATGCCGTGCGCTACGCCCGCGCCGAAGGCCTCGCCTGGGCCCGGGCGCACTGACAGCCCTGCCAACCGCACCGGTGCCGCCCTCGGGCCGCACCGGCTTCACGACACTCAGGAGAACGCAGCCCCATGGCCAAAGAAGAACTGATCGAAATGCACGGCGTCGTCGACGAGATCCTGCCGGACTCGCGCTTTCGCGTGACGCTGAACAACGGCCACAAGGTCATCGCCTACACCGGCGGCAAGATGCGCAAGCATCACATCCGCATCCTGGCCGGCGACAACGTGTCGCTGGAAATGTCGCCCTATGACCTGAGCAAGGGCCGCATCACCTTCCGCCACCTGGGCGCACCGCGCCAGGCACCGGCCGGGCGCTGACCCGAACCGGAACGCTGCGGCCCTGGGCTGGCCGCAGCAGGACTGAGCAACCGTCTTGAAAGTCAAGCTTGGTGCAGCGACTGATCCCAACTCGACCCGTTCTTGGCGATGGCGTTGAGCATGGTCAGCAGCTTG